>LVAX01000088.1 GCA_001604215.1 Clostridiales bacterium Firm_18
ATACCACCCACAGCATGTTCTCCAAAGATGGACACTACGAGGGAGCTGATTACTATGCAGGTAGTGTCCGAAAATGGCTGGGGATTGCAAGCGGCGGTGTTGCAGTCAAAAGGAACGGTACATTCTCAATACAGCCGATTCCCGCCGACGAAGAGCATCTCAAAGGCCGCTACAAGGCGATGGAGTTTCGAAAGTTCGCAATCAAGACGGACAGTGATTCCTACAACGAGATGGCCTCTTCGGTGTTCTGGGAGACGGAGATGCGCCTCAGACGCATGTTCGATGCCTTTGCAGGCGACCAAAAATCCAAGACAATCCTGGACCATCTCGATCCGACATTCCTGATTGAAAAACGTAGAACGAATTACCAAACGCTTCTCGATGCACTCACTCCCTCGTCGCAATGCCGGCCGATATTCAGCAACCTTGACGAACATACCTGCCCCAGTCACTTCTCCTTCTATGCACAGGACAGGGAGCAAGCACAGCAGCAATTGGAGAAAAATGGTATACGGAGCACCGTTTACTGGCCGCTGCCCCCTATGCTGGCCGACAGGGAACGCTATGGGCAGGCATCATACATCTACGATCATGTAATGAGTGTGCAGATGGACCAGCGGTACAGCAAAGAGGATATGGAGTATCTGGGCAAGATATTGACTGGACTGTAAAAAGCAAAACCCCTCCCTCCGAAAATCACTTGTATGAGGTTCTTCAGTACAAGGCGAATAGATTGTAGTTGCCTTCTTGTCTGTTTACAGGTATAGTATTGTTGTATTAGTTCGTGTTTTACGAAATAAACAAGGAGCGTATTATGCTTGTCATGCGTTTGAAGCTGGACAACGTGTTTGCTTTCAATGATTTTGAGATTTTACTTTCTTACCCGAAAAAGATTGTCGGATCTACAATTGACCGAGAATTTCTCTCTGGGAGAACCAATTTCCGTTACAAGAAGCTTATTATTCTTATGGGAGCCAATGCTTCAGGAAAAACAACCCTGGGAAAAGCTTTTATGGCAATTTTTAACAGCATCAAGAATAAAAACCTGATCCCTGTTATTAAGAATATCAATGACCCAACAAAAAAAGCATCATTTACCATTGAATTTGTAGCAACAACAAAAAACCTCTATCGTGTAGAAGCAGGTATTAGTCCTCCTGGCACCCCCGACTCTTATGAAGAAAAAGACATGGAGGTCTCGGTTAAGTCGGTCCCTATCTCTCTTGCAGACAGTTATGAGATGTGTGCTGCTAAGTTGGACAAATTGGCAGTTGACAATGTACCATTCCATAAGGCATTGGAAACCATTGAAAACTTCGGATGGCTCTTTACCTATCCGAGCATCGAGGAAAAAATCCCTACCTTTCAGGAATTGGATAAAAACGGCTTGCTGGAAATTCTTGATAGTGTTCTTTCTGTCTTGGACCCTTCCATTCAGGGAATCATCAAAGCAAGGGACATTAAGAACTCCTATGTCATCAAATTGGGAAATCATGAGGTAATCATCCAGGATGGAAACGTACTGAATGGAGAAATCCTCTCTAGTGGAACGAGATCGGGGATTGGAATAGCCTCCATGTTGGCGGCCATTATGGCAAAGCAGAATGGCTTCTACTATTGCGATGAGAAATTTTCTTATATTCACAGTGATATTGAACGAGAGGTGCTAGCCAAAATGGTAGAAAAATTGGGAGATGATGAACAGCTTTTCTTTACTACTCACAATACAGATCTTTTGGATATGTCGTTTCCCAAGCACTCGTATTGCTTCCTTAAAAAGGAGCAGATAGGCGATACTTGTACAATCCGCTGCATCAATGCCGATGACTTTCTCAAGCGAAATACCGATTCACTTAAGCGTGCTGTTGAGAACGATCTTTTCTCAACAGCTCCTGATGTAAGTCGTATCGCCAGTTTATGAAATGAGAGTTTCTGATGCAACACTATTATCAGTATTTTGTTGAGGGTGAGACAGAAGCAAAGATGGTGCAAGTATTGAAGACTGACTTTAGG
>LVAX01000089.1 GCA_001604215.1 Clostridiales bacterium Firm_18
CAATCCAGGTGAGAACTTGAGGAAATTCCATTTCGTTGAGGCAGCTTCCAATACTTCCTTCGTGCTGATACCCATCTTGTTGAAGATGATGGACAACTCGTTCATGAAGGCGATGTTAATATCCCGCTGGCTGTTCTCAATTACCTTGGCAGCTTCAGCTACTTTAATTGAAGAAGCCCTATAAACACCCGCTTCAACTACCAGTTCATATATCTTGGCAATGATATCCAAGGTTTGGGCATCCATACCGGATACTATCTTTATTATAGTCTCTAAACGATGAACTTTATCACCAGGATTAATTCGTTCAGGAGAATAACCAACAAAAAAATCAATACCACACTTGAGGCCAGACTCTTTTTCTAGTATTGGAACACAAATGTCTTCTGTTACACCTGGGTAAACCGTTGATTCAAAGACGACAATAGAACCCTTCTCAAGATTTCTCCCCAGTACCCTACTTGCGCCTTCTACTGGACTGAGGTCAGGAGTATGATCATCATGAACAGGAGTGGGTACAGCTACTATATGGAATCTGGCTTCTCTAAGCTTGTTCTCATTACTTGTAAACTCAACTGAAGTATTTTTTATCACCTCATTTCCAACTTCTCTTGTAGGGTCAATACCTGCTTTATAGAGTTCAACCTTAGCTTTGTTAATGTCAAAACCAATGACTTTCACCTTTTTTGCAAAAGCAACAGCAATAGGCATACCTACATACCCAAGACCGATAAGCGAAAGCTTAACTTCTCCGCGCAGTAGCTGTTCAAACATTTCCTTCATCCCTTCTTATGATTTTCATCAAGAATTTTTTCAATCTCTCTCATATATGCATCTACGACTATCTGACGATCAAACTCTCGTTCCATCTTCTTCCTTCCAGCAAGACCCATTTCAGCTTTCTGTTCATGATGCAAATCAATGAAGCGTTCAATGGCTTGAACAAGAGAATCTACAGAACGGGGTTCAAACCCAAAACCAGATACTCCTTCATCAAAGGTTTCACGACACCCAGGTACATTTGAAGCAAGTACAGGCCGACCACAAGCAGCTGCCTCAAGAAGAACATTAGCCATACCCTCATGGTATGAAGGAAGTACAACAGCATGGGACTGCTTGATAAGGCTATGGACATCATTGCTTACGCCAAGATATTTCCCGTTGCCTTCTGATTCATATTTCTCAATCAGTGACATAAAAGAATCCTCTTCATAAGGACCGACAAGATCACAGGTAAGTGATGGATGGGCTTTTCTGACAATAGGAAGAGCCTGAAGTAATTCATCAAGTCCTTTGTCTTTCATCATCCTTCCTATGAATAATAATCTTGTACTCTCTTGAGAATCTTCCACATAAGACTCAAAGGAGTGAAGCGCAAGATTTACTCCTGAACCAGGAATTAGTGTAGTTCGATCAGCTTTTACAACCCCTCTATTAACATAGAAATCGCGGTTGGAGCCATTTTGGAAAAATACTTTCTTTGTTTTTGAGAGTCCAGCCTTTGTAAGCGACAAAACAAACTTCTGGAGAGTCCCCCTATTTTGAACCGAAGTACCTAATCCTGTAATGTTTGCAATGTGGGGAGTCCCATAGCATCTACAAGCCAACCCGCCATAGGTATTTGGCTTTACCGTGTACGAAAGAACAACAGAAGGCTTATATGATCTTAAGTATCTTTGATATAAAAAAAATAACTTCAAATCTTTCAAAGGATTCATGCCCCTTCGCTCAATAGGAGTTGGAAGAAATTTAAAATCAATAGCAACTCGATCATTTGGTTCTTTTATGCTTTCAGGTGCGGAGATGAATAAGGTAAACCCTTCCTGATATAATCGCGATAGGAGTTCTGCCCGAAAACCATAGATGGAACTTTTAGTGTTGAATAGTATTAGTATTCTTGTATTTGCAAACACAAAACCCTACTTATTTAACAATCACAATCTTGGAATACATCCAGTAACAATAGATTTGAAACAAAAGGCTCTATCTCATTCATTTTCTTTAAGGAGTCGCTTCTCTCTTATCTTTTTACCAATAGCTTACAAATCAGCCAGGTAAAAACTCATATTCTATTCTTTGCCCTGTTCTCTCTCTGTAAGACGCGAAAGCATTATCAATTACTCCTATTGGGAACCCTTCAGGGAGATGGATGTATAAGTTACTCTTCGCCCTACTGCAAGCTACATAATACATTCTTGTAAACTCATCAGATGAGCTCTCATCCATGAGTTTTGGAGCCTCATACATCTGTTGTAGTGTAATAGCATCTCTATCACTTCGAGGATTAGGATCCACACTAACAACCACCTTATCCCATTCCAGTCCTTTAGCTTGATGGACTGTCATATATTTACTCCCCAGAGAAAAAACCTCAGTAAATAATTTATAGGACGTCTGCCAGTTTAATGACCTGACATTATTCTCCAAATCTTCACTATCCAATTCAGAAAATATGTCAATTTTAACTTCTCCACCTAATAGAGCTCTCAGTTCAGTAAACTCTTCGGTGTTAATATAATCATTAAACTTATTGATAATATCTGTAGTCATTACATCAGTACTCTCTTTAGTTACCCCATTAAACAACTGCTCAGATAAAGATCGCAACTGTACTAAATGTTTAGGAACAATGTTCTTATTATCAATCTTAGTGAACATCGAAATCGTTTTAAGCATTTCATTAGCAGCCCCACTTATGTGCCCAGTCCACAGTCCAAAGATAATTTTAAATGCTTTAACCCATAGTACATGATTAAATTCTTCAATGTCTCTTCGGATTTCAATGGGGCTTGTATAATAACTGTTGTATATCTTTGTTAAACATCCAACCTGATTCTGGCTGACTCCTCTAATATATGAGAATGCAGCTGCCCAAGTGCGGGTCAATACAACCCCTCCATCTTCAACTACCTGGGCGATTTGTTCTAAAGCGACATGACTATTGCCAACAATAAATTGTATTTTTTTCTGTTCTGTGACACTACGTTTTTCATCACTTTCATAGGACCTTATGCTGATCTGTTTTATGTTGTCATCGTACTGCCTTAGGAAATTACAGAAGTTAACTATATTAGGCGATGATCGTCGATTTCCTTCAATAAGATACTCATCGAGTGTAGTATGGCCGCCAACTGAAAAATTCTGAAATTGTGAAGGCTTCGCTCCTTGAAAGCTATATATTGATTGAGCCACATCTCCAATGACACCCACAATAGTCGACTTCTGGGCAATTAGCTTAATAAGTTTAGTTTGGAGTGGATTAGTGTCCTGAAACTCATCAACGAAAATAAACGGGAATTGCACTCTAATAGCATACAAAGCAGTACTGTTTTCCTCGAGTATTCGATATCCAAAATATAAAATCTCATCGTGAGTAAGTTTCCGAACCTTCGACCAAATATATTTCTTTAAAGGCAAGACATAGCCTGAGTCAATTTTACTTGAGCAATGAAATTTTTGTGAAGCCATTAATTTTGAAAATTCTTCGTTTTCAGTATCGTATTTGTTAATATCGACCTGCACTTCGCCCATAATTTTTTTGCTATAGCTTAATTCATTATAAGAGGTACCTGTTATAGCTTCATATATTTCTTCTTTATCAAAGCCATGTAAAATTCCAAGCCCTTCAATTTGGGAAGTTATTGCACCTTTGCCCTTGACATCAATCGTAAAGTCTTTCGCCATAATTTCACGCAGGATGCTCTGAAATGGTTTTATGATGAACTCAATAATGAAGCCGTGTATTGTATGAATTTCCACTGCTCCACTATATCGATCCAAGCGATTTTGAATCTCTCTAACTGCAGCGTTGGTATACGTTATGCATAGAATTTTTCGACTTTTGCTTTTAGCTAAAGAGGGATGTGTTGAGATAAGTTGTTTAATGTTTTCTACGAGGAAATGTGTCTTACCTGCTCCTGGACCGGCAAAGACTTTAAGGTGATGAGAAAGCTGCTCATTAGTCAAGATATCTCCCGATACTATTTTATGAGCCATTCCAATCCTTCTTTGATATAATCAGGAACTACGAGGATTTCTCCCAGTATCTCGTCAGTAAGAATGCTTAAGGCAATATTTCCTTTTTGGGTTTGTGCATAATAGAGAAAGATTTTTGAGAAAAACAATTGTTCATACTGGTTTACATTGTCGGAATCTTCATTGATTGTACGTTGAAAGAGATTAAGGTACTTCGTAACAATACTTCTAAGGTCCGAAGGTTTATTTATGAACCATTTAGCAAAATCCAATCCATAAGATTCTACCATCTCAAAAATTTTCTTATTTCCTGCAATTTTTATCAATGCTTTAGCTCTTGCAAATTCTGAATCCTCTTTACCATAGTTTGCTAGGAAGAGCTCATCTTCGAAAGTTGACCCACCGAGTGACTGAAACACTATTTTTAAATTATCAATCTTGAATTGGGCCTTCAGGCCTTTTACGTGATCAGGCTCCTCTTTCCCGTATTCTGACCACTTCTTTACATGGTCAGAATCACCGTCAGGTTCTGTCCATATATAATCCCTATCAGTTATACAAAGAACCTTTTTCTCGATTGCGTTCTTGTTAAATAGCTCAATGAAATATTCAAAATGTTTACCACCAATTTCAACAATGGAAATATGGTTATCTTCATAAGGATACCCGCAAATTTCCATAAATTTAGGAAGAAGGAGTTTTTCAGCAAGACCTTCAACAAGAATCACTTTATCAGCAAAGAGCATATCAGATCGAGTAACATCAAGGAATTTTGAAAGGTGTTTTTTAGCCAATTCTTTCGGTTTACTCTCTTCTTTCACTTCTTTAGTTTCTGAATTGCTAAGAGCCGGTGGAACATCCAAAAATTGTTCGTGTAGGCTTTGGGTTATACAATCAGAACCGGCACCTTTCCGTACATATGACAACATAAACATATTATCCAAGCCAGCTACAGCTGCGATATTACTGGAATGGGTGGTAACAAATACTTGCTGACTCAACTGATTGTTATCTGCTAAACCTCGGATATACTTGAACAATTTATACTGCATCGCAGGATGCAGGTGTGCTTCTGGTTCTTCGAGACAAAGTACTTTAAAATCTTTCCCCTTCTGAATTTCACGAAGCTGTAAAATCATGTATATGCTTATTAAGTTATTATACCCTAGGCCATTGTATTCAAGAGGAAGCGTGCATTCAGAATGAGTGTCTTTCACTTCCGTAACAAATGAATCAGCTACAGAAACCACAGGCTTTAAGTCAGATACTATAGAGACATTACCTTTTTGCAATCCAATATTATTATATTCTCGGTCAAAAAGATTGGCTAGATTCAACAAAACAGGTGCTGCAAGATCTTTTAATTCTTCAGCGAAATTGCCAACCAAGGTCTTGAATCCAAGACTATTTTTCTGTTCTTTACTAAACTCATTGATTTCCTTACGCACTTCCCGATCAACTTCATCATTTCCACGATCAGCAGATATGAATGAAATATCAAAAATTCCCGTAGCACGCTTTTTATTCTCTTCTTCATCACTAGCAACATTATAAAATTTCCACGTATAGCTTGCTTCGTATGAAGATAGAATAGCTAAAAATTCTGTTAGGTTTTTGGCTTCTTTTACGTCACTTTGATACTCACCAATAGCCTTTGAATCGAGACTCCACACCACCTTAATCTTCGCAGTAAGTTCGTATTTATTGTTATCATCCGCACTTGAACTTTTATGTATATTATCAAGCCCAAGAAACGGCAAAAGGCGTACAATGCTTTCATCCTCGGGATTATCTTCATCAATAGTGTGTTTAATGACATACCCAAATTCAATACTTGGAGCATCATCTACATATAAGTCTTTAAATTTTAGAAGAGTATTTCTATTAAAATCATTGATGGTTAGGCTTGGATTACTTAGTTGGTAGATTGCCTTCAACAAGCCCGTTTTCCCAGAATTATTTCCACCGGTAATAACATTTAAGCTACTATTAAATTCCATTGAGAAGTTTTTAAAATTGCGATAGTTCTTAATTGTTATTTTATCGATGTGCATCAGAATTGTCCTTGTGCTCTTCTATATAAATGAAGGAGACATCATCCAGATTCCAACCTTTATATGGTATTCATACTTCAGATTTAAGGGATCATTTGCCCTTATATAAAAAAAATCAAAATCTACAAACTAGTTATCACCTCTACAAATCCCAGTCATACATCGAATCTGTGCTTCTACTGTTACATAGAAAATCATTTCCTCTTTTTGCTGAAGCAAAAGTAAAGAAGACCCTCCTTAAGAGCTAACAACTAAATTCGGAGGTAACCTCAATGCATTTTCAACAAGCACTCGTAACCATCATGGAAACCAGGAACGTAA
>LVAX01000090.1 GCA_001604215.1 Clostridiales bacterium Firm_18
GTTTCATTCGGTGTTTTTCGGAGACTTCAATCGGTGAAATTCGTGAATACTCCTAGAGAAGCTGTACCTGTCAAGAAAAGTTTTCAAAGGCCGCCCATAGCATATAAGGAGGAATTCTTATGATGTCATCAACAACCGAGAAATTTTTTGGATGAATGATCATCTGATACTCAATCTTCCTACCAAACACTTCCTTGAATCTTCCTAAAGATGTAGACGTGTAATTTTTCGATGACTTAACCTCTATTGGATTAATCCTGTAATTGGTTTTTCGTTCATTTGAAATCAAAAAATCTATTTCAATGTCATTTCGATGCCTTTCATTACTATACCTTGTGTAGAAGTACAGTTTCCTTCCCATGGCAGTAATCATCTGCGCAATAGCATTTTCATACAGCATCCCTTCATTCAAGGAAAGCTTATCATTCAGGATTTCTTTATATAATTGCTGGTCAGCGATTTCGTTTTCACTGAATGCCAAGGAAGTCAGCAAACCGGTGTCACCCATATAACACTTCACATAAGAATCATTCTTGTTAAGGGCCAGACCTACATTTGGATCATTACACTTGTAGCAGAGATTGCACATCATCGAGTCTTCCAGCCAGAACAGAGGCTCATCATACATACTAAAACGACCATCTTTCTCGAGTTCATTCAAAACAATCCTTTTCTCATGCGTTGAAAGATAAGCTGGTATGTTTTCAAATACTGCGGATACTCGAGAGCTGTATTTTTTGGCCGCTTTTTTGATGTCATCGCGATATAGCGAAAGGATATCCCGCTTCTCAATGTCAGCAGCCTCAAAATCCCTTCCGTTTGAAGCAAAAGCTACAATAGCCTGCGGCATTCCCCCGACAAGAAGATACTCTTTGAAGAGATGCATTGCCTTGCTGTGGAATCTCTGTTCTAGCGGCACTTTTCTCCTATAGCAGTCGCCAATATATTCCAGCAGAATACCTTCATCCATATACATCATGAATTCTTTAAAATCCACAGGATGCATTTTAATCTTTCTTTCTTCCGAAGGCAGGGTTATCCCTTCTACATTCTCCCTAATGGAAATCAGTGAGCCAGTTTCTATGTAATCATATCTTCCGTCTGCAACAAGATATTTAATGGCTTCCCTTGCCTTTGGAAACTTTTGGATTTCATCAAAAATTATCAAGGATTCTCTTCTGTAGAGTCGCTGATTGTATTCCAGCATAAGAGTCTGAAAAAAGAGATCTAGGTTATTCAAGTCATTAAAACAATCTTTGACTTTCGTGCTTGCTTTATTGAAATCAACCATAATGAAGGATTTATATTCATTCTTTCCTATTTCCTCTACCACAGTAGATTTCCCAATTCTCCTTGCTCCTTCAATTAAGAGAGCTTTCGTTCCATTGGCCTGCTTCTTCCACTCAAGGATTCTGTTGTATATGTTTCTTTTAATTTCCATCAGGACATCCCCCCGGCTTCAATTCTCCGCTATACGCAAGGTAATATTATGATAAAAACCCGCTATACGCAAGGTATTAATCTTTACAATCCACCGCTACGCGCACATTGGCTGGAAAGAGCAAGGCCGATGAGAACGCAACCTCCCCGGGATTTGTGCTGGAGGAAATTCAAGTAAGATGTACAGACCACTGGAGTAAAAAATAAGGGTTCGACGTATCGAAACCCTTCTTCTTACAGTCCGAAACCCTGCACGGCAATTATGGATATACCGCCCCAAGAAGCAATGCTTACCCGACTTATCACACAACCAGCAACGGAGATTCTGCCTTCTCAACAACCTCGCCTATGATCGAAAAACCTGTTTCTTGGCTGTAGAGAAGCCCATCGGCTTTGCTCATGCTCAAAAGCAGTCCTCCGGAAGTCTGTGGATCATAGAGGATGTCCATGCGTGATTGCTCCATCCCGCCTCTGAACTGAACAGAACCCTCCAGATACTCACGGTTGTTGTACAGCCCCTCGGGATTGAGCCCCATGGACGCATACTCCAGCGCTTCCTCGATCACCGGGATGTTTTGCGCATTGAGGAT
>LVAX01000091.1 GCA_001604215.1 Clostridiales bacterium Firm_18
AAAAGAACTAACAAAAGCTAACAAAAGCTTTAACCATGACAACGCTCTTGTCACGCTTTTTGCGGGAGAGTGAAAACAAGAATATCCAGGCAGGCGCAAAAAGCGCGCCATATATATCGCGGGTTAAGCCAATATTATGCAGGAGCCTCCGGTGCCAAAACAGCTATCAACAATTTGGAGGGTTTCATGAAAATTGAATGGAAAAAAAATGATAAACAATACTACCTTCCAAAAGGTAAACCTGAAGTGGTTATTCTTCCAAGCTTTCGATATTTTACCATAAGTGGAGAGGGAAATCCAAACGATCCTTTTTTTGGGGATTACATTTCTGTTCTATACTCTTTATCGTATGCAATTAAAATGAGTCCTAAACAAGGATGTGCTCCTGAAAACTATGTGGAGTACACAGTATATCCATTAGAGGGAATATGGGATTTAACAGATATTGGTAGAAAGAATTATAATGGAGCATTAGATAAAGACGAGTTTAAATTTAAAATGATGATTAGGCAACCAGAATTTGTAACTGAAGGATACGCTAAAGAAACCATAGAAAGAACAATGAAAAAGAAGCCGGACAAACTGCTTGACCAAATAGTATTTGAAAGTATTGAAGAGGGTAAGTGTATACAAATGCTGCATATAGGAAGTTATGATGCTGAACCTGAAAGCTTTAGAATGATGGAAGAATATGCTGAAGAACAGAATTTAATAAGAATTGAAAAGAAACATAAAGAAATTTACTTAAGTGATCCAGGAAAAACCGCGATAGAAAAACTAAAGACAGTTTTAAGATTTCGAGTAAAATAATAATTGCCCGACAAAAGCTTTAACCTGACTCGACTACTGTCGCGTTTTTTTAAACCCGCTTCGCTTGCCAGGCGCAAACCATGCCGGCTTAACGCCTCGCAGGTTAGGCCAATGTTAGAGGTATTAACTGCGAATGCGATAGCGGACTTTCATATGAGATCAAATATAAAGGCAATACTATTTATATTGCTAGGAACGTTGTCATTGTATCCTGTTTCTGGATTGGATTCTGTTTCTGTTGACGTTAATGGAATAACTAGGAACGCAGAGATTTATTCTCCGATGATCAAAAATAATGAATTACTGCCTGTAATATTTGCTTTTCATGGTCACGGCGGTTCAATGGAGTCTGCTGCTTTACGCTTCAATATTGAAACGTATTGGCCTGAGGCAATAGTCGTTTATCCACAGGGCCTAAATACACCAACTAATCTTGTTGATCTGGAAGGTAAATATTCAGGTTGGCAAAGTACTATAAATGATCAAAATGGAAGAGACATTGAATTTTTTGATACGTTAATTCAATACCTTAATACTAATTACTCAATAGACAAAACTAGAATATATTCTATAGGTTTTTCTAATGGAGCAGTCTTTACCTATGTATTATGGGCAGCAAGAGGTAATGTACTTGCCGCGGTCGCTCCAATTGCTGGATTACTGCCATCAAAAGACGATAGAGACAAATTAGAACCGAAACCAGTATTCCTTGTTGCAGGAAGGAAAGATCCACTAATAAAGTTTTCATGGCAAATGGAGATGGGCAATATCCTACTAAAGGTTAATAGCTGCAAAGAAGGAAAGACTATTACAAGTTATGTAACTGAATATGAATCAATATATGGCTTTACAGTAAAAACCTATATCAATGATTTAGGGCATGATATACCTGAAGAAGCCTTGCCACATATTGTAGAATTCTTCAAAGAACATAAACTTGATGATCGGAAGTAAGAAACTTCTAAGACCTGTTTCAACCTTATAAGTCCTTTGGCACGTTTTGTGTAGAAATCTCATGCACAAAACATGCCAAGCCCATCGGATGTGGGTTTAAGGGTTAAACGAATGTTAACCATATTCATGATATTTAGAAAACGCATATGAATATCAAAGAATTAATTGTTTACACTCAGCAGCCTAAGCTTTATGAGCCAGGCAATGCAGTAATGTGGACTGATCCGTATATATCAAAGCAATTATTAGAATGTCATATTAATCCAGATACTGATACTGCTAGTAGAAGCAATGATAAAATTAATTTGGTTATAGATTGGATAGATTTACAATTAAAGTCAAAAAAAGTATCTATCCTTGATCTGGGATGTGGGCCTGGCCTTTATACTGAAAAACTTGCTAAAAGGGGGCATAGCGTTACTGGGGTCGATTTCTCTGGCACATCAATAGAGTATGCAAAAAGTAAAACTATATCAAACAACTCTAATATCACGTATTACTGTAAGAACTATTTGGATATAAATTTTAAAGAGTGTTTTGATGTAACGATAATGATATATCTTGATTTTTGTGTTCTTACCCCACCAGAAAGAACCATAGTGCTAGATAATATTTATCGATCACTTAAGAAAGATGGTCTTTTTATTTTTGATGTTATTAATAGTAAAAACATAGAAGAAAAAATATTGAAGAATTCTTGGGAAGTATGTAAGAAAGGCTTTTGGAGAAACTCTCCATATATAGTTCTAAATAAAGGGTATCATTTTGAAGAGAATAAAGTATTATTGAATCAACATATAGTACTATCTGAGAATGAAGAAATAAAAACCTATCATTTTTGGAGTACGTACTACGAATATGAAAAGATGAAAACGATAGTAGAGGAAAGAAAGTTTAAAAATATAAAGAGCTTTAACAACGTACTACCAGAAACTGATATATGGACTGGCGATAATATATCTTTCTACATGCTAACAAAAGCTTTAACCGTGACAACGCTATTGTCACGCTTTTTGCTGGAGGGTGAAAGCAAGATTCTCCAAGCAGATGCAAAAATCACGGCAACCGCTTCGCGGAACGGGCGGCGCAATCATATTCGAAAGTATGCATCACACAAAAGCTGGAGAGTTCGATAAGCTGTTGCAATGGGAATACAAGTGGGTAATGAAATAAAATTTGAAGAAGAATAGGTTAATCAAGATGGATGCTGACTGAGTGAAAGAAATGGAAAATCGTCTATCAACTGCTTCAACCTGACTCGCCAAAATATAAAATATTACAACATAATGTGATAATGAATAACGATAAGGCTTCGTAATATTAGAAATAAATATGAAACATTTGAAAATGGTCATAGGAGTTATAACTGGATTTTTATTAATTAGTTGTACAAGTTTTAAGTATGCAGGTATAAGAACTGTTGAAAACAAGCCGGAGTGCTTAGGAGTTGTAAGTGAAGAAATTGTTTCTTATAAACCACTTGTGATTGAAAAATACCCAAATGAAGAATCTGATAAATTTATTGTGTCAATTTGTAAAGAAGTAGAAGAAAAAATTCAATATAAAATAGAATCTCATCAAGAAGAAATATATACCAAGAAAGTACTAAAGGATGGTGGGCTTGAAATTTTAGTAGTATTAGCTCCTACTGCCTTGGGATTAATTGCTGGTA
Source organism: Clostridiales bacterium Firm_18 (assembly GCA_001604215.1). Lineage (GTDB taxonomy): Bacteria > Bacillota > Clostridia > Monoglobales > Firm-18 > Firm-18. Next base: position 3,437 of record LVAX01000091.1, read on the forward strand.
AAGATTACTGGTATTATGGTGTGGCACTTTCAGCTTTAAGGAGCTTATTTCTATTAGAATCATTAAAAGATGAGTTTGATTATAGATATATAAATGGTTCAGATAAGGCTATCTACAGTTATGAGTATATTAAGAAAGTTAAACCACTCTATGGAGATGAGCTGTTAATAGAGAATCAAAAAAGTATTACATTAAACACTGATGGACGCGCAGAGTTTTCAATTAATAAAAAATATTATGATACTGGTTTTAGAATATATTGGCCTCGGAATGAAAGTAGCTATTATATTAAAAGAGTCAAGACAAAGAGCACAACTACGGCCGAATGGGTTGAAATTGCGAAGGATTTGAATTTAGTGGTAGGATCTGCAGTCACTATAGTTAAAATGATAAATACGGCGACAGCAGGAATGACAACAAAAGAAATGATAATAGCGATAATAATAGATCAGGTTCAGGGAATAGTTATTGATTGTGTAATAGAAATACTTGGTACAAAAACAACAGAGTATTATGATTGGGTTCTCATAAGAGAAAAATAGCATTATACGCCTGACAGTGGCTTTAACCATGAAAAATCCTTTGGCATGATTAAAGCGAAGCAGCAGCGCACAATACGCTCCAAGCCTTGTGGGCAGGGATTGCGGGTCAATCTGAAGGTTAGGTTGGGGTCTTCGGCGCGCGTTAATATTAAATTTTAAGAGAGAAACATGAAGTTATACTTTATACGACATGGCGATAAAGAAAGCACATCAGCAATAAATAAAATCATAGGCCATACTGATCCATCACTTACTAGGCAAGGTTTTGAGCAAGCTGAAACATTAGTTGAATATTTCAAAAATGAAAAAGTGGACTATATCTATGCTAGTGAATACTTGCGAGTAAAGCAGACGGCAAAACCATTAGCAAGAGATAAAGGTATTGCTGTAAAGATAGATAAGAGACTCAATGAGATTGATAATGGAATCGTTGAGACTATGTCTGATAAAGACATAGAAGAGCAGTATCCAGAGTTTTGGAAAGACTTCTACGAGCATAAGCATGACTGTCGGTTCCCTGGCGGCGAAACGGGGGAAGAAGTAAAAGCAAGACAAAATAACTTATTGGAAGAGATAAAGGGAAGAGATGGAACGTATGTTTTATTCTGTCATGAGGGCTATATACGAATATTGATGTGTAATCTACTAGGAATGCCAGTGTATCATCGGTACAAGTTCAAGTATGATTATTGTGGGATAACAGAAGTGATACTTGAGGATGGGGAATGGAAAGTAAAACGGTTCAATCAAATAGTAAAGTAGTAAGGCCGTAACCTG
>LVAX01000092.1 GCA_001604215.1 Clostridiales bacterium Firm_18
ACGGCATGTACGGTGGTGTGAGAGGGGCGAAACTCATTAAGAGTTAGCCTCTACTCGATTTATATACAAGCATTGCATTTTTATTAGGTTAGTATTATAATACAAAGAGGGGTGAAGGGCATATGAGTGATTTAAATATAAGGATAAGGGAAAGACGAATTGAGCAACAAAAAGCATCCCCATGATGATTACTATGAAATGCTGCAGGTGTGGTTGGGCGATGGAGTTGTAATGGTATAGGGAAAATACATATAATTCAGAATAGGAAGGAACGAAAGAAATGAAGGATGGAAAATTCGGCTTAGGAATTATTGGATTAGGAGCCCGCGGAGTTCATTTCGGGGGCAGGGACTTTTTGAAGTCGGGGAATTGTTATGTAACCTGCGTATGTGATGTTTTTCAAGAAAGAGTTGATTCCGCAATTAATGAATTGGGAGGTAATATAACAGGATATACCAATGTTGATGATTTTTTGGAACATCCTGATTTAGACGCGGTTGTTGTTGCCACCAATGATATGACTCATGCAGATATAGCTGTCAAAGTTCTGGCAAAAAAGAAACATTTATACTTGGAAAAACCGATGGCTCAAACAATTGAGGATTGTGATAGAATAATTGATGCCTGGACAGGTGAAAGCGTGTTTATGGTAGGTCTTGAGCTACGTTACTGCACGCTTATGCAAGAATGCAAAAAAATTGTCGAGCGCGGGGATATCGGCAGGATTATTATTGGTACGGTTGTTGATAATGTGTCTGTGGGAGGCAACTATTATTTTCATGGCCCAAGAAGAAAAAAACAGTACATTAAAAGTCTTATTTTAGAAAAAGGCACACACTCACTTGATCTTGCTAACTGGCTTATAGATGACAGCCCTGTTAAGGTTTATGCGTCCGGCGGCCTTGATGTTTTCGGAGGAGACGGCGAAGATATCAACTGTGTGGATTGCGATAAAAAAAGTGAATGTCATTATTACAGAAACGACAAAGTCTTTATTATGGACTACGGTGCGGAGGTAAAAGAAACCACGCTGGATAAATGCGTTTATTCCAAAGAATGCGACACCCATGATAACTCATTGGTTATAATTGATTACGAAAAAGGTGCCCGTCTTTCGTATATGGAATGTCATTTTACACCCGAATATTCAAGGGAATTTATGTTTGTCGGCGATAAAGGTAAAATGACTGCTTTTTATAATAATGAACAGGAATTTAAAATAATGGTGTGGAAGCGTCATGAGGAAAAGCCGGTATATTATTATCCGCCCAAGGTGGAAGGATTAGGTGCACACGGCGGCGGCGATGACGGAATTATCCGTGAATTCAGTAAAAGAATATTGTCAGGCAAACCTTGCATGATAGGTATTAAGGGGGCGCGTGACAGCGCCGCTATTGCCATTGCGGCATACCAATCGGAAGAAAGCGGGCTTCCTGTTACAATACCCCATAACAGGATATTTGATGGAGAACAAAAATAAAGATGGTATAATGATGATAAATTATGTATGCTGTATTCGGACTGTTATGACGGATAAGTAATAAATTCTGTTTATGATATAGCGTTGCATATCGGCAATAAGTAAAACGGGGGGCATTATTAGCGGGGGTGCAAAAACCGTATGGTTATACTAATTGCGGACGACGAGAGGGATATTAGAAACTTAATAAAAATCAGTCTTGAGGAAAACGGATATACCGTCCTGACGGCACAAAACGGCAAGGAAGCATGGGATATTCTTGCTACACGGGAGGTCCACCTGGCAATCCTTGACGTGATGATGCCGGTGATGGACGGATTCAATCTTCTGCGTAAAATACGGGAACACAGCACTATCCCTGTAATTTTTCTGACCGCCAGGGCGGACGATATGGACAAGGTGCTGGGGCTCGGGCTGGGTGCGGACGACTATATTGCAAAACCCTTTTCCGTTGCAGAACTGGTGGCCCGGGTGGGGGCACAGCTGAGGCGGAATAATGAATATCTTTCACCGAAGGAAAAACCGGATGTAAGCATTACATACGGGAAATTGTCAATAAACAAAGAAAAATGCTGTGCCTTTAAGGACGGAAGGCCGATTGAACTTGGCGCAAAAGAATATAAGCTGCTTTTGTACTTTATGGAGCATCCGGAGAAGGTTTTTACAAAACGGCAGCTTTACCAGGCGGTGTGGGACGAAGAATATTATTTTGACGACAACACCGTTATGGTCCATATCAGCCGAATCAGGAACCGGATTGAAGATGACCCGCAAAAGCCGGAATATCTGAAAACCATTCGCGGTATCGGGTACAAGCTCCATTATATCGGTGAAAAGCCATGAAAAGAAAACTGTCCAATCAATTTTTCAGAAATTTTATGGTGATGTTTTTGTTGACGGTATTGGCAACGGTACTTGCATTTGTGCTGCTGTCCGCTGCCAGCAGGTTGATTTCGGGCTCGCTGGCGAAAAATCAGTATCCCGCAAGCGCAATCATCAAAGAGGATTACAGGCAAATCGACGCATCAGCCGTTGTGCGGCGAGGCGGCGGCGTACAGGTTGTGGACAAGGAATACCGCATTGTTTATTCAAGCGGTCTTGACACTATCGGGAAAGACAGACTGACTGGCGAAGAATTTACAGCATTTTTAACGGAAAGCCATAGCAAGCCGTACCATTACGATATCCTCTACCAACCAAAAGGCGAGTTTTGGCTGATTGTTACCTTCCCCACCTCTGTTCGGCTGGATTTTTCCCTGGTGCATAATAAAGAAGCCATTGCCGGTGATTTCGTGCGTGCGGGCTGGGTGATTGCTTTTGTGGTGCTGAGCTATCTTTTGATACTTGCACTTTTTGCTTTTATCTATTCGAGAATTACGGCGGCGGGCATAACGGTACCTTTGCAAAAGCTCTGTGAAGGCACAAGGCATTTGCGGGAAGGCAACTATTCCGCGCGGGTGGATTTGAATCTGAAAAATGAGTTTGCGGAGCTTCAAAATACCTTCAACGATATGGCTGCCCGGATTGAACATGAAATTTCCCTGCGCAAAAAGTCGGAGGAGGACAGGCGGCGGCTTATTCTTGACATTTCCCATGACCTTAAAAATCCTATGTCCGGCATACAGGGTTATGCGGAGCTGCTCATGCAAAAGCCGGATATGACCGGGCAGGAGCGCGGTGAATACATCAAGACCATTCTTAATAACAGCAAAAGGGCCAATCGACTGCTTACAGAGTTGTTCGAGCTTTCACAAATGGACAGCCCGGAATTTTCGCTAAAGTTAGAAAAAACGGATATCTGCGAATGCCTCCGGCAAATATGCGGCGAGCTTGTGCCGCAGTTGGAGCGGGAAGGATTTGAGTATAAGTTTGACATTCCCGAGGAAGGCATTTTTGTTATGCTGGATACAGGCCGGTTTAGCCGGATTATTCAAAACATTGCCGACAATGCAATGCGGTACAATCCGCGGGGGACACTTGTTGCCGTAAGATTGAAGCTGCAGGATAATCAGGCGGTGATTGATTTTAGTGACGACGGGGCGGGAATACCGGCTCGGCTTGCGGAAAACATATTCAAGCCTTTTGTCCGGGCGGACGATTCCCGCAACTCGCAAACCGGCGGCAGCGGGCTGGGGCTTTCCATAGCTAAAAGAATTGCCGAGGCGCACGGAGGGGATTTGACTCTTTTGCCCGGCGGGAATAAAGGAAGCACCTTCCGGATTACCATTCCCGCGATTTAAGGTAAATTTAAGGTTTATATCAGCTGTATGACAGGTTCGGTTGCTATAATGGCGATGAATCTGAAATAAAGCTGATTTTTTAACTTATAGGAAATTGCGCAAAATTCGCGCAAATTTGCGCTCCGGCGGAATAAATCCGCCTTCGCTTTCCCTCGCGGGGCGAGATGAAGCGCTTTTGGAAAGCGCTACGCGCCGGAACGCTTTTATTTTTAAAGAGGGTTATTACGGCGGAAAAATCAAGCGTATAAACTGAAAAATAGCGGAGGTTTATCATGATTCAAACAGTTATCTTTTTAATTTTTACCGTTTTATTCGTTGCTGCATTTGTATGGATTTTGCTCCTGTCGGCTTATTGTATAATTTCACGCATAAGAAAAAAGGCAAGTCCGAAGCAGCATTTTCGCTTGAAAAGAACAGCAATATTCTCGGCTGCGGTGATGGTATTAAACCTGGGATTGGTTACCCTTTCACAGCTAACCGCTTCCACTCCGCGTATCGTTGATGAAAACGGGAATACTCCCGAAGGCAGCATTGCGGAGCTTAAAAGGCTTGAACTAAACGGCAGGAAGCAGTGGATTAGCCTTAGAGGCCGGGATAAAAATGCTCCCGTCCTGCTGTTCCTTGCAGGCGGGCCCGGCGGTACGCAGATGGCGGCGGTGCGGCATGAACTGGCGGAGATGGAGAAGCATTTTGTCATTGTCAACTGGGACCAGCCCGGCTCCGGAAAATCCTATTATGCGGAAAAAACAAAAAATATTACGGTTGAAACATATATTCAGGATGGCTTCGCTTTGACGGAGTACTTAAAGGAGCGATTTTCGCAGAAAAAGATTTATCTTATGGGCGAATCCTGGGGCAGCGCCCTGGGGATTTTCCTTATTCATAAGTATCCCGGGTCCTATCACGCATTTATTGGCACGGGGCAAATGGTGGACTTTGCCGAAACCGAGCGGATGGATTACGCGAAGGCTTTGGAAATTGCACAATCCAAAGGCGATACCGCTTTAATAAAACGGCTTATGGCAAACGGCACTCCGCCCTATTACGGAAAGGACGTAACATGGAAAAGCGCGGCATACCTGAATTATCTCAGTGCTTACATGGCAAACAATCCCGAAATTCACAATCCCGGTTACAATACCCTTCGGGACATCGGTTCCCCCGAATATGGAATGCTTGACAAAATCAACTTTTTCCGCGGCATTATCAACACATATAATCACGTTTATCAACAGCTTTATACCATCGATATGCGGAAGGATTACACCAAACTAAATGTGCCTGTGTATTTTTTCCTGGGCAGGCATGACGTAAATGCGCCTGTGGTGTTGGCTGAGGAATATATGAATGTTTTGGATGCGCCTGACAAAGGTATTGTATGGTTTGAGCATTCCGGGCACAGTCCCTGGATTAACGAAACGGCAAAGTTTGTAAGAGAGGTATTGTCATGCTTTTTAGAAATCAAAATGCAAGAATAAAGAAGGTTTGTAATATGCACCCGATTATTTTTCTGCCGCTGTTTATTGCGGTTATTACAGCAATTTCGGCTTGCTCCGAAACAAAGGGCAGCATTGTGGTTCTTGAAAATCCGAATGGGACAGGATTCACAATTAATTTAAATAAGTGGAGTTTGGAAAATAAATGCGAATTATCCCTAAGCAAGGGCGATGTGCTGCAAATTGAAGTTTCCCGCGAAGGCGGAAAAATTGCCCTTACGGTCAGAGGCAAAAAGGGCAGAGAGCCCTATACGGGAAGCAACCTTGAATCAGGTTTGTTTACTGTAACGGTATCCGAAACGGATAAATATGATATACTAATTACCGGTAAAGATGCAACCGGAAAGGTTACGATAAAAAAAGTTCAGTTATAATGCCTTATGCCTGCACACCGATGCGGCTTAATAACCTGGCAGGTATTTCAAGTGATTTTCAAAAAAGCTTGACAAATGTGTTTTATAGTTGTAAAATGAAGTTGTATTCTACAACTGTAAAATAAGGAGAGCTAAAAATGAATGATATAAAAAGACTACCCGACAGTGAGCTTGAAATTATGATGATTGTATGGGATGCCAAGGAAAAAGTAACGTCGGATTTCATTATGGAAAAGCTTAGCAAAAGCTGGGCAAGGACAACCGTACTTAATTTTCTTGCGCGTTTGTGTGACCGCGGCTTTCTCTCCTGCACCAAAAAAGGAAGGCATAATATTTATTCTGCACAGGTGAAAAAGGAGGATTATCTTAAAAGGGAGAGTCGCTCTTTTTTGCAAAAGTTGTATCATGGCTCCCTGACAGGCCTTGTGGCTTCCCTTTATGACGGAAAAATCGTTTCAAAGGAGGAACTGGAGGAACTGAAGCGATTTATTGAGGAGGCGGAGTAGGTGCTTACAAATATTTTTTTGATTTCTCTTTCCATGACGGCGGTAATTCTGATTCTGCTTATCATTTCTCCGCTTCTGAACAATAGGTTCAGTGCAAAATGGCGTTATTTTGTGTGGCTTATATTAGCGCTTCGCCTTATAATTCCTTTCAGGCTTGAAATGCCCGATGCTCCGGTAAATATATCCGCACCTAAAAATCAAATTATCATTTTCAGGCAAGAAGGGATACCGCTTACAATAGTGGATAAAAGTTTCGTTGAGAAAGGCAATTCTTCCACCGGTTCTGCGGATTATGCACCGATTATTACATTGAAGGAATTACTGACGGTTATTTGGGCATTTGGTGCTGTTGCTTTTTTTCTGTTTCATATTATAAGTTATTTAATTTTCAAACGTAGAATAAAGCGATATTGCGATACAGTTAACTCAGATATAATACAAAATGTATTAGATGATATGAAGATAAAAAGAAAGCCACAGTTTTTAAAATGCAGCAAAATCGCAAGCCCCATGATGATAGGATTTTTTAAGCCAATGATTTTATTACCGGACGCAGAATATTCGAATAATGAGTTTTCCGTTATTTTAAAGCATGAGCTTACGCATTACAAACGTTGTGATATATGGTATAAGCTGCTCTTGGTAATTGCAAACAGTGTTCATTGGTTCAATCCCCTTGTGTATTTAATGGCGCGCCGTGCGAACCGTGATTTGGAATACTTTTGCGATGATGTTGTAGTAAAAAACAGCGATATAAATTATAGAAAAGAATATTCCATGGCAATTCTAAAAGCGATGCAAAGTGTTGAGGCAACCACACTTTCAACATATTTAAACGGGGGTAAAAAAAATGGGTAAATATATAAAACCACCCAAACTTTCAACCTTATTTTCCGAGAGTGGAACCGGAAGAAAAGCCGGGAGGATTTTCAGTGCCGGTGTATCGGTTGATAATTGGGCATACAAAGCCGGCCGCAGCGATGGACGATACCATCGCCACACCTGAGCACTATCTGTTTTTGAATAGTGAAGCCGATTTTACAGTAAATCTTGCTTGAAATACAGAATTACTCTCCGCCAGACAAAGACTTGAAATCGCTAAAAGTGTAGTTGTTTCATCAGAGATCGCTCCATACACTATGACTGAAATCTATAAACTGGCGGATATCCGGGCAAAGGCCTGGATGAGCAGGGATGGTAAGTCACGCTACGACATTATGAGTGAAGAAATGAAACAATTATCGGTAAAAAATCAATAGCAAAGGAGACTGAATGAAAGTGAACAGATATATAACTCCGCCTATTTTATCAACTTCTTTTTCCGAAAGCGGAAGAAGGGCAAAAAAGAGATTTGAGAATATACTAAACACAAAGGCAAGGAAAACAAGTGTTTTGGCATTTGTTTTGGTGCTTTTGGTTACAGGCGCTGCTGGCGTAATATTCAGCTTTAATTCCGGTGACAATATTGTGCATCGCTGCAAGACCTTTGACTGTTCCTTTGAGCTGCCGCAAGGCTGGGAAAATAAATATGAAATTGAAGAGGAAAATAATAATATCGTGTATGTCTATCATAAGGCCATTCGCCGGCAATACGGAGAAGGCACGGGAATGCTGTTTTATATAGAAATGCTCCAGGGCGATAGTCTTACCCATGACGACATTACAGACCCGGGAAACCGCACAATTGCTTTGCAGGAGGGCGGCTTCACCTATGTTTTCGGCATGCCCACCGATATTCAGTACCCGATATGGGAGGGCGGCGACAGGGCGCTGGCGGATGATTACATTATAATGTCAAAAGACCATGATAAAATCAAGGAAAGTATTACACGAGTGTCACGCGGTTTGCAGATGAGTTTGAAAGTGCTGTTATAACTGAGGGTGCAGGCTTGTTTGCCTTATCAACAGGAAGGATTCATGAATACATGCCCAAGCAGCTTACCGGGGAGACGGTAAGCGATTATAAACTTATGTCTAAAGAAATATTTATTTTGCAATCATAACCAGTCCGGCGGCACATATGCCCACTCCGAGCAATTGGCGCAAGCTAAGCGTTTCCTTGTACAGGAGTATTCCGACAATTAACAAAACACAAGATAAGGTTACAGCAACAATTAAATTTGCAACGCTAATCTTCCAGCCCGCACGATAAATACACAAAAACCCGAATTCCAGGCCGACAATTGCTATTCCGAGAGCATAGGCCGTCCAGTTTGCTTTTGACAGCTCCCTGAAAAGGTTTTTTTCACCGGTAATGAAATACATAATTATCGAACAAATCATGGCTATTAAGTAGGTAATCGAAAGCGAAGCAAATGCATTTATATCAGCGGATGTTGATTTTGCACTGATGTGATAAATTGTATTTGCGGCAACAACGATTAGAATTGGCCACAGCATGTTCCACATAGTATAAAACCCCTTTTATAAGAAAAATTACAAGTCAGCCTTGCATGCTGAATTAACATGCAGTTATTATACATTAAAAGATTATGGATTGCAACAACAAGTAAAATTCAATGCAAAATTTAATTAATGATAAAAAATATTTACAAATTTTCAAAATAGTTATATAATTAAATAAATACTGGTTGAACCGGTATATTTATAATTATTTTTTTTATTAGACGGAGGTATCTTTATAATGAAGCCAAACTCGTACAACCCTTATGTTTCCGCACAAACGCAATTTGACAATGTTGCGGCTATGATTAATTTAGAACCGGGGGTTAGAGAGCTGCTGAGGCAGCCCTTGCGTGAAATCCATTTTACAATACCGGTGAAAATGGATGACGGCAGTACAAAAGTGTTTAAAGGATTTAGAATCGTGCACAATGATGCAAGAGGGCCTGCTAAGGGCGGTATTCGTTTCCATCCGCACGAAACGGCTGATACCGTTCGCGCTTTATCCATGTGGATGACATGGAAATGTGCGGTTGTGGATATCCCCCTCGGCGGAGGAAAGGGAGGCGTAATTTGCGACCCGCATAACCTGTCAAAGGGAGAGCAGGAAAGACTTTGCAGGGGTTTTGCAAGAAGGGTGGCTCAAAATATTGGACCTGTAATCGATGTGCCTGCCCCGGATGTAATGACAAATGGCCAGCACATGCTGTGGATAATGGATGAATTTGAAGCCATAGCGGGCGGACGGTATCCAGGTGTCATTACAGGCAAACCAATCGGTATGGGCGGCTCACTCGGGCGTAAGGAGGCAACCGGCTACGGCGTTATTTATGTTTTGCGCGAGGCATTGAAAAAGCTTAATATTGATATATCCAAAACAACGGCAAGCATACAAGGCTTTGGCAATGTGGCCGAGTATGCCGCAAGGCTGTATTCTTTAATGGGCGGCAGGATAATAGCGTTGTCCACCTGGGACGAGCATGATAAAAAAGCGTATACCTTCCGTAAAAAAGACGGCCTGGATATTGAGAAAATGGTTGAAATAAAAGATTCTTTCGGAACAATAGACAAGAAAAAGGCGGCTGATCTGGGATGCGATATATTGGACGGCGGGGAATGGCTTTCCCAGGATGTGGACATTATAATGCCATGTGCGCTTGAAAATCAGCTGACGCCTGAGGTTTTCACAAAAATCAGCGATAATGTTAAAGTTATTTGCGAGGGTGCCAACGGGCCTACAACCCCCGACTGCGATAAATTGATTAAGGAAAAAGGGATATTTATTATACCGGACTTTTTATGCAACGCAGGTGGAGTGACATGCAGCTATTTCGAGCAGGTACAGTGCAATATGAATTATTTCTGGACAAAGGAAGAGGTGCTTGAAAAGCTTGATACGAAGATGACACAGGCTTTTAATGCTGTTTATGATTTGGCCGAGGATAAAAGGCTGTATATGAGAGATGCGGCCTATGTTATAGCAATAAATCGTGTGGCGGAAGCGGTAAAGCTAAGAGGCTGGGTCTGATACATAAGGAATGTTCGAATAATGGCGGCAAAGCAGGAGGGTTCTTTTATGGATAAGTCTAAGGATATATCGGTTTTAATAGAGCGGGCTAAGGAGCTTGAATGTCTTTATTTAATCGATGAGGCGTTGTCCAAGGATTCACTGTCCGATATATTAACGGAAATTTCTGCGGTAACCCCGTCGGGTTTCTGTTATGAAAAGGAATGTATTGTAACGGTTGTGCTTGACGATGTCCATTATTCAGTAAAAGAACAAGCGCCGGATTGCCATGAGCTTAAGGTGGATATTGTTATCAACGATAAGATAAGAGGGTATATTAAGGCGGCTTATCCCCAAAATATATTTGCCAAAGGCGATATTGTTTTTCTGCCCCAGGAGAAAAAGCTGTTGCAAGCCATCTCGAATAAAATCGCGCGGATAATATACCAGAAGTTTTACCGGTATTACAGTGACGACAACGGCAATTGGACGGCCATATTAAAGCTGCTTCAGAATTCGAACCGAGAAATGCTGCTGCATGTTTGTGAAAAAATGCTTGTGCATCTTGCGGCGAAGAACACAAAGCTTGTTGAAAACGTTTTTTCCGAAATGGGCTGGATTGAACATAAGTATAAGGGCGAAATAAATTATCCCCTTGAGAATTTATCGGCAGTGGATGCGGCAGTGCTGAGCGAAAAGCTTTTTAATGCCGCAAGCCAATGCTTCGATGATAAGCATATATTCGAGCAGATATTGCTGTGGATATATCAAAGGGAAACATACGAGCTTATTAAAATAGTCAACAGGCAAAGTACCGAAATAAAAGACATTTCAAAAGCCCTGACAAAATATCAAAACGCTGTAAAGGCAAATAAAAAAGTTAACGAGTCTACCCAGCGCTGGCTTTTTGTTGAACTTATCCGAAGGTTTTTAACGGATAATCCGAAGCAAATAGAAAAAATAAGAAAATATGTATCCGTCGATGACTTTTGCGAGCTGCTGGGCAGCTTTGTTTGCTCGCCGCAAAGCAAGGGGAAGCTGGGCGGCAAGGCAACCGGTTTTTTTGCCGCCAATCAAATTATAAAAGCTCATATCCGGCAGTATCCTGAGTTTGAAAATGTAAGGATGCCGAAAACCTGGTTTATACCTTCCGGCGAAATGGATTACTTTTTGTCCGAAAACGGGCTTGACGAATTAAACGAGCATAAGTACCGTGATATGACGGAAATCAGGATTATTTATCCCAAAATCGTGCAAACCTTTAAAAACGCAAAGCTTTCGTCATATGTTATAAATCAGTTAAACCAGATTCTTGACGAATACGATAACAAGCCTTTGATTGTAAGGTCTTCAAGCTTGCTTGAGGATCATCTTAATTTTTCGTTTTCCGGAAAATATAAAAGCCTGTTTGTTTCAAACAGCGGGCCGAAGGCAAAGCGTCTTAAAGAATTAACGGATGCCATTTTGGAAGTATATGCTTCGATGTATAATCCGGACGGTGTCCAGTACAGGAAAGAGCGCAACTTGCTCGACAGCGCCGAACAAATGGGTATTATGATTCAAGAGGCGATAGGCTTTCGTGTCGGCCCGTATTATTTCCCGTTATACGCCGGTGTGGCTTTCAGTAATAATGAGCTCAGATGGTCGCCCCGGATAAAGCGTGAAGACGGGCTTGTCAGGGTTGTAATGGGTTTGGGTACGCGTGCCGTGGACAGGGTAGGGGACGATTATCCCGTTTTGATATCACCCGGACAGGCAAATTTAAGCGTAAATCAAGCCCCGGAAGAGATACAAAAATATTCGCCCCAGATGCTTGATGCCATAGATATGGAAAACAGCAGGTTCGTCACCGTTTCGATAGCACAGCTTATAAAAGAGTACGGAAACGAGATACCCCAGCTTGATACCGTCCTGTCTGTTTTTAAAAACGACTTTATTTCGGATTTTAATGTGTTTACGGCCGATTATAAAAAAGATAATTTTGTTGTCAGCTTTAGCGGTTTGATAAATAAAACGCCGGGGATAAAGCGAATTAAACTGATATTGGATTTATTAAAAGAAAACTTGGGCTACCCGGTGGATATAGAATTTGCATATGACGGGCAGTTCTTTTACCTGCTGCAGTGCCGCCCTCAAATCGACAGCTATTACAGTGATTCCGTTGCTATCCCCAATGAAATCTCACCAAAGGATACGATATTCACCGCCGATAAATATATATCAAACGGAAAGGTCTTGGGTATAAAGACAATAATTTATGTTGACCCGGAGGAATATGAAAAGCTTGAAACCTATGATGATTTAATAAATGTTGCCTCTGCAGTAAGCGAGCTTAACAGGATGCTTCCGCGTAAAAGCTTTATTTTAATAGGACCGGGGCGCTGGGGCAGCAGGGGTGACATTAAATTGGGCGTGCGGGTGACATACTCGGATATATGCAATACGGCCATGATTATAGAAATAGCAAACAAAAATTCCAAATATCAGCCGGAGCTTTCCTTCGGAACCCACTTTTTCCAGGACCTGGTTGAAGCGGGTATCAAATATCTGCCGCTTTACCCGGAAAGGGAAGGAACGGTTTTTAACAGCAGGTTTTTCAGCCGCAGCCAAAACAAGCTGAGCCAGTCGCTGCCGGCTTATTCGTATTTGGATAAGGTTATAAAGGTTATAAGCATAGAAGAAGAATACCCTTCCAGAGAAATGAATGTGCTTATGAATGCCGACCTTGAAAAAGCGGTTGCTTATCTGGAACTTGCTTCAAAGGAAGAAAAATACCAAAACCCGTATATTGAAAACGAAGTGTACGATAAAACCAAACAAGAAGGCCAGGGCTGGAAGTGGCGGCATTATATGGCGGAAGTTATTGCCTCAAAAATGGATTTTGATGCGTTCTGTGTTAAAGGTGTTTATTTATTCGGCAGTACAAATACCTGCACCGCCGAATTAAACAGTGATATAGATATTATCATACATTTTGGCGGCACGAAAGAGCAAAAGAAGCAATTGGACGCATGGCTTGACGGCTGGAGCAAGGCACTGTCCGAAATGAATTATTTAAAAACGGGTTATTCCTCGGACGGTCTTTTGGATGTACATTATGTAACGGATGAAGACATAAAAAATAAAAGCTCGTATGCCGTTAAAATCAATTCGGCCTATGACCCCGCGACCCTGCTTCGCAAAAAATAACTTTATTTAAATTTATAGGAAATTGCGCGAAAGGCGCGCAATTTCACGCTCCGGCGAAATAAATTCGCCTGCGCTTACGCTCGCGCGGCGAGATGAGGCGTTCGGGAAAGCGCTACGCGCCCGAACGCATTATTTTTTTAATTTATAGGAAATTGCGCAAAACCCGCGCAATTTCGCGCTTCGGCGGAATGAATCCGCCTTCGCTTTCCCTCGCGGGGCGAGATGAGGCGTTCGGGAAAGCGCTACGCGCCCGAACGCTTTTTTACATATTGCCTTATAATATCCCTTGCAATAGGTGCGCACAGCTCTCCGCCGCTGCCGCCGCTGTATTCGAGCATTACCGCAACCGCAATTTGAGGGTTTTCGGCAGGAGCGAAGCATACGAACCATGCGTGGTCTTTGTTTTTTTCCTTGCCCTTTAATTCGTTTTCCGCAGTCCCGGTTTTTCCGGCCACTTTAATAGTGCTTATTTTAGCGTTTTTTCCGGTACCATTTTCAACCGTTTCAACCATTAAATCTTTAATTTTTGCCGCAACGTCGTTTGACACGGCGGTGTAAAGCTGTTGAGGGCGCTTCTCATAAACTATGCTGCCGTTTTTGTCCTCCGCCCGCTGTACGATGTAGGGCTTCATTATTATCCCGTTGTTTGCTATCGCACATGCGGTCAGGGCCATTTGAAAAGGCGTTGCAAGGGTTTCGCCCTGTCCTATTGCAAGTGCGGCGCTGCCCGCCTCGTCCGTGTCTTTGGCTTGAAACCGGCTTCTGGTGAAATCAATGTCAAAATCAAATGTTTTGTCAAACCCGAACCTTTGCGCCGTTTGCCTCAGCACCGGGCTTGTCAGTTTTGCGCCCAATGTGCAAAAGGCATAATTGCTTGATAGTGCAAAGGCTTTTTTAAAGTCAATCCTCCCGTTTGCCTTTTTGCCGTAGTTGTCAAAGGCTGCCCCCCCTATCGAAACGGTCCCGGTATCTAAGTATTCTTCTTTGTCAAGGCCGTTTTCGATTGCAGCGGCAGCGGTAATTATTTTAAAGGTGGAGCCGGGCGGGTACAGTCCGCCTGTTGCACGGGGCAAAAGAGGGGAGTCCTTGCTTTCGGTAAGCTCTGTCCATTTTTTTGCCAGTACAGAGTCGTTGGGGTCAAAATCCGGGTTGTTTACAAGTGCCAGCACTTCACCCGTTTTCGGGTTTATGGCTACGACAGAGCCATGACGGCTTCCTAATTTGCTTTTGGCCGTGCTTTGGAGATTATGGTCTATCGTAAGCGTTAAATCGTAGCCCGATTTGCCGCTGCCGCCAATTCCGAAAACCTCCGCCACGCTGCCCCGGCCTAAAAGCAAATTGTTAAATTTGCTTTCAATCATGGTCTTTCCGTATATTTTTGAATTGTAGCCAATAACATGGCAGTATAAGGGGCCGTATTCATAAATTCTTTTGCCCTCTTGCGAATACGCCAGTACTGCGCCGCTCCTGTCTTTTATGGTTCCCCTTTCGATATCCTCCTCATATGCCCAAAGCCTTTTGTTATAAGGGCTTTGCATGACCGCCTCCCTTTGAAACACAACAAAATAGGTAAGGTATACGATAAGCATGATAAATAAAAATGAAAGGACGACAAGGGTCCTGATAATTCTTTTATTGGTCATTTGCCTGCCTCCTTCCGGCGGATACTGCCTGCAGGATACCCAGCGATATAAAACTGGTTACAAGGGAGCTTCCCCCGCTGCTTACAAAGGGCATTGTTATACCCGTCAGCGGTATAAGCTTTATTACGCCGCCTATAATTATGAAGGTTTGGAAGGCAAACATAATCGAGATGCCGAGAGCAACGCATTTATCGAATCCCTCCGGCAGCAGGAGCGCAATTTTAATGCCCCGGTAAACAAATATGAAGTAAAGCAAAATAACCGCGGCCCCCCCGAAAATGCCCATTTCTTCGCATATGGCGGAAAATATAAAGTCCGAATTTGCCTGAGGGATAAAATCCGGGTTGCCCATGCCTATGCCCCTGCCGAAAAAGCCGCCGGACGCAATGGCAAAAAGTGACTGTGTGATTTGATAGCCGGTGTTTGAAATATCTTCCCATGGATTTCTCCATGTTTTTATGCGAATTGCAATGTGATGCATGGTAAGCGAGCCGATAGCGCCAACCGCTGCTGTAACAAGGGCGTTTGCCAAAAGGAAAATTTTATCGTCGTCATAAATATACGTAAGGGTAAAATAAGTTAAAAAATAAAGAAGCGTCAAGCCCCATTCACGCTGGAGTATCAAAAAAAACATAAAAACAAAGGAGAACAGTGCGGTTGTATAGTTTTCCGGCAGGTTAAACAATTTTTTGTTATTGCCGGTGAGCCGTGCGGCGATAAATAAGATAAATAAAATTTTAATTATCTCGGAGGGCTGAAACGAAAGGCTGCCTATCATTATCCAGTTCTTTGCGCCGTTAATGGTTATGCCGATTACCTGAGTCAGAATGTAAAGAAAAACCGACAAGCCGAAATAAAACCATTTAAGAAAACGCCAGATATTTATATATCTGTATAAAATATATGCAGCGTAAAAAACGCATACGGAAATCAAATACCAGCCTACCTGCGCAATTCCCATCGAATAATCCAGCCTGCACAGCATCACAACCCCGATTGATATCAGCATGGAAGCAATTATGAATAAATACCTGTCCCCTAAATTAAAAAAACTTATCGCCAGGTATGTAATTACGCTGAGTATCGTAATTGATACGCCCACGAAAAGAATCTGATAATTGGGCGGCGTGCGGTAAAAAAACAAAAGCAAAAAAGCAAGCGTATTTATTATAACTATCATATTAATCGGATGCTTTGCAAGCTTTGATATCATTGCCTTAAATCACCTCAATACCGCCATAAATTCAACCTGACCGATTTTTATACGGTCGCCGCTGTCTAAAATCAAAGGTTCGTCGTCCATTTTTATTCCGTTTATATACGTTCCGTTAGTGCTTCCCATATCGGCTATGTACCATTCGTCGTCCTCGCTCCAAAGCTGGACGTGCCGTGTTGAAATATAATAATCATCAATTACAATATCGCAATTTGCACCCCTGCCTATAACAATAACCTCTTTATCCAGCGGATATGCTGATTCGACTTCGAAGTACAAATTGTTTTTATCCGTCAAAAGCTGAAGATATGCCATACCCCTGGGGATTCCACGGGGACGCGGCATGTTTGTTTTTTTAATGTCAAGATATATCATTCTCATAATACCGAAAATGAACAAATAAATTATTGTTATAAAAATGTACTTAAAAATCGCAGCTAAAATATTATACACATTATATATATCCGCCATATTAAAAAGCCTTTCCATTTAACAGATTTGGTATTTGCTGCTTTTTCCTCTTATAGACATTTTAGCATATAATGCATTGAAAGGTCAATAAGATTTGTATTTTTAGCTTCTCTGTCAATAATTCTGCCACAAAGAATTTGCGCAAAAAAAGTAAAAAGCATATAAGACCCGGCTCTCTTATGTCTAAAAGAGCCAAGCCCTTATGCTTTTTAAAGAAGGGGTGAAATATTGATTAATTACAGTATAACTTCCCGGCAGGTTTTGGCGGATTCGTATATGGCGTCCAGGATTTTCATTATTTCAATACCGTCATCCGCGGGCGAAATACAGCGTGCTTCGTTTTTTGTGCAGGATACAAAATGGTTGATTTCGTTCGAGAATAAGCCGTCGAAGGACAATGCGGTATCCGCGTCAAGGCTTATATCCGCCAAATAATTATTTGCTTCGGTGTAAAGTTCCAATTCGGGGTTAAGCCTGGCGCCGCCTTTCGTACCGAACAGTTCGATTTTTCCTTCGTCATTTTTGGTATGCAGGCTAAAGCTTGTTTCTACCGAGAGAACAGTTCCGTTGTCAAACCTTATCATTGCGGTTGCTAAATCCTCTACGGAGCAAATATCATTATCCGATGATCCGGCGGATTTATAGACCCTCTTTCCCTTGATATTTTTTCTGTCGCCGAGCTTGTCGAAGGTTGCTCCGTAAACGGATACCGGCCTGGGGTTGCCGAGCAGGTACCTGACAAGGTCGATAACATGAACACCCAGGTCAATAAGCGGGCCGCCGCCGGAGCGTTTCACGTCGCCGAACCATCCGCCCGGGTTGCCGATTTTCCTTATATATGTTGCTTTTGTGTAGTATATATCACCAAAAAAATCCGATTCAATAAAATCCTTCAGTATTTCGCAGTCATTTCCGAATCGTCGTACAAAGCCAATCATCAGAAGTTTTTTGTTTTTATCCGCGGCATCCTTCATAAGCTGCGCATCCCGGGCCGATACGGACATCGGCTTTTCACACAAAACATGCTTGCCTGCATTGAGGGCCGCGATTGTACACGGCGCATGCATGGAATTCCAGGTACACACGCTTACCGCGTCCAGTTCTTTAAGCTTTAACATTTCGTTATAATCGGTATATTTTTTATCAATATTGTATTTCAGAGCCTTTTTTTCAAGAAGTTCGGAATCAATATCGCATAAAGCATAGAGCCGTACATCAGGGTTTTGAAGGTATCCGTTTATATGTAAATCGGAAATTGAACCCGCTCCTATTACCCCCACATTTATTTTATCATGCATTTTTATATCCCCCTAATTTTTTTGGTTAAAAAAGCAATCGCATTTTTAATATCAAGCTCGGGGTTATCCCCCACCTCCCGTTCGATTGTCAAAAAGCCTTTATAGCCGATGCTGTCGAGTGCTTTTAAATAGTTGTCAAAATCAACATCCCCTTCGCCTAAGGGCAGTTCGATAAATGCTTTGCTTTCTTTTATTTCATCTTCAATCAGGCCGTATATTACCTCGGGATCTTTAACCGCAAGCCTTCTTCCGTCTTTGGCGTGTGTATGGACGATGTAATCCTTCAGCGTATAAACCGCCGCCACAGGGTCGTCGCCCGTAACCATGACAAAATTTGCCGGGTCAAGGTTAACGGCAACGCCTTTGGAATTCAAATCATCCAAAAAGACCTTTAACACCGCAGCCGTTTCCGGTCCGGTTTCAATTGCAAAATGCGCGCCGACACTGTCCGCATACCTGCTTAGTTCAAAGCAAGCCTCATGCATGATTTTATACCTTTCATGGCTTTTATCGGCAGGCACAACACCGATGTGTGTGGTAACCACATCGGTTTCCAGGTCCTTTGCAAGGTCCAGAATCCTTTTTGATTTTTCTATCAGCATCGGATTCTTTTCCTTGTTGCCGAAGCCTTGCCCCAAATCGCCGCACAATGCCGAAAAAACAAGCCCGCTGGACTTTACCATGTCGAGCAGTTCCTTCCTTTTGGCCGGTGTCAGGTTTTCCGGCGCATAGTCCCCCGAGGTTGCATACATTTGCAATCCTTTTGCCCCAAGGGAAGCGGCCTTTTCAATTGCCTCTTTTGTATCAAGCTTAAAGGAATCAAGCATTACACCTATTGAAAAATTATACATAATTTTTTCTCCTTTCCGAGGTTGCTTTATTATAATTATTATTGTATAATTGTTTCATAAAGTTGTAAACATATTTTTTTGAGGCAAATTAACACTATTTTGATTTACCGGGGTTGATTTTTTATGAATTCGGCATGCTATGAAGCTCATACTTATCCGGACCCGGATTTACCGATTATATTTCATTATAATCATATGAATGAAAATATAAAATTTTTATCGCACTGGCATGAGGCTGTTGAGATTTTATATATTGTAAAGGGAAGCATATCGGTAATATCCGGCCACAAATGGTTTACGGCTGAAAAAGGTAATATATTAATAGTCAATTCAAACAATATTCACTATATAAGAGGAAACGCCGAGTATTACTGTTTGATAATGGGAGAGAAGCTGTGCTGTAATTTAGGTTTTGGTGCAATTGATAATGTTGTGTTTCGGGAATTAATTTCGGATATTAAAATAGCAAACAGCATCATAGAAATCGAGACGGAATTGAAAGATAAAAAAGCACACTATAAAACAGCCGTAAAGGCAAGGTTGGCGGATATTATGATAATTCTTTTAAGGGATTATGCTCTCTCAAAGTCTTTACTGAGCGACAATGTACAAAGTGCCAAAACGGATATGGTAAAAAAGGCAATCAAATATATAAAAGAGCATTACAGTGAAAGGATATCCACTAAAGATGTTGCAAGGCAAGCGGGCGTCAGCGAGGCGCATTTTTGCCGGATTTTCAAAGCGAATACCGGGTTTTCGGTTATTTCGTATATTAATTTATTAAGATGCTATCATGCCAGGTCGCTTTTTCTTAAAGGCACGCACAATGTCGGAGAGGCTGCCATCTCCTGCGGGTTTGAAAATATATCCTATTTTACAAAGACTTATAAAAAACATATAGGCAGTTTGCCCTCCGCCGATAAAGCCGCGGCGGAGGATACGGAATAACGGGCAAACTGTAGGCATAAGGGAGCCAAACCCCATATAGGGTTCGACTCCCTTATGCTTTATACAAGCTATACATAAGCATACATATTGGCGTACGGACGTTTGGAGCGGGGAATGATTTTTACAAATTCCTCGTTTAATATATCCTTTCGGTCATAATTAAAGCGCGAACAATATCCGTCGATATATTGCGATATTATTTTTTTATCATCTTCATCACATGCTAAGGCCATAACTTCATTTGAAATCCTTGCTTTGGGGATGCCGCCGCGAAGGTATATCACGCCGCCGTGCATGCCCGTGGCAAACCTGTACCCGGCAATTTCGGCGTCCCTGGGTTTGTCCAGCCCCAGAATTATGATTATTCCGCCCGCCATATATTCCCCTAAGAAGGAGCCGGCGCAACCGCCTATAACAATTGCGGGCCTGGAGTTTTTGTATTCCTTCATGTGAATTCCGCAGCGGTAACCCACATTGGATTTTATATACATTGTGCCGCCCCGCATTGCATAGCCCGGCGCATCGCCCGCGCTGCCGCAAACCGTTATTTCACCGCTGCCCATTGTGTTGCCCGCAGCGTCCTGAACATTTCCGCTTACCCTTACTACCGGGCCGTCCATGTATGCGGCAAGGTCGTTTCCGGGTGTTCCGAATATATCAAGATTGTAGTCCCCTTTCAGGCCGCAGCCAATATAACGCTGGCCGTTAACATCCTTTATCGTTACTTTTTTGTGCTTTGCATAAGCTTTTCTGAGGTCTTCGTTTAAATTTTGATAGTGCTTGCTGTTTGCGCTTATAATCATTGTATTTCGCCCCCTCCTATTTTTTTCTTTATTTCATCTTTACTGAAATTAATAAGCCCCATCTCTTCGGTAATATCCCCGCTGAGGGAAGAAAGAGGTTTTTTATCCCTGACAAGTGCGGTGTACAGGCCTGCCCGGTGCGGGCTGTCTACCAGTACAAAGCCGCGCAAAACGTCATCTTTTATAACAAACTTTTTATATTTTTGCCCTTCTGTTTTTATTATTGTTTCGTAAGAGTTATCCCTGGGGTCAGTGATGCCGCATGTCATAACATTAAGGGAAAAGAAACCGACCGAATTAAGCGGCATTGTGCCCTTTTCCGCCGGCTCCGCGCCGCCTGCCATGTGTGAGCCCGCTATTATTCCCTGTCTTACCGCGTTCGGCCACAGCGCAAGAATCCTTTTAGACCCGTCCGTGATATCAAAGCTTTCGACGCAGTCACCCGCAGCGTATATATCGGGGTTTGATGTCTGCATATTCTCGTTTGTTACAATACCTTTGTTTATACTTATTCCCGCACTTTCGGCAAGCCGTACGTTTGGCCGCACCCCAACTGCAACAACCAAAATATCGCAGCCCACAGCCTCGCCGTTTTTTAAAATTGCTTCGTTATTGTTAAATGCCTCCACGCTATTGCCGGTGATGCATTTGATACCGTTTTTTTCAAGGTGGTCTGATACGATATCACCGCCTTGTTTGTCTATTACCGCGGCAAGCACCCTGTCCGCAAGTTCCACCACCGTAATGTTGTCACAAATGGCGTGGAGCCCTTCGGCGGCTTTAAGGCCTATAAGCCCCCCGCCCACGATTACAACACGGCTGTCTCTTTTTACCGCTTTTTTAAGTGCTA
Source organism: Clostridiales bacterium Firm_18 (assembly GCA_001604215.1). Classification (GTDB taxonomy): domain Bacteria; phylum Bacillota; class Clostridia; order Monoglobales; family Firm-18; genus Firm-18. Next base: position 21,276 of record LVAX01000092.1, read on the forward strand.
TGGCGTCGTCAAGCTTTAAAAAAGTAAATACGTTCGGATTCCCGGAAAGCCCCGAGATGGGAGGGATAAAGGGCAGGCTGCCTGTTGCGATCAGAAGCTTGTCAAACTCTACCCTTTGCCCGCTATTTAAAACAACGCTGCCGCTTTCTATTTTTTCGGCGCTTTGCCCGAAAACTGTTTTAATGCGGTAATCCTCATAAAAGGAGGGGCTTTTGTAGGGCATTTTATCTTGCGTAACCGTACCTTTTATAAAATATGATATAAGCGGCCGGCCGTAAGCGGCGTAGGGCTCATCGGAGATAACGGTAATACTGCCCTTTTTGTCGTGCTTTCTTATTGCCCCCGCCGCGGATATTCCGGCGGCGCCGTTTCCGATAATAACATACTTCATCTTTCGCTGCCCCCTTCAATATATATTAAAGCCCTGTTCGGACAGTTTTTTACGCAGGCGGGCATTTCCTCACCCCGGCACAAATCACATTTGTAAGCTATATTTCCCGCCTTTACCGCGCCGTACGGGCAGGCCAGAACGCAAGACAGGCAGCCTACGCAGCGCTCGCTGTTGTTGATGACAATTCCTGTTTCAGGGTCCTTTACCATTGCGCCGGTTATACATGCCTCGACACAGGCGGGTTTATCGCAATGGCGGCAGTTTACGGCAAAGGATAGCATGTTGTCGCCCTCAACAAACAACCTTGAAACAGGCTCCGGTTTCTCGGTTTTATGCGCTTTTATAATATCTTTCGAAACGGAATGCGCGGTTTTGCAAAAGCACTCGCACAGCCTGCAGTTTATGCAATATTGTTCCCGTGCATAGATTCTTTTCATATACGACCCTCCCTTAATTATTCTCCGGCGTGTTTGATACCCAGTATATCCAGTTCCTTCTGGGAAAGGCCGATGCCTCTTAACATTAGCCTGTTCCCCCTTAAGCTGTCTATGGAATTAATGCCCATTCCGCCCAGCATTTCTTTTATTTCATGATTCCATGCCGTAAGAAGGTTTGCTGCGCGCTGGGACATTATTTCGGGGTTTAGCCTTTTAACCAAGTCGCTGCGCTGGGTTGCAATGCCCCAGTTGCATTTTCCGGTATGGCACTGCCGGCACATGTGGCAGCCCATTGCGATAAGTGCGGCGGAAGCAATGTAAACCGCGTCCGCTCCAAGCGCAATGCCTTTTACCACATCGGCACTGTTTCTGAAGCTGCCTGCGGCGATAAGCGAAACCTTTGAGCGGAGCGACTCACTGCGAAGCCTCTCGTCAACCGCCGCCAGCGCAAGCTCAATCGGTATACCTACGTTATCCCTTATGCGAACGGGCGCTGCGCCCGTTCCGCCCCGGAAACCGTCAAGCACGATTATATCCGCGCCAGCTCTTGCAATACCGCTTGCAATTGCCGCGCTGTTATGAACGGCGGCTATTTTAACGCTTACCGGTTTTTGGTAATTTGTCGCTTCTTTAAGCGAATATACAAGCTGCCGCAAATCCTCAATGGAGTATATATCGTGATGGGGCGCCGGTGAAATGGCATCGGTGCCGATGGGAATCATCCTGGTTTTGCTTACGTCTTCGTTTATTTTTTCACCCGGCAGGTGCCCGCCTATTCCCGGCTTTGCACCCTGCCCGATTTTTATTTCGATTATCCTGCCCATGTCAAGGTATTCCTTGCTTACCCCGAAACGCCCCGAGGCGACCTGGACTATAGCGCAATCCTTATAAGGCATTAATTCCTCGTGGAGTCCACCTTCGCCCGTATTGAAAAGTGTTCCGCACTGCTGGGCGGCGGCCGCAAGGGATTTTTGGGCGTTTAGCGAAATCGAGCCGAAGGACATTGCGGAAAACATAATCGGCATTTCAAGCTTTACCTGGGGCGGCATTTTTGTTTTCAGCTTCCCGTTGGAATCAAATTCTATCTTATCCGGCTTGGCACCGATATACGTTCTTGTTTCCATCGGTTCCCTGAGCGGGTCGATAGAAGGGTTTGTTACCTGGCTTGCGTTCAGTAATATCTTATCCCAGTAAATCGGGTACGGCTGCGGGTTTGACATTCCGGACAGCAAAACCCCTCCCGTTTCGGCCTGGCGGAATATCTGGTTGATATAGTCGCTGGTCCAGTTGGCGCTCTCACGGTACACCGATTCGTTTTTCTTAACGGTGAGTGTCCTTGTGGGGCAAATAGAGGTGCACCGGTGGCATGCAACGCAGTTTATGTCATTTGTGTATAATTCACCCGTATCCTTATCCGATACATGCACTTCGTATGAGCACTGGCGGACACATGCCCCGCATTTGATACATCTATCCTTATCTCTTATTATCTGAAATTCGGGATTTAAAAAGTTCATGTTTTTACCCCCTAACTTTTGCCACTACCGGGGTGCCGCCTTCCACCGACCAGAGTGTGTCGGGATTGGGGCAAACAACCCTGATTGCCGATTCTTCGCTTGCAAAATATATTTTTTCTTTGTCCTCAGCCGCCATAAGGGCTCTCAGCTTCAGCCTGTCGTTTAAAGCGACCAACCCGCCGTCGAAGCCTAAAATTATTGAAAAAGGCCCGTTAATCAGCGCTCCTGAATATGTTGCCCTAAGGGCGGTGTATTTTTCCTTTTCTTCTTGCTCCATGGCGTCGATAATATCCCAATCCGGCGCCGTCAGTACCTTTGCCGCCGTTTCGAGGGAAAGCCCCTGCTTTCGTACAAGCAAGTCGAACAAATAGGTTATTACTTCGGTATCCGTTTGAAGGTTGCATTTGTAGCCGAACATTTCAACATAACGCCTGTTTGCGTCATAGGAGGATATTTCTCCGTTATGCACTATCGACCAGTTAAGGAGGGTGAAGGGGTGGGCGCCGCCCCACCAGCCGGGCGTGTTTGTGGGGAACCTGCCGTGAGCCGTCCAAAGGTAAGCTTTATATTCGTCCAGCATGTAAAACTCGCCGACTTCCTCCGGAAAACCCACCGCTTTAAACGCTCCCATGTTTTTACCGCTTGAAAACACATAAGCGCCGGGTATACTGCTGTTTATTCTAATTACGCAGCGGGCGGTATATTCATCCTCGTTTTTACCCGAAGAATTTAATCTGATTTTATTTGGCAAAGCAAAGTATCTCCATATTTTAGGACTGTTTTTAATGCCTGCGGTGGGTTTTGTGGGAATAACCCCGCACATTTTGATGTCAAAATGATTATTTAAAAATTCCTCTGCAAGTGTTTTTGCCTGGTTGTTGTCGTAAAAAATATGGAGGGCGAAGCATTCTTTGTATTCGGGGTATATACCGTATGCCGCAAAGCCGCCGCCAAGACCGTTTGATCTGTCCCGCATCAGGGCAATTGATTTTATAATCTCACTTCCCGAAAACGGTTTGGCCTGTTTATCCATAATGGCTGCAATGGCGCAGCCCGACGGTATTCTGACTTGACCTTCCTTTAACATGATCGATTCCTCCCTTATGTCCTTTTCGTTTTTCAAATGCCGGTAAATTGGTGTTTTCGTTGCTGAAAGAAAAACAGTATAAAATAAATTCCAAGCTTTATCCGGTGTCAAAAGACGGTAGCCGCAAGTATATGGCTACCGTCTTTTTGCGACCTCTCTGTCTTTTTTATTCAATTTAAGTTTTTAGTATTATTTGTTTGACAGTGTTTTGTTTAATTAATGTCCAAGGGTTGAAAAAAGTAATCAAAAAGGGATAGCTGATTTAATAATCCGCTATCCCCATTGATAACTTTTTTGCTCAAGTATTACAAGGCGTCTTTTTCTATCCCGCCCGTTTTTGTTTTTATTGCATATTTAACATGGCATATGAAAATTATAGTGTTGCCGTAAGATTCTGTTTTCAAAGCACCCCGTCCCTTTCAAATAAGATTTTTCGCGCTGTGTCAACCATTTTTGAACCGCTGTTCATGCTTTGCTTTTGCAGCATTCGGTGCGCATCCTCCTCAGATATGTTGTGACGTACCATAAGCATTCCCTTTGCCCGCTCTATTGTTGAAATGTCCATAGCGTTTTTGTCGGCAATACGGCGCAGTTTTTGCTTGACGGATGTTATCCTTTGCATATGCTGTATGGTTAAAACCGATGTAATCAGTTCGTTTTTATTGACGGGTGTGGTAAGAAAAATTACATCATGGTTGGTACAAAGGTTTTGCTGCAATTGTGTGGCAAGCATAAGCATAACATAACCGTCGGGCAGCATTACGCTTAAATCATTGGCAGTCATATCAAGAAGCTTGAAGCCGGAAACCACTATGCCCTTGTCAAATTTAGCCGCTTCCCGCAATACCTTGGCCCCGGAGGTGCATGCCGTTCTAACCGGAATGCCGCTTGATTCAAGCAGGGAATGGACATTGCGGCAGGTGCTTTCGTTTGCAAATGCTAAAATTAAGCTTTCCACACATATCAACTCCGGTTTATTAGTATCGGTCCAGGTAGTTATCGATTTCCCATTGGTTAACCCTTACGCGGTAGTCATCCCATTCCTTTTTCTTGGCGTGCACATAATAACTAAATATGTGATCGCCCAATGCTTCTCTGACCAGGGAATCCTTTTCGAGCTCTGCAATCGCTTCTTCAAGCGTACCCGGCAGGCTTTCAATCCCTATGCTTGCCCGCTGCTCTTCACTCATGCTGAATATGTTTTCATCAACGCCCTCGCACGCGGTAAGGTTTCTTTTAATGCCGTCAAGCCCTGCCATGAGGCATACGGCAAGTGCCAGATAAGGATTTGCGGAAGGATCGGGGCAGCGAAGCTCTATTCTTGTACTCTCGCCTCCGGAAGCAGGAACTCTAATCAGAGGGCTCCTGTTATGGGCGGACCAGGCAATGTAAACAGGCGCCTCGTAACCCGGGACAAGTCTTTTATATGAATTAACAAGCGGATTTGTAACGGCAACCATTCCCTTGATGTGTTCTAAAATTCCGGCTATAAAGCTGTAGGCAATTTTGCTCAGCCCGTTTTTGTCGTCTTTATCGTAAAAAGCATTGCGGCCGTCTTTTGTAAGGGACATATTGGTGTGCATTCCTGAGCCGTTTATACCGTATATCGGCTTGGGCATAAAGGTTGCATGCAGGCCGTGGCGCTGGGCGATTGTCTTTACAATCAACTTGAAGGTCATTATATTGTCTGCGGTTTCAAGTGCTGACCCGTATTTAAAATCGATTTCATGCTGGCCCTGGGCCACCTCGTGGTGCGAAGCCTCGACTTCAAATCCCATATCCTCTAACATCATGCACATGTCTCGTCGGGCGTTTTCGCCTAAATCGACAGGGCCTAAATCAAAATATCCGGCTTCGTCATGGGTGATTGTTGTAGGCCTTCCTTTTTCATCGGTATGGAAAAGGAAAAATTCGCATTCCGGGCCTACGTTAAAGCTGTATCCCATTTTTTCCGCCTCGGCTAAAGCTCTTTTCAGGATAAAACGGGGATCGCCGACAAACGGTTTGCCGTCCGGGGTATAAACGTCGCATATCAAACGCGCTACCCTGCCCTGCTGCGGCCTCCAGGGGAAAATTGCAAATGTATCAAGATCGGGGTGAAGATACATATCCGATTCTTCGATACGGACAAAGCCTTGTATTGATGAACCGTCGAACATGCACTTGTTGTCTAATGCTTTTTCAAGTTGGCTGTCGGTAATCGCTACGTTTTTAAGCATTCCGAAAATATCCGTAAACTGAAGCCTGATGAATTTTACGTCATTTTCTTTAACTAATTTTATTATTTGTTCCTTTGTGTACTTTGACATTGTGACAACCTCTCCTTGCTTTGATTTGTTAACGATGAGCGCCATTGCACACCGATATTTTACTGGAGGGAAAAAATTAAGGCATTCCCATTATCGAGAACACCCTTGTTCTTTTCCTTAGATATATAATACTACGATTTTTTAATATTGTCAATATAAAAAATGAAAAAAATTTAAAATTTTTTTCATTTATGCAAAAACGACACAAGACAAACCTTGCGTGGGAAATTTTTTAGAATATTTACCAAAGCCCTGTTAAAGCGAAGATTAAGCCTTGTTGTACATATTAAAATATTGTATGTTTTATCCGGATTAATATTTTGAAAAATGAAAAAAGGATTTAATATTTTGCAAACATGTTTAAGTCATAATGCAAATATTTTCTTTTATTTCGTCGGCAAGCTGTTTTGTTATAACCTCGCCGGGCGCAATCAGGCTTATGCACGGCGGTATTTTAAATACGGCGCGTGCGGCAATTTTTCCGATAGCGTCTTTGGGACTGACCGTTTTTGTATCGGAGTAGTAAGCCAGTGCGGGAGGCAGTGCCAAGCGGGTTTTCGAAGGAGCGGGATAACTTGTTTTTTTTAACATCGGGAGTTTGCCCGCTTCGCAAAGCAGGGCTTTTTCCAAACGGTCAAGGTCCGAAGCTTTGCCGAAAAGCTTTGCTATAAATATTAGATTCCTCCCGTCGCACATTTCGGCGCGTATGTCATAGCCGCGCTCCAGGGCGGAATTTATCCTGTCCGCATTTTCCCCCGCATTGATAACAATACGTGTTGTGTCGCTGTTGTCAAGACACTTGTACTTGCCCGTTGCCGAAACCGCATTCTTTAGCCGGATACAGCGCTTTATTGTTTTTTCCGCGTCTTTTAATTTTGATATTTTGTCAACGGCATCGTCTATTGACATCATTATAAGGTAGGAAGGACTGGTGGTGTGGAGCATGTTAAGGTTTTCGCGTACTTCTTGCTGATTTATCCTGCCGCTCCCTATATGCAGCAGCGCGCCCTGGGTAATACAGGGCAGTGTTTTGTGAGCGCTTTGGACAACACCGTCCGCACCGCATGCCAGGGCGGGAGGCGGAAGTGTGCCGCACACCGAAAAATGTGCACCGTGCGCTTCGTCAACGATTAAAGCCGCTCCGAAGGCATGAGCAATATCAGCGATTTTTTTTATATCCGAGCAAATACCGTAATAATTGGGGGATGTTATTAATACGCCCTTCGCGCCGGGATGTCCGGCAAGCGCCGCTTCAATATCGGCGGGGTTTATATGGGTAAATATTCCGTATTCGCTGTTGTATTCGGGGTATATATAAACCGGACGGATATCATTTAAAACAAGGGCATTTATAACCGAGATATGGCAGCTCCTGTCCACTATGAGAGTATCCCCTCTTTTGCAAACGGACATTATAAGGGCATGCAAACCTACGCTCGAGCCGTTTACCAAAAAAAAAGTGGCGAGCGCGCCAAAAACAGCAGCGGCCTTTTCCTGCGCTGCTTTTATTATTCCGCTGGGGTTTTGCAAATTGTCCGTGCCTTTTATTTCGGTAACATCATATTTAAGGGGCAAATACTTATCGCCGTTATGCCCCGGCATAAAAAACCGTGCGGTGTTTTTGCCCACCGCCCTGGCTATACCCTTGCGTATTATCAATTATAACCTCCCGTTAAAAATACGAGCACATGCTTTCCACGGCGTTGTTTTCCACCAAAAGGTCGCCGTGCTCGGCAAGCTCGCCGGATTTGATTATTGCGGCCGCAGATTCTTTTCGGGCGAATTCGGTAAGAATAACATCCATATCATCGGCGATAAAGTCATTTAGAATATTTAAGGATAAATAGTATTTTCCTTTATATTTGTACAAACTGCTGTCGCCTGTAAATCTTGATTCGATGGTTTTGCAGGCATGGATAACATCATCAAGGGATAAAAATTCAAAAATCAACGGATTTGATACTATACGGACTTTCCTGCGAGGTCTGGTTTCTTTTTTAATCCTTGGTCTTATATATTTTTGAGCAATATTCTCGTCTTCCTCAATTTTAGTAATTATCATGACGAAACCGTCGTTTTTTACAGGCATTGCTTCGACAACAAGCTGAGAGCCTTCCGTGTAAAAGCCCATTTCCGCTTCGGCGCGGCGTATAAGATTCCAGAACAGCTCCTGGGCTTCGGGAGAATTATAAGTCAGGCTTTCAAAGTTGACATCCCATTTTTTAAGGTCTTCAACGGATAAGGTGATTTTTATTTTATTTGGTGCAATACGTTCTATTTTCATATTAACACCTCCTTGATTACATTATACTATAAAAATTGTATTTTGAAAAGAGGAAAAAAAGATATTGTAATTGTATTATAATAATAGTATAATATACGTTGATGGTTTTGTTGTCAATAATTTTGCGAGTTTCGCTCACAAGGAGGCATAGTGTTGTTACGATTACCATTTAAAAGCCGTACTTTCAGGGGCGGAGTACACCCTTATGATAATAAGGAACATACAAGATACCTGAAAATTGAAGAGCTGCCCGCACCTAAGACGATGATTTTCCCGGTGTCACAGCACATCGGCGTCGATTCGCAGGTTGTCGTAGGGGTAGGTGACAGCGTAAAAGTCGGCCAGCTTATTGCAAAGCAGGACGGATTTGTTTCCGCCAACCAGCATTCCTCGGTTTCGGGGGTTGTCGCCGCAATTGCGCCCCGTTTGCATCCTAACGGCAAATACGTTAATTCGATTGTAATCGAAAATGACGAAAAGTACGAAGTTTTTGACGGGATTAAACCAAATAAGCCCGTCAGCGAGCTTTCTAAGGATGAAATTATTAAAATTGTCAGCGATGCCGGAATAGTCGGCATGGGGGGAGCCACTTTTCCCACCCACGTCAAGCTGTCGCCGCCGCCCGGCAAAAAAATAGATTATGTTATAATAAACGGGGCCGAATGTGAGCCCTACCTTACTTCGGACCACCGTGTTATGCTTGAAGATGCCGAGCTGCTTTTAACCGGCTGCAAGGCCCTTATGAAGGCGCTTGACGCGCCCGAATGTATTATTGCCGTGGAGTCCAACAAAAAAGACGCAATAAGGGTAATAGAAGAAAGTATATTATACCGCAAAGAGGATTCCATAAGGGTTGCTAAGCTTAAAACAAAATACCCCCAAGGAGCCGAAAAGCAGATAATTTTCGCTGTTTGCGGCAGGGAGGTTCCGCCCGGAGGTCTTCCCGCAGATGTGGGTGTTATCGTTAACAATGTGGATACCTGCGCCGCGGTGGCAAGGGCAATTACAACGGGTATGCCGCTTATTACAAGGATTGTAACGGTATCCGGCAGCGCTATGTCGAATAAAAGAAATTTTAAAGTCCGCATAGGTACCCCCATAAAGGATGTTATTGAAGGTGCCGGAGGCTTTAAGGAAGAGCCGGTAAAAGTTATTTTGGGCGGCCCGATGATGGGAATTGCGGTTTATTCCCTTGACGTTCCGGTGATAAAGGGAACGGGTGCCGTATTGGCTTTGACGGATGACGATATAGGCAAAAAGGTTTCGACCAACTGCACCAGATGCGGCAAATGCGTACAGGTTTGCCCCATGAGGCTTATGCCTACGATTATCGACAGGTATTGCGACAGGTTTGATCCCGAAATGCTTGAAAAATATAATATTTTCGATTGCATAGAGTGCGGCGCATGTACCTTTATTTGCCCCGCACGAAAAGACCCTCTTCAGAAAATAAGAGTGGCAAAGGGAAAAATCACGGCAATAAAAAAGGCAAAAAAGGAAGAAAAGAGGTAGAAACTTGGATAGAATGTTAAGAGTCGGCGCTCCGCCGCATATTTTTACCAAAGACAGTACGGCGCTGATAATGCAGGATGTTATTATTGCGCTTTTGCCTGCGCTTCTGGCAGGCGTGTATATTTTCGGTTACCGTGCCGCACTGCTTACCCTTATTGCGGTTGCAAGCGCGGTTGCTTTTGAGCATTTATGGAATGTTGCCCTAAAGAAACAAACTACGGTTTATGACCTGAGTGCAGTCGTGTCGGGTATGCTGCTTGCTTTTAACCTGCCCGCCTCGGCACCGTGGTGGATAGCCGTAGTCGGCAGCTTTTTTATGATTATAATAGTAAAAATGTGCTTTGGCGGTTTGGGGCAGAACTTTTTAAACCCCGCACTGGGCGCAAGGGCTTTTTTGGTTGCCTCATGGCCGGGCATTATGACAAACTATGTAAATCCCGGGGCAAAACTGCTGCCGGTTTTATCACCGGATGCCGTTTCTTCGGCAACACCGCTCAGCGGTGAGGTACCCGTTGATTACATAAGCCTGCTGCTGGGGAATGTGGGAGGATGCATAGGAGAAACTTCAAAGATTGCCCTTTTGATAGGGCTTGCTTACCTGCTTGTTCGCAGGATTATAACATGGCATACCCCGGTTGCGTTTGTCGGAACCGTCGCATTGCTTTCCTGGATTTTCGGGGGCGATGGTTATTTCAGCGGCGATTGGCTTTTTCATATTTTATCGGGCGGTCTTTTTCTCGGCGCGTTTTTCATGGCAACGGATTATTCAACCACACCCGTAACTCAAAAGGGAGCGTTTGTTTTCGGAGTTGGATGCGGGATATTAACCGTTATAATAAGGCTTGCCGGAGGGTATCCCGAAGGTGTCAGCTATTCTATTTTGCTTATGAATGTTGCATCGCCGATAATTGAAAGGCTTACCGCCCCGAAGCGTTTCGGAAAGGGAGGTTTAAAAAATGCGTGATTATGTTAGACTTGGCGGAATATTATTTATAATTACGGCATCGGTTGCGCTTGTGTTGTCAATCGGCAACCATGCCACAAAGGAAAGGCAAAAGGCTTTGACCGACGAGACCGCGAATAAGGCGCGCCTTGAGGTAATAAGCAGCGCAGAGGATGTTTTGGAGGATACCGCTGAAACGATGGAGTATTCTAAGGAAGGAAGCTCGGTTAAATCGGTTACAAGCTATAAAAAATCGGACGGCAGCCACATTTATGCTGTTTTCTGCACTCCGAAGGGTTACGGCGGCGAGATTTCAATGATGGTTGGGGTGGACGATAAGCTGACTGTTACGGATATAAGCATAACGGACAGCACAAAGGAAACGCCGGGGCTTGGCTCACGGGTAGGCGATACCGCGTTTTTAAGCCAGTTTGCCGGAAAGGGAAAAAATATCGGCATTAATAAAAACCAGCCGGAAGGTAATGAAATTCAGGCTGTAACGGGCGCAACCATATCGTCAAAAGCCGTTGTAAAAGGAACAAACGACGCAATTGATGCGGTAGAGGAGGTTATGGGCAGGTGAGAAAAGCATTTATTAACGGGTTAATCACCGAAAACCCCACATTTGTTCAACTGCTCGGCATGTGTCCGCTTCTTGCCGTTACAACCTCGGTTGCAAACGCTATCGGCATGGGCCTGTCGGCAACCGTTGTGCTGATGTGCTCCAACGTTGCGATATCGCTGATACGAAGGTTTATACCCGACAAAATAAGAATAGCATCTTTTGTAGTTGTAATTGCCGGCTTTGTAACGCTTGTGGATTTGATGCTTAAAGCGTATCTTCCGGCTCTGTCACAATCCCTCGGCATTTTTATACCTCTTATTGTCGTTAACTGTATAATACTTGCAAGGGCAGAGGCTTTTGCTTCGAAAAACAATGTTTTAAACAGCGCGTTCGACGGCTTGGGCATGGGGCTTGGATTTACCTTAGGGCTTTTAACCTTAGCCTCGGTGAGGGAGATTATCGGGAACGGAACGTTTCTCGGATTTCCCCTTTTCGGCCAGAGCTACCGTCCGGCCATTATGGCAATACTTCCGCCGGGCGGCTTTATACTGCTCGGATTGATACTCGGAACGGTTAATGCGGTAAAGGCAAGGAGGAAGAAGAATGCTTAGGGATATACTTGTTATTGCAATATCGGCTATTTTTATAGAAAATTTCGTGCTTGTCAAGTTTTTGGGCATATGCCCGTTTTTGGGAGTGTCGAAAAAGATACAAACCGCAATGGGCATGGGTATGGCGGTAACCTTTGTAATGGCAATGGCTTCCGCCCTCACCTGGTGCATTAACCATTTTATATTGCAGCCCTGCGGGCTGGATTACCTTCAGACGATAGCTTTCATACTTGTAATTGCAGCGCTGGTGCAGCTGGTTGAGATGTTCTTGCAGAAAATGCTGCCGGGCCTTTACAACGCACTGGGAATATACCTTCCGCTTATAACTACAAACTGTGCGGTTTTAGGAGTTGCACTGCTTAATATTCAAAATGAGTTTAACCTTATTAAATCAATAGTTTACGGAGCAAGTGCCGCGCTTGGCTTTACGCTTGCCATAGTGTTGTTCGCCGGCGTCAGGGAGCACCTTGAGTTTTCCGAAATACCCGAAGCCTTGAAAGGTTTCCCCATAGCTTTGATTACCGCGGGGCTGATATCGATAGCTTTCCTCGGGTTTTCGGGCTTGCAGATTTGACCTAAAGGAGGTAAACGACAATGCATATATTAATACCCGTCGTGGCGCTCGGCGCAATAGGGCTTGTGCTTGGGGTGCTGCTTGCGGCGGCTTCAAAATATCTTTCGGTGGAGCAGGACGAGAGGATTGGGCAAATTGAAGAGGCTCTTCCGGGTGCAAACTGCGGTGCGTGCAGCTATGCGGGCTGCGCGGTGCTTGCGGCCGCGATAGCTGAAGGGAAGGCTCCTGTTAACGCATGTCCTGTTGGGGGCGCAAAAAGCAGCGAAATAATAGCCGGAATAATGGGGGTTGAAAACAGCCCCGCAGCGGAAAACGTTGCTGTTGTTATGTGCAGGGGCATAAGCGGTGCGGCGCAAAAAAAATATTTGTACGAAGGCTTTGAGGACTGTGATATTGCAAACCGTTTGGCGGGCGGAGGCAAGGCCTGCGAATACGGCTGCTTAGGTCTGGGAAACTGTGTTAGAGTATGTCAATTTGATGCGATTAAGGTTGAAGATTCGGTTGCGGTGGTTGATCCGGAAAAATGCACCGCTTGCGGCTTGTGTGTTGCGGCATGCCCGAAGAAAGTCATACACCTTGTGCCGAAGGAAAGGCAATACACTGTCCGTTGTATTTCTCAGGATAAGGGCGCGCAAATGAAAAATCTGTGCAGTGTGGGATGCATCGCATGCCGTCTTTGTGAAAAGGCGTGCCGGTTTGATGCAATCAAGGTCAAGGATAATTTTGCGATAATAGATTACGACAAGTGTACGGACTGCGGCAAGTGCTTTGAAGCATGTCCCAAAAAAATTATATACAAAAAAGAGTTGCCAAACGAAGCATAAAGTTGTATAATAAAGGTTATATATTATCGTTATATATAAATAGCGTTATAGCGGCAGAAAGGAAGGGCTTGTAAACCTTGAAAAAAGTAATTGCCGCTCACGACCTTTCGGGCCTTGGAAAAGCTTCATTGGGAAGTGTCATACCCATAATATCTTCTATGGGAAGTGTGGTATGCAGTTTGCCTACCGCTGTTTTATCCACAATAACGGGTGTATTCGACGGTTATTCCATTACCGATTTGACGGAGCAAATGATAAAAACCATATCTCATTGGGAAAGTCTGAAAGCAGACTTTGACATTATATACAGCGGTTTTTTGGGCAGCCATGAGCAAGTGGATGTTATATTATCCGCAATTGAACGCTTTAAAGGCTGCTATGTTATAGTGGACCCTGTTTTTGCGGATAACGGAAGGCTTTATCCCACTATGAGCCATGAAATGGTTAAAAACATGAAACGTTTGGTTTCCCGGGCAAACCTGATAACTCCGAATTTTACGGAGGCATGCTTTTTGCTTGACGAAAACCCGGAAACTAAGGCGGACGATAACACACTGAAAAAGTGGCTTTCAAGGCTTTGTGATATGGGGCCGGAGCGCTGTGTCATAACAAGCTGCCCGTTGGGAAAGGATATTTGTGTGGCGGCATACGACAGGATTAAGAATGAATATTGGAAGCTAATTTGCAGGTATATACCGATTGAATTTCACGGCACGGGTGATATTTTTACCAGCGTTTTAACCGGTGCTGTTGCGCGCGGCGATTGCTTTGAAGCGGCAATCAGTCTTTCGGCAAGCTTCGTACGCGATGCCATTGACGCCACCTCGGGCGAGGATTGGGACAGGCGTTACGGACTGCTGATTGAAAAGGTGCTTGAAAAGGTAACACGGCCTGCCGTGAATATGTGTGAAAGGTTTTAACATATGTGGATAGCTGATGGTTGGCGGCAATATACCCTTATTGATTCAGGTGACGGCGAGCGGCTTGAAAAATGGGGCAATTTTTATCTTATACGGCCCGAGCCCCAGGCTATATGGAAAAGCCCCCGGAATAACGGTTATTGGCATAAACCCAATGCAGTTTATTTCAGGAGTGAAAAGGGCGGGGGTCATTGGGAATATAAGACCCGCTTGCCCGAAAGCTGGGTTATAGACCAAAACGGATTAAAGTTTAAAATTAAGCCGATGGGCTTTAAGCACATGGGGCTTTTTCCGGAGCAGCTTGTTAACTGGAATTGGTGCGGCGGTCTTATCAAAGCCGCAAACCGGCCGGTTAAGGTTTTAAACTTGTTTGCATATACGGGCGGAGCAACGGTTGCCGCCGCAAAGGCGGGGGCATTTGTATGCCATGTTGACGCTTCAAAGGGAATGGTGTCACATGCCAGGGAAAATGTTGTTTTATCCGGATTGGGCGAAAAAAGTGTCCGGTATATAGTTGACGATTGCGTAAAATTTATAGAGCGCGAGCATCGCAGGGGAAATAAATATGACGGGATAATAATGGATCCCCCGTCTTACGGCAGGGGGCCGAAGGGTGAGGTTTGGCAGATAGAAGCCGAGCTTTTCGGTTTTGTTGAGAAATGCGCTTTGCTGCTGTCGGACAATCCCCTGTTTGTACTGCTTAACTCGTACACTACCGGGCTTAGTGCGGGGACTATGAAAAATATACTTGAAATGACGGTTTCGAAAAAATTTAAAGGCATTGTGTCTGCCGATGAAATAGGTCTTGCGATGAGCGAAAACGGGCTTGTTCTTCCGTGCGGCTCGTCGGCGCGTTGGGAGAGGCTATGATTAAAACAAAAAATTTGGAATTTAAATATAACGTTGATTTAGACCCTGTTATAAAAAATATAAACATTAATATAAAAAAGGGCGAATTTGTTGCGGTTTTAGGACATAACGGAAGCGGAAAATCCACTCTTGCGAAGCATTTTAACGCCATATTGCTTCCTTCGGGCGGCGCCGTGTATATTCGCGGTATGGATACGCGAAACGAGAATCTGCTGTATGAAATACGCCGCGAAATAGGCATGGTGTTTCAAAACCCGGACAACCAGATAGTAGCCACAATAGTGGAGGAGGATGTGGCGTTTGCCCTTGAAAACCTCGGAGTGCCATCGCAGGAAATCAGGAAAACGGTTGATTGGGCGTTGGAAACGGTGGGAATGTCGGAATATAAAAAACATGCGCCCCATCTTTTATCCGGAGGACAGAAGCAAAGGATAGCGATAGCGGGCATACTTGCCATGAAGCCGGAGTGCATTGTTCTGGACGAACCTACCGCAATGCTCGACCCAATAGGGCGGGGCGAGGTTATAAACACCTTAAAGCGTCTAAATAAATCCGAAGAAATAACGATAATACTTATAACCCACAATATGGACGAGGCGGTTTTTGCCCACCGTGTTTTGGTTATGAACGATGGAGAAATCATAAAAGAAGGTACGCCGGCGGATGTATTTTCGGACGTGGAGGGGATGAAGTCGGTGGGCCTTGACGTCCCGCAGGTTACCGAGCTTATGTATGAGCTTCGAAAGGAAGGAATCGATGTCCCCCAGGATGTTTTGACAATTGAGCAGGCATACGAGGTGTTATCGGAGGTATTGTGTTGATTATCAAGGCTGAAAATATAAGCTACACATATTCTGAAGGCGGTCCGTTTGAAAAAGCTGCCTTATATAACGTGTCCTTGACGATAAACCGCGGGGATTTTGTCGGTATAATAGGCCATACGGGGAGCGGGAAATCCACCCTTGTACAGCATTTCAACGGCTTGCTGAAGCCCGAGAGCGGAAGGCTGACGGTGGACGGTATCGACACCTCGGAGAAAAAAGCAGATTTAAAAAAGGTAAGAACAAAGGTAGGCCTTGTTTTTCAATATCCGGAGCACCAACTTTTTGAGGAAACGGTACGCAAGGATATTGCGTTTGCCCCTGTTAACATGGGGCTTTCGCCGGACGAAATTCACGACAGGGTTATATGGGCGTCCCGGCTTGTGGGCTTGCCGGAAGAAATATTGGACAAATCACCTTTTGAAATTTCCGGCGGGCAGAAAAGGCGCGCCGCAATAGCAGGAGTGCTTGCCATGAAGCCGGAGGTTCTGGTGCTGGACGAACCTACCGCAGGGCTTGACCCCCGCGGCAGGGATGAAATACTCAGGCAAATCAAAAAGCTGCATGACGAGACAGGCATTACCGTTGTTCTGGTATCACACGGCATGGAGGACATTGCAAATACGGTTAATTATTTATACGTTATGAATAACGGGCGTATAGTAATGCATGGCGAGCCGATGAAAGTGTTTTCCCGTTATGAAGAGCTGGAAGAAATGGGCCTAACCGCGCCCCAGGTAACAAAGCTTATGAAAAAGCTGTGCGGTTTGGATGTATGCACCGTCCATCAGGCCAAGGAGTATATATTGGGGGTGCTGCGTCGTGCTTAAGGACATAACGCTCGGTCAGTATTTTCCGGGGAACTCTTTTATACACAGGCTTGACGCGATGATAAAGCTGATTTTATCCGCTGTTTATTTGGTTATAATTTTTCTTATAAAAAATTTTTACGGTTACGGGCTGCTTGCGGCCTTTACACTGTTTACGATTATTATATCGACCGTCCCGCTGAAATTTGTTTTAAAGGGCATAAAACCGCTTTTGTGGTTTATAATTTTTACCGCGATACTTAATTTGTTTATGACGGGCGGAACCGTCATTTGGCAATTTGGTTTTTTAAAGCTGACAAAGGAAGGCATATCTTTTGCCGTATTTATGATGCTCAGGATTGTTTTTCTTGTATTGGGGACATCGCTTCTGACATATACAACCTCACCGATAGCGCTGACCGACGGTATTGAGCGGCTGCTGACGCCGTTTGGCAAAATGGGGCTGCCCACTCACGAGCTTGCGATGATGATGAGCATTGCCCTTAGATTCATACCCACACTTCTTGAAGAAACGGACAAAATCATGAAGGCGCAAATGGCGCGGGGGGCGGATTTCCAAAGCGGGAATCTGATAAAAAGGGCAAAGGCTTTAATACCGCTTTTGGTGCCTCTTTTTATCAGTGCGTTCAGGAGAGCGGACGAGCTTGCCATAGCAATGGAATGCCGCTGCTACCGCGGAGGCAAAAACCGCACCCGGCTGAACGAGTCGAAAATAGGGTATCCGGATATAATTGCCTGCGTTTTTGTATTATTGTTTGCGCTTGCGATTATATCGGTGAATAAAGCGGGGTGATGCTTTGAGAAACCTTGCGCTTATGCTTTGCTTTAACGGGAGCCGTTATCACGGGTGGCAGCGCCAGAAAAACGCAATAACGGTGGATGAAACACTGTCGAAGGCCGTCCGGAAAATTACCGGCCTTTGCCCCGAAATCACCGGCTGCAGCAGGACCGATGCCGGAGTACACGCACTTGAATTTGTATGTAATTTCCGAAGCGACACTTCAATTCCCTTGTCCAAGCTTCCGTTTGCTCTTAATACCGCACTTCCGCCGGACATAAGAGTTTTAAAATGCGGTGCTGCGAGCGACAGTTTCCATTCCCGGTTCAGTGCGGTGTCAAAAACGTATATTTATAAGGCCTATAACAGCAAAATATCAAATCCTTTTCTTGAAAATTCAGCTTATCACTTCCCTTACGAACTGGATTTCGAAAAAATGAAAAAGGCTGCGGCTCATTTTATCGGCAGGCATGACTTTTCGTCATTTATGGCTTCCGGCGGCTCTCAAAAGACTACCGAAAGATGTATTCATTCTCTTAATCTTACAAAAAATGAAGATGTTTATCTTTTTGAAATAACCGCCGACGCATTCCTTTATAATATGGTCAGGATTATTGCCGGGACGCTGCTTTATGTGGGAATCGGAAGGATAAAGGAAAGCGATATACCGGGTATAATAAAAAGCAGGGACAGGAAAAAAAGCGGTATTACCGCCGGCCCGATGGGGCTTTATTTGGCAAAGGTTTGCTACGGTGACGGGGGTGTACTATGGGACGAGTGAAAAAAAACAAGAATAAATCGGCGTACTACGCAGTAATAATTATAATAATAATTATTTTGGCTTTTGCGGTGTACCAAAACCGGGGCACGCTCAGAGCGCTGAATGGCAGCAGCGAAGTATTTTCCTATGAATCGGGGCAGAATTTCAGTTTTGACACCCAAAACGGTAATGTTGTCGCAATCGGCAGCGACGGCGCCCAGTGCTTCTCGGACAAGGGCATCCGCAAATGGAATGTCATACGCAGGTTTGTAAATCCGCGCATGCAAAACGAGGGCGATTTCAATCTTTTTTACGAAAAGGGCAACAAGGAAGTTTATCTTTATTCGGACGGCTCAAAAATTTGGGAATACGTTTCGGACCAGCCGATAATTGCCGCGAAAATCAATGCAAAAGGCTATGCGGCCGTTGTATCGTACGAAACGGGGTACAGGGCCAAAATAGAAATAATAGACGGACTGGGCAGTCTTTTGTACAAATGGCAGCTCAGCGAGGACTATGTGATAGACGCCGACGTCTCCCCCGACTGCAAGCAGTTTGCGGCGGCAACGGTAAGCCCCAACGACGCAAATGTTACAAGCAGGGTTACGGTGGTTGATATCGACGGCGAAAAAATAACCGGCGAAACGTTGCTTGAAGGTACGCTGACAGTATGTATCGAGTATCAGAAAAACGGCTCTATTGCAGCCGTCGGCAGCGACAAGCTTGTCTGTATATCTCCAAGGGGCGAAATGCAATGGGCTGTTGATTTTGAAGAAAAGCAGCTTCAAAAATTCAAGCTTGGATATAATACAAGCCATATCCTGACATTCGAAGGGAGCAGGAACAACAGCATACTTGAAATATACGGCAAAGACGGGAAAAAAACGGGCGAATACATATCCGGGGAAGAGATTAAGGATATTGACATAAACGGCGCCACGATAGCCGTGCTGGAGAAACAGGAATTATCCCTTATAAGCCTTAAAGGTGCGGTGATGTCGGAAACGGAGCTTAAAAAAGACGTTAAGAAGGTAATGCTTCTGCCGAAAAACCGCATAGCGGCGGTGGGAAGCAGCTCGGTTGAAATTATTAAACCGTAGAGGGAGGATTAATATGGCGGATATTATTGTTGTTTTGATAATAGCGGCAGCTGCCCTTATAGGGATGAGGGCCGGCTTTGTAAAGGCGGTGTTTCATCTTGGATATTACATAATTTCCGCGGCAGCGGCGTTTGCCTTGTACCCGATTCTTTCAAAGGCATTGGCGGCATCGCGCCTTGGAGGTTATATCCATGATAATATCATAATGCCGAGGGTTTCGGTGGACACCTCACAAATACGCATGCCAAACTTTATCCGACACGCGCTGACGGAGGGCATTGAAAACACAACCGAGGCGGTGGCGGCATCCCTTACCGAAATGGCGATAAATATTTTATGCTTTTTAGCGGTTTTTATAATTGTAAAATTCGGTTTAAAGCTAATTGTAAAGCTTTTAAACGGTGTGGCAAACCTGCCCTTGCTTTCCTTTTTCAACAAAGTGGGAGGGCTTGCGGTAGGCGCATTTAACGGGGTATTGATTGTTTATATTCTGCTTGCGATAGCCTCGGTATTTATGACCGACAGGCTTTACGGGTTGGTTGAAGCGTCCACTTATGCAAAGATGATGTATAACAACAACATTATTTTAAAGTTTTTGTTTGGCTGAAGTTTTACCATGAATTACAACAGGGAGTAAATTTTTAAGCCGGAAAGGAATGAAGTTTTTATGAGAAGCAACGAAATAAAAAAAGGAATCGAAAAAACGCCCCACCGCTCTTTGCTCAAAGCACTGGGACTCACCGACGAGGAAATATCCCGCCCCTTAATCGGTGTGGTCAACAGTAAAAACGATATTGTTCCGGGACATATGCATTTGGATATAATAGCCAAAGCGGTTATGGAAGGCATAAGGACGGCGGGGGGTGTTCCGCTGCAGTTCCCCGCAATAGGGGTGTGTGACGGTATCGCAATGGGGCACAGGGGGATGAAATATTCCCTTGCTTCAAGGGAGCTTATTTGCGATGGAATCGAAGCAATGGCAGCCGCACATGCCTTTGACGCGCTTGTGCTTATACCCAATTGCGATAAAATCGTACCGGGCATGCTTATGGCCGCCGCGCGCATTAACATCCCGACGATAGTGATAAGCGGAGGCCCGATGCTTTCCGTTACGGACTCCGACGGCCGGTATATAGACCTTAACTCAACCTTTGAGGCGGTGGGCAGCTATAAGGCGGGAATTATGACGGAGGAAGAAGTAAAAAGCATTGAAGATACCGCATGTCCCACCTGCGGCTCTTGCAGCGGGATGTTTACCGCCAATTCCATGAACTGCCTTACCGAGGCGATAGGAATGGGCCTGGGCGGAAACGGTACGGTGCCCGCCGTCTATTCCGAGAGAATACGCCTTGCCAAAAAGGCCGGGATGAAAATAATGATGCTTTTGGAAAAGGATATAAAACCGCGGGACATTATGACGTATGACGCGTTTATCAATGCGCTTACCGTTGATATGGCGCTGGGCTGTTCCACCAATTCCATGCTCCATCTTCCCGCAATAGCGTATGAGGCGAGTGTGGAAATTAATCTTGACATAGCAAACGAAATATCCTCCAAGACGCCCAACCTGTGCAAGCTCGCTCCCGCCGGAGGGCATCATGTCCAGGATTTATACCTTGCGGGCGGCGTATATGCCGTTATGAAAGAGCTTACAAAGCAGGGTTTGATTAAAACCGATTGCATGACGGTAACGGGAGCGACAATAGGCGAAAACATTTCGGGCAGCGAAATCAAAAACCCCGACGTTATAAGAAGTGTTGACAATCCGTATTCAAAAACGGGGGGAATCGCCGTTCTGCGCGGCAATATCTGCCCCGACGGCGCGGTAGTCAAGCGAAGCGCGGTTCATCCCGACATGCTTGTGAGAAGATGCACCGCAAAGGTTTTCGACAGTGAGGACGAAGCGATTGCCGCCATATACGGCAAACAAATAAAAGCGGGCGATTGTGTGGTAATCCGTTACGAGGGGCCCAGAGGAGGCCCGGGAATGAGGGAAATGCTTTCACCGACTTCCGCGATTTGCGGAATGGGCCTTGATAAAAGCGTGGCACTGCTGACGGACGGCAGGTTTTCCGGCGCGACAAGGGGCGCGGCTATCGGGCATATATCCCCGGAGGCCGCCACAGGCGGCAACATTGCACTTTTGCGCGACGGTGACATAATCGAAATCGATATCCCGGGCGGCAGGTTAAATGTCACGCTTTCGGATGAAGAACTGGAAAACAGAAGAAAAAGCCTTAAAATAAAAGAGCCCGAAATAAAAACAGGATACCTTGCGCGGTATGCCGGATTAGTGTCGTCTGCCGCTCAGGGCGCGGTGTTGAAGTAAATAAAATAATATTATTATATAGTTTTAGGAGGTATGATATTGACTGCGGATGATTTAAAAACGAAATCGTTGGTAGAACTGCGTGAAATAGCAAAAGAAAAAGGCATAAAGAGCATAACCAAATATAGAAAAAGCCAGCTTATAGAAATGCTTGCGCAAACGCAGGAGGAAAAGCCGGCTGCCATGGAAAGCGAAGATACGAACGGCAACGGCACCGCCGCCGATACGAGGGTCAGGACCGATACGGTGGAGGTGTCCGGAATACTGGAAGTGTGCGAAGACGGCTTTGGCTTTTTGCGGTGCGAAAATTACTTGTCGGGACAGAACGACGTGTATGTTTCGCCGACTTTAATCAGGCGGTTTCGCCTGAAAACAGGCGACGACATTAGCGGCATCGCAAGGCTGCAGCGTGAAAACGAGCGTTTTAAGGCAATGCTTTATGTAACAACGGTAAACGGCGACAGGCCGGATGTTTCGATACACAGGACACCCTTTGAAAACCTAACGCCTATTTACCCGAATTACAGGCTTCATCTTGAAAGCAAGCGGACAAATTATGCAATGCGGCTGATAGACCTTATCGCACCTATCGGCAAAGGCCAAAGGGGTATAATAGTGTCGCCGCCAAAGGCGGGAAAAACAACCCTTTTAAAGCAGATTGCAAACAGTATAGAGATAAACCATCCCGAAGCAAAGCTTATTGTTTTGCTTATCGATGAGCGTCCGGAAGAGGTTACCGATATGCGCCGCAGCATTAAGGGCGAGGTTATATTTTCAACCTTTGACGAGGAGCCGTCACACCATATCAAGGTTGCGGAAATGGTGCTGGAAAGGGCCATGAGGCTGGTGGAGCATAAAAAAGATGTTGTTATACTGCTCGACAGCATAACAAGGCTTGCAAGGGCTTATAATCTGACAATAACCCCGACGGGCAGGACGTTGTCCGGCGGTTTGGACCCGGGGGCACTACACAAACCCAAAAAGTTTTTCGGGGCGGCAAGGAACATTGAAAAGGGCGGAAGCCTTACCATACTTGCAACCGCTCTTATTGAAACGGGCAGCAGGATGGACGAGGTTATATTCGAGGAATTCAAAGGCACCGGCAACATGGAGGTACACCTTGACCGCAAGCTGCAGGAAAAAAGGATTTTCCCGGCAATAGACATAAACAAATCCGGCACGAGAAAAGAAGAACTGCTGCTTTCCCAAAAAGAGCTTGAAGCGGTATGGTGCATCAGAAAAGCGCTGAGCAACCATATGCCCGCAGAGGTCACCGAAACTCTTATTGCCAGGCTTGTCGCCACAAAGACAAACGCGGATTTCGTTGAAAGCATAAACAATATATACGGAAGGTAGTTTAAAAGCCATGCGCAAAATCAATATTATCCTGATTTTTGTATTAATATTTATGTCGGCTACCGTTTTTTTAAAGTCATATACAAAAGAAAACGAGGCAGCGGCTTGTGTTCCGGTGTTGCTGTATCATAACATAGTGCCTGTCATCGAAAACGAAGACGTATTGCTCAATATAACACCGGAGCAGTTTGGCCTGCATATGAAGGCAATAAAAAATGCAGGCTTTAATACCATTACATACCGCCAGTTTTATGACTTTGCCTTTAACGGGGGCTCCCTTCCCGAAAACCCGATAATAGTAACCTTTGATGACGGGTATAAAAGCAATTACACGTATGCGTACCCGGTATTAAAAGAGCTTGGCATGAGAGCAACCATTTTTATCGTCACGTCAACCGTGGGGGCTACAGAGAACGTGAATTATCCTCATTTTTCATGGGAAGAAGCAAGTGAAATGGAAAAAAGCGGGGTAATGGAAATACAGTCCCATTCCCATTCGCACAAAGATATGGCAGATATGGATTACGCAGACGCGGTGCGTGAAATACGCCTGTCGAAATATTTGATAGAAACAAACTTAGGCAAAACATGCGATTTTTTTGCCTATCCGTACGGCGGTTACAATGATTTTACCTTCAATGCCGCACAGCAGGCGGGCTACCTTCTGCAAAGCAAGGTAGGGAACCAGGGCAGCAACACAAAGGATACGCCGCCCGACCCGATGAAAAGGCTGACGGTTTGCGGTGACATGACCGCGGAGGATGTTATACAAATGATTGAAAGCAATTTAGGGTTATAGGTCTATGCCTGTGAATAATCCTTTATAATATTTTCAATATTTTCGCCTTTATTAAGTCTTAACAGGGTGCTTTTGGCAGGGCAAAGCTTTTTTTCGGCCCGCTCAAAAAGCGGCTCAAGCAGCTTTTCCTCGCCTTTTTGCCGGAGCACCAGTCCCCGGCGGGCTATCTCGACAAATTCGGATAAAATATTGTTATTAACCGGCAATTCCCCGCCGTATATTACGGTGTTCCTAAGCTCGCGAACGCTCCGACCGGCAAAAAGGCCGCTCAGTAAATCATTAGCTTCATTTAGGTTATATAATATCCCGAGGGAAAAAGCGCTCGGCGCAAAGGCGTCGCTAACCGGCTGGGCGCAGTCGCTTCGTACCTCAAGCGTGCCCCTTGCGGTTATTTCGATGTTTCGAAAGGAAAGAAAATATTTAATGTCTTCATCGTTATCCCCGTTAAAATATTCCGGTAGCGCCACGGGGGCAAAGACCTTGTATTTGCCGTTTCTTATGCAGTTGAACATTTTCCTTTTTTTAAAGCTTGAAATAATATCCCCGGTTGTTTTATACTCTTCGTCAACCTTTCCGGTGTTGGTATCCGGAAATGCGCTTGCCTCCCACAAATAGTCCCTGTAGCACAGTGTTTTATCGCCCCGGTCCCATGACGGCGAATTTGAAAACAGCATGGCGCGGATAAAGTCAAGGCGCGCAAATACCGTTGCCGCGAAGGGCAGCTCACCGAGCGGCAGGTCAAGATGTGTCTGGACAGAGGACAAATAAGCGGGGAAGTCGGGGAAATTGTGCTTTGCGGGAAAGGTATGCAGGTATTCGTCAACCATGTTATAAACGGGGAAATTTACGTGGTGCTGCAGCGTATATTTTTTGTACGGGTTTGTACCCATGCCGGTAAGTATATGGTTATGCTTCAGGGCAAAAGAGTTTGCATGAGTGAAATACCGGCAGAACCTTTCGGCAATGTCGCAAAGGCTTGGCCCGTAATTCATCGAAAACTCAAAATTGTTGTACGAATTGTCAAAGGACAAAACATCCCCCGCATCGTTTGAAATAAAAGCGTTTTTTCCGTCAATAGTTGTTTCTTCCGCTTTAAAGCCTTTTTCGAGGAACGAGTCTAAAAGGTTTTGCGCCACAGTAAGCGAAACAGGCTTTTTTTCCATGTTAATAAGCGGGAACTCAAGCTCCACGCCGACATTTCCCTTTTGCTTATTCATAAAAGGCTTTAAAAAGTGGTTTTTGATAATATCCAAGCTAAATCCTCCGTGTAAATTGTGATATTGGGCATAAAAAGGCCGAGTCCCAATTATATGTTATGGTATTATTTGACGGCGGGCAGGGTAAAGGAAAAGGTTGTCGCATTGCCGGAGCTTTCAAGCTCGATTTCCTCGCTGTGCTGGTTTAAAATGCTTTTTACTATAAACAGGCCGAGACCGAAGCCGTCGCCCGGCTGCGTCCTGGATTTGTCCGATTTATAAAACCTTTCCCAAATATGCTTTTGGTCCTCCTCGGAAATAGGCTTGCCGCTGTTGGTGACGGAAAACAATATTTTTTCTCCCTTTTGTATTGATTTGATAATGATTTTCCCGTTGTCGTCAACAAACTTTGCCGCATTGTCGAGCAAGTTCATTATTACCCTGTGTATTTCGTTTTTGTCCGCATAAACAAAGGTGTTTTCGTTTTCAAACTCAAAAATCACCTCTGCGTTTTTTTCGCGTATGCGTGCTTCAAGCGACAGGATAACATCCCGGATCATCCCGTTGATATCGAAGGATGTTTTTTTAAGTGTTATTTTATTTTCCCCGCCGTATTTGGAAACGTCAAGGAAGGAGTTTACAAGGGTGGACAGCCGAAGCGTTTCGTTTCGCACAATTTCAAGATATTTGTTATGCTCTTCCGGCGGGATTGTACCGTCCAGTATTCCCTGGATAAACCCGTTAATCGTTGTCATCGGCGTGCGCAGGTCGTGTGAAACGTTACCGATAAACGCCGTCCTGACCTTTTCGTGGTTTTCAATGGACCCTGCCATTGTATTAAACGCCCTGCCCAGCTCCGCAAGCTCGTCTATATTGCTTATGTCAACCCGCCTTCCGTAATTGCCCTTGGCAAGGTCGTGGGCCGCTCTGCTGAGCGCCCGTATGGGCTTGATAATATTCTTGGAAATAATATAAGACAAAATAAAAGCCACAATCGATGATACCAGTATGGAAATCGCAAGCATGGAAAACAGGGCATATCTGTCCCGGTACAGCTCGGGCACCGGAGAGTTAAAAAAAACTATGCCGTATACCTTTTTATTTATCATAACAGGTACCGCCACAGTAAAAATTTTTTGCCCGAATATGCTGTCAAACGGGCCTATTTTATATACGTTTTCGCCTTCCATTGCCGCCCCGAAGGCGTCAATGTTAATATTTTTGTTTACTATATACTTTTTTGCCGGAGTGGAAAAATTCACAACATTCCCCTTTGTGTCGGTAACAATTATGTGGGACTGGGTATTTTGCGCCACAAGGTCCATATTAAGCCTGTAAAAGCTTTCAAGCTGGGGACTGTAATTTTCGGACAGCGCCGCCGTCAGCTCGCTTATTCTTTCGGCGCTTTGAAGCATTGTGTGTTTTTTTGAAGAAATAATATACCGGTCGATCAGCACAATATGTACACAGCCCAACACAAAAGCGCTTACCAGAATTATTGTTATACTAAGCCACATCAAGGGCGCAAATATGGTCTTTTTCATAAGGCAACCTGCCTTTCGGAAGAATTATTTTACTTCGAACTTATAACCTATGCCCCATACCGTTTTAAGCTCCCACTTGTCGCTTGCCCCTTCGATTTTTTCCCTTATCCGTTTAACATGGACGTCCACCGTTCGGGTGTCGCCGTAAAATTCAAAGCCCCACACCTCGTTTAAAAGCTTGTCGCGGGAGAATGCTTTGTTCGGGTTGGATGAAAGGAAGTATAAAAGCTCAAGTTCTTTCGGGGGTATTTCAACCGCTTTTCCCTTTACCGTCAGCTCGTGGTTGACTATGTCTATCTTAATGTTCTCATACTCCACAACCGCCTTTATCTCTTCGTCCGCGGAATTGTATCTTCTGAGCACTGCCCTTATTCGTGCAATCAGCTCTTTCATTTCAAAGGGCTTTACTATATAATCGTCCGCGCCGAGCTCAAGCCCCATAACCTTGTCATACGTTTCGCCTTTTGCGGTAAGCATGATTATCGGCACCTTCGACATGTTCCGGATATTCCTGCATACCTGCCAGCCGTCTGTACCCGGCAGCATTATATCCAAAATAACCACCGAAGGAGAATGGGCGGCAAACAATTCAATTGCCTTAACCCCGTTATGCGCGATTAATACTTCAAAACCTTCCTTAGTCAGATAAAGACGCAACAGTTCGCATATATTTGCGTCATCATCCACCGCTAAAATTTTAGTTTTTGACATGTACATTCCCCCTTTGATTATGAGCGTAAGAGCGTAAGAGCTGAAGAGCCTAAGAGCTCAAGAGCTGAAGAGCTTAAGAGCGTAAGAGCTTAAGAGCCTCCGCTTTTCCGCCTTTTAGCTATTCAGCCTTTCCGCTTTTCCGCTTTTTAGCTTTTTAGCTTTTTAGCTATTCCGCTTTTTAGCTATTCAGCTTTTTAGCTTTTCCGCTTTTCCGCTTTTCAGCCTTTCAGCTTTTCAGCCTTTCAGCTTTTCAGCTATTCAGCTTTTCAGCTATTCAGCTTTTCAGCTATTCAGCTTTTCCGCTCTTCAGCTTTTCCGCTTTTCCGCTCGTCCGCTATTCCGCTTCTACTTCATACCCTGCTTCGTTTATTCCTTCTTTAATCTGTTCGAGGTTTGTGCCCGTGCTGTCATAATCCACCGAAACGGTGCCTTCGTCAACGCTTACGCTTACGGACATCACGCCGGGTATTTTATCCAGTTCCTTTTTCACCGCTTTGGCACAATGCTCGCAGCTCATGCCTCTTACTTGTATATTTGCCGTTTCTTTTGCCATTTGTTATCACAGTCCTTTGGTTTTTTGTTTAATAGATGAAGAGCTGAAAAGCTGAAGAGCTCAAGAGCTTCCGCTCTTCCGCTCATTATCTTTCCCTCTTTCACGCAATATTATATAATATTTTCCGCAATATATCAATATATATTAGTGTAGAATAGTTGGGAGGGTGAAAAATGTGCGGAATTGTAGGATATATTGATTTCGAAAACGATGTCTCGGGCGAGATGGAAATAATAAACGAGATGAAGGATATGTTAAAGCACAGGGGGCCCGATTCATCCGGGGTATGGCTGTGCAACGAGGCGGCCATAGGCCACACGCGCCTTGCCGTAATCGACATCGAGGGGGGCGCCCAGCCGATGGTCAGGACAGAGGGGGAGGACAAATACGTTATAACATATAACGGGGAGCTTTACAACACAAACGAACTCCGGTACGAACTGGAGTATATGGGGCATAATTTTTATACCCGCTCGGATACGGAGGTTGTACTGGCAAGCTATATCCAATGGGGGGACGGCTGCCTGTCCCGGCTAAACGGCATATATGCCTTCGGCGTGTGGGACGACGGCAAAAAAACGCTTTTTTTGGGCCGCGACAGGTTCGGGGTAAAGCCTTTGTTTTATACCCTATGCAAAGGCAAGCTTATTTTCGCTTCCGAGATTAAAGCCATACTTGCGCATCCCAATGTGGAAGCGGTGATAGACAAAAACGGAATTGCGGAGGTGTTCGGGCTCGGTCCCGCCCGCACCCCCGGCATCGGCGTGTTTAAGGACATATACGAGCTGAAGCCGGCCCACTTTATGCGCTATAACAAAACGGGAATGAGCATAAGAAGGTATTGGGAGCTTGCAAGCGAGGAACATTCCGACAACCTTTCCAATACCGCGGAAAAAGTAAGGTATTTGGTCAGGGATTCAATTACAAAACAGCTTGTGTCGGATGTCCCGCTTTGCACCTTTTTATCGGGCGGGCTTGATTCGAGCGCCATAACCGCAATCGCGGCAAACCAATACGTTTTTGAAAAAGGGGTGCGCATAGATTCGTATTCCTTTGATTACAAGGATAACGACAAGTTTTTCAAGCGCAGCATATTCCAGCCCGACACCGATAAAATGTGGATTGACATAATGAGCATCGAAACGTCCTCAAGACACAAATACCTTGTGGCGGATGTTGATTCTGTGGTAAACGGTCTGGAAGCGGCGGTTTATGCCCGCGACCTGCCCGGCATGGCGGATGTGGATTCGTCACTGCTGTATTTTTGCTCTTTGGTTAAAAAACGCCATACCGTTGCCCTGTCGGGCGAATGCGCCGACGAGATTTTCGGCGGCTACCCGTGGTTCCACTCACAAAAGGCGTTTGAAACCCAAATGTTCCCGTGGATGAATTCCCTCCCGCAGCGTGTGGCTTTGTTAAATCCGGATATGGCGTTTTATACCGACTTGGAGGGATATGTGAAAAAAAGATATATCGAAACGGTTGAAAAAACACCCAGGCTGCAAGGCGAGAACCAGCATGAGGCACGCAGGAGGGAGCTGTTTTATTTAAATATTGTATGGTTTATGTCGCTGCTTTTGGAGCGCAAGGACAGAATGAGCATGGCAAGCGGACTGGAGGTCAGGGTTCCGTTTTGCGACCACCGCCTTGCCGAATATGTCTGGAACATACCGTGGAATATGAAGTCGCTCGGAGGAAGGGAAAAGGGCATTTTAAGGCTTGCAATGAAGGGTATATTGCCGGATGTGATAATCGAGCGCAAAAAGAACCCGTACCCGAAAACCTATAACCCCGGGTATGAATTTAAAGTAAAGGAGATTTTAAATGAGATACTTGCTGATAATAATTCGCCGCTGCTGGAGATAATAAACAAGGAATATGTAATGCAACTGATGAGCGGGACAAACGACAATTCCGCGCCCTTTTTCGGCCAGCTTATGTGTATGCCCCAGTTGTTCGCGTATCTAATACAGGTGAATATGTGGCTGAGAAATTATAGGATATCGATTAGGTGAGATGAGCTTAAGAGCTAAAGAGCTAAAAAGCTAAAGAGCTTAATAGCTTAAGAGCTGAATAGCGCAAGGGCGTAAAGGCATTAACCTTTACGCCCTTGTTTTTTAGCTTTTCCGCTTTTTAGCTTTTCCGCTTTTTAGCTTTTCCGCTTTTTAGCTTTTCCGCTTTTCAGCTTGCCATGTCCATCTCAGCTATCAGCTGGCGCATTACTTCGGGGTTGCTTTCTTTGTATTTAATTGTTTGCAGTATCATTTCCGCGGCCATTGCGCGCGTTATCTTTGCAAACGGTCTTACCGTGCCGTCGTCATAACCTCTTACCAGCCCGTAAGCGGTCATGTTGCTGATATACGGAATTCCCCACTCCGGAACAATATCCAAGTCGGTGTAATCGGGCAAATCCTCAGGCTCCGCGTCCGGCTTTATTGTGTTGTTAAGCATTGCGATTGATTCCAGACGTGTAAGCTTTTCCGAGGCGCGCAGATAAAGCTTGTCGCCTTCCAAAGAGCCTTTGATAATACCCGCGTCATATGCCGCTTTTGCCTGCAGGTTCATCCACGCGGGGGTTTCTTCCGCGTCCGCAAAGGGCGAAGGCATTTCGGCATATTCCGAAACATCAATTCCCATGGCGGATACAAGATACAGGATAAAATCCCCTCTTGACAGTTCGCTTTCGGGATAAAAATAAAATTTATTCCCTATTTGAAAACCTTTTAAAATATTTCTTTCGCCGAGCCGTATTGCCGAATACTCGCCCCAATGGTTAAACATATCTTCATATCTGAACGAATATACCGGCGGGGTGGGCTCGGGAGATTCTTCCGGAGAAGGTTCGGGTGATTCTTCCGGCGACTCTTCCGGTGAAGGCTCGGGCGACTCCTCGGGCTCTTCGGATATTGTAACCGAAATCGTGGCCGTTTCCGTTCCAAGATCATCTGATGTAACGGAAAAAACAAAAGAATCGGTGCCTGTCTCATCCTCATGCGGCGTATAGGTAAAATCCCCGTTTGAGGTATCCGTTATTTCAACATCACCCTTTGTGGGCGGCGTTTCAATGTCAAACATCACTTCTTCTTCAGCCGGTACGTTACATTCCATTGAGCCGGTTGCGGGAGTGTTGACAATGACGTTTAACGTGCCGTCCAGAGCGGCAAATTCCCCCGTATTTTGGGTTACCGACGTTTTAATCGAGCTTTGATACGTTGCTTTTTTGCTGAAAATCGAAAAAATGTTAAACCCGGGCTTTTCATCACTGTTTACAAAACTTGCGTCAGATGCAATTGCTGCCGTATGGATTAGTAAAACCGCCGCAGCAGCAAAACTTATTTTTTTAATATGCTTCATTTATCCTCATCTCCTATCAGTAAATATTTTCTCTAATTTGCAAAAGTATATGCGGACTAAAAAATGGTAACAGAGCGGAAAAGCGTAAGAGCGGAAGAGCTGAAAAGCTGAAGAGCTTAAAAGCTGAATAGCTAAATAGCTAAAGAGCTTAAGAGCGGAAAATCGGCAAGGGTGTAAGGGCAAATACCTTTACTCTTTTGTGAGTCTGTGGAAACTTTGTGTTTGTTAATAAAAAACTCTTTCTTGGCAGAAATTAGGATATGAAGCTAAGGGTGAGATTTTTGCATGTTAGTGTTACCAAACATTGTAAAGTTAATGAAGTTCTTCATTTTTTTACTTAGGATAGAAGATGTACGAAATGCTCTTGGAAAAGAAGTTGATGTTTTTGACGTCACACATATTATTCCTGATTCTAAGATTTCGAAAGAGATCAACAAGGATGGAGTAGTGATTTATGAAAAATAAGATTATAGTTGAAAAGATTCTCAAGTATATTAAAAAAGTAAAAAACTATACAGAAAACGCAACCTACGACGAATTTGTTTGTAATTCTATGATGGTAGAGGCTTGTGTTTTTAACCTTGGTCAAATAGGAGAGCTTGCAAACAAAATAGACAAGAAATTTGAAACTTTATTACAGTAATATTCCATGGAGAACACTATATGGTCTTAGGAATAAAATAGTCCACGATTACGAGGGTGTAAATTTAGTGCTTATATGGGATATAATCAAGAATGATTTAACAAATCTATACGGACAACTAACTGATTTATATAATATGATGTAGTAATAAACCTGCAAGCCCTAATAGCCTGCAGGTTTTGTATAACAATTCATTTGTTTTTACTCACTTGCCGCTCTTCAGCCCTTCCGCTCTTAACCTCTTCAGCCCCAAAACCACTTCCCCCGCGATTATCAGACCTGCGACGGAGGGGACAAATGCCACGCTGCCCGGCACCTGTCTTTTTCCGGGCGGGCATACCTCGCCGACAGATTCGGGTTTTATCGGAGGCTCTTTTGAATATACCACCTTTAACGAATCTATGCCCCTTGCTTTCAACTCTTTTCTCATAACCTTCGCAAGAGGGCAGACCGAGGTGTTATATATATCGTCCACTTCAAACATTGTCGGGTTCAGCTTATTGCCCGCGCCCATGCTGCTTATTATCGGCACATTCGATTTTTTTGCGTTTTCGATAAGCAGCAGCTTTGACGATACGGTGTCTATCGCGTCAACAACATAATCATACTTTGACAGGTCAAAACTGCCGGCATTTTCCGCGCTGTAAAAGCAGTGGTATGAATATACCGTTGCGTCCGGGTTAATATCTTCAATGCGTTCCTTCATTACGTCAGCCTTTTTCCTGCCCAGCGTTTTGGTTGTTGCGATAAGCTGACGGTTTATGTTCGATTCGCACACAACATCGCCGTCAAACAGCGAAATTGTTCCGACGCCGCTCCTTGCAAGCGCCTCTGCCACATACGAGCCGACACCCCCTACCCCGAAAATTGCCACGGAGGCATTTTTAAGCCTTTCCATACATTCGCCGCCAAGCAGCATTTCACTTCGTACAAACCGGTTTGACATTCAATCACCCCAAAAAAATGATATATTAAAAAAATATCTTGCAAAAAAACTCCAATTATGGTACAATATAGTACAAGCAGATAAGACAATTTAAAAAAGTCGCCGTGACCGAGAAGTGAGGCAACACTCCTCGGCTCGCGCAAAAGGTGACGGAACCACCCCTGCACGTACTCAAATATGAGCCACAAGCGACATTACATAGTATAACACATTTCCCCTTTTTTTACAAGAGGGCTGAAATGATATTTTACTATAAAAATGTAGCCAAGGCACATTGACATCAGGTGGAAAACCGCCTTTTGCCGATGTGCCTTATTTGCGTGGTTTTATACGGAAACAGGGCGGCATTTCCGTATAGAACCGTACATTAAGAATACCAATCAGCGACTTAAAATACATGGTTTTAGTTGCAGATTGGTATTGAAAGAAGTTAAATATATAATACAAGGTGGCTAATCATTATGAATTTTTTTGTTTTTGCAATTCTTTTTACTCTCTTTGCTTTTTTGGTTTTTATTTTTATACTTTTGAAAATCATAAAAGCGCTGTATAAATTGGCGTATT
This sequence comes from Clostridiales bacterium Firm_18, assembly GCA_001604215.1. Lineage (GTDB taxonomy): Bacteria > Bacillota > Clostridia > Monoglobales > Firm-18 > Firm-18. Next base: position 54,404 of record LVAX01000092.1, read on the forward strand.
ATGATTACCTGACCGGAGTATACAACAGAAGGTATCTGTCCGGGTATATGCAAAGACTGGCCGAAAAGCGACAATCCGTCTGTTGTGTAATGCTTGATATGGATAACTTCAAAAAAATCAACGACACCCTCGGGCACAGCATAGGTGACAAGGTTATAAAAGAAATCGCCGCAATATTGCAAAAGGCAATTGCTTCGTCAAACATGCGCGGCTTTGTTGCCAGGTACGGCGGGGACGAATTTTACATGGTTTTGCATACAAAAAACAAATTCCTTGTCAAGCCCGTTATCAATAAAATCAAACTCGCCTTCGAGCAGTTTTATTTTTTCGCAAGCATGCCCCACAAAATATCCTGCTCTGTCGGCTATGATATATACGACCCCGCCAAGTGGAGCAGCTTTGACATGTTCGAAAGGCATATAGACAAGCTGATGTATAAGAACAAAGGAAAAATATCATGTAATTAAAAACTTGTTAAATCATTGCCCTTCAGCTCTTGAGCTTATAAGCCTTTCCGCTCTTAAGCTCTTCCGCTCTTAAGCTCTTCCGCTCTTAAGCTCTTCAGCTCTTGAGCTTTTTCGCTCTTCCGCTTTTATAAATTTATTCCAGTGTAACAGATAAAATGACAAAATTCGCTTGAATTTTGTGCTATATTATATTATAATGTATGTTATTGATGCGGATATTACAATAATAATTATAAAAAATGGAATATTATAAACGATTTTTATAAGTAGGTGTGTATATGTATTTGGCGATTAAGCGAATACTGGACGTTATTATTTCTTTGATAGGATTAATAGTGCTTTCGCTTTTTTTAGTACTTGTAGCTATTACAATTAAATTAGAATCAGAAGGTCCTGTGGTTTTTAAACAAAAAAGATTAGGCAAAAATGGGAAGGTCTTTGAAATCTATAAGTTTCGTACCATGGTTGTTGGAGCAGAGCATACAGGAAGCGGCGTTTACTCGACGAAGGATGATCCCCGAGTTAGCCGGGTAGGTAAAATATTAAGAAAACTAAGTATAGACGAACTCCCACAATTTTTAAATATAATTAAAGGGGATATGTCGGGTGGATACTCAAAAGGGATAAACCTTGAAAGCCTTGTGGTATAAGGGTTTCAAGGGTTTTGCATAGATTCAACGCTTGCGGATATAAAAATACAAAAGTGATGGTAATAGAAAATTTTATTATTGAAATTTTCTGCTCTTATCATATATCCATGGCTAAGTTAGACCGTAAAAAAATAACTTTGATAAGGTGGATAGCAGCGTTGTTGTATGCAATGGCAGAAGAATTTCTTGCATTAGTTTTTTAAGGTAGGTGTGCTTATGTATCTATTCGTTAAAAGGACAGCAGACATTATCCTTTCACTAATGGCATTAATTTTATTGTCGCCAATATTTTTGATTATTATCATTGCAATTAAAATTGACTCAAAGGGACCGATATTATTTAAACAAAAGAGAGTAGGTATACATAAAAAACACTTCAACATACTTAAATTTCGCACAATGCGAATAGATACGCCAAAGGATATACCTACCCACCTTCTTGAAAAACCGGAGCAGTACATAACAAGAGTAGGAAAGTTTTTAAGAAAAACAAGCTTAGACGAGCTGCCGCAAATTATTAATATTTTCTTTGGCGACATGAGCATCATTGGCCCTCGCCCGGCTCTTTGGAACCAGTACGATTTAATTGAGGAAAGGGATAAATACGGAGCAAACGATATTAGACCAGGACTGTCAGGATATGCACAAATTTATGGAAGGGATACTTTGACAATTGCTGAAAAGGCAAAGCTTGACGGCGAATATGTAAAAAATATTAGTTTATGGTTTGATGTAAAATTATTTTTCAGTACGATACCTTATGTTTTAAAAGGCGATGGTGTTGTTGAAGGCGGCACCGGTAAAGTAAATCCTGTTGTGGGAATAGAAAAGGTTGAATTGAAATGAAAAGAATACTTATCACCGGGGCAAATAGCTACATAGGCACAAGCTTCGAAAAATGGTTGAGAAAAGACTCTGATAAATATATAGTTGATACGATTGACATGATTGGTGATGACTGGAGGAAAAAGTCTTTTGCAGGTTATGATGCGATCCTACATGTTGCGGGTATTGTACATCAAAAGAAGGAACATAAAATAAAAGACTTATATTATAAGGTGAATAGGGATTTAGCATATGAAACTGCTAAGAAAGCGAAGGAGGCAGGTGTTAAGCATTTTGTTTTTTTAAGCTCAATGAGCGTATATGGAATTGAAGAAGGAGTTATTGACGAAACTACTCCAGTTAGACCAAAGAGTGCTTATGGCAAATCAAAAGCAGAAGCTGAAGAGCTTATTGGTGGGCTGGAAGATGAATTCTTCACTGTATCAATCATAAGGCCGCCTATGGTTTACGGTAAAGGTTGTAAAGGGAATTATCCAAGATTGGCAAGACTTGCTTTGGGGGTTCCAATATTTCCTGAAATGGATAATAAGCGTAGCATGATTTATATAGATAACTTATCAGAGTTTGTAAAGCTTTTGATTGATAACGGAAGCGGCGGACTGTTTTGTCCGCAGAATGCAGAGTATGTTAACACATGTGAGATGGTCAAACTGATTTCCAAAGCCCACGGGAAGAATATTATAATGACCAAGTTATTCAATCCCTTTTTAAAATTAATAAATGCGAGTGTCTTAAATAAAGTGTTTGGTGACTTAGTGTATGATATGAGAATGTCCAGATATATGGCAAATTATATAGTTTGCAATTTTGGGGAATCAATAAAAAAGACGGAGGGATGAATATTGAATACAATTGAACAAAAGAAGATTTTAATTCTCTCCAATCATCATAGATACACTTATAACTTTCGCAAAGAGATTATTCAGAGATTGGTAGATGAAGGGTGCCAGGTTTATATTTCCTTGCCTTATGGCGAAAAAGTGGAATTGCTTAAAAAAATGGGATGTAAGTATATAGAGTCTTGCTTAGACAGAAGAGGAATGAATCCATTTGTAGATTTTAAATTAGTCAGAACTTATTATAAAACAATAAAGAAATTACAGCCGGATATAATTCTTTCATATACCATCAAACCTAATATTTATGGCGGCTTAGTATCCCGGTGGTTTAAAACACCCTTTATTGCAAATATTACAGGGTTGGGAACAGTAGTAGGTAATGAAGGTATTCTTCAAAAAATCTTAATTTTATTATACAAATCTGCATTTAAAAAAGCGACATGTGTCTTTTTTCAAAATGAGAGCAACAAGGATTTTTTTATTAATCAAGGCATACCCGTTAAAAAATTCAGGGTTATTCCAGGCTCTGGTGTTAATATAGACGAGTTTTATTATCAAGATTATCCACAAGATGATGGGACTTTGAAGTTTGTATTTATTGGCAGGATAATGCGTGATAAAGGAATAGAAGAACTTATAGAGGCGGCAAAAAAGGTTAAAAAGGTGTATAAAAATTTGCAGTTTGATGCTTTGGGTTTTTGTGAAGATGAATATAGGAAAAAAGCTGACTTATTATATAAAGAAAACATAATAACTTTCCATGGGGTTAAAAACAATGTTAGAGATTATTTAAAAAAATGTCATGCAGTAATCCTTCCATCACATCATGAGGGAATGGCAAATGTTTTGTTGGAAGCGGCAGCTACTGGCCGTCCCGTTCTTGCTTCAAATGTGCCAGGATGTAAAGAAACATTTGATGAAGGCATTAGCGGATTTGGTTTTGAAGTTAAGAATGTAGATAGCTTAGTTCGTGCAATTATAAAGTTTATAAACTTACCTTATGACAAAAAAAAAGCCATGGGATTGGCTGGACGCCACAAGATGGAAAAAGAATATGACAGGCGTATCGTAATCAATTCTTACCTTGAAGAAATAAATAAAATTAATGAAATGAGTGAAAATAAGAATGTCATTATATGAAAAAATATTAAACAAGCAAGATAAGATTTCAATAATTGGTTTGGGATATGTCGGACTTCCTATTGCGGTTGCATTTGCAAAAAAAGTTAATGTTATCGGCTTTGATCTAAACAAAGAAAAAATAGAGCTTTATAAAAAGGGGATTGACCCCACAAATGAAGTCGGCGATGACGCAATAAAAAATACAACGGTTGATTTTACATATGATGAGGCAAAACTTCGCAACGCGAAATTTCACATAGTTGCTGTTCCAACGCCTGTTAACAGCGATAAGACACCTGATCTTACTTTCATTGAAGGGGCAAGTGAAATTGTGGGAAGGAATCTTTCAAAGGGTTCGGTTGTTGTATATGAGAGCACCGTATATCCCGGTGTAACCGAGGAGGTCTGCGTTCCGATATTGGAAAAAACGTCAGGCCTAAAGTGCGGGGTGGATTTTAAAGTCGGATATTCGCCCGAAAGAATAAATCCGGGAGATAAGGTACATAGGCTTGAGACAATAATAAAGGTCGTATCGGGCATGGACGAAGAAACATTGGATTTGGTCGCAAAGGTATATTCGCTTGTTGTTGAAGCGGGGGTATATAAAGCAGAATGCATAAAGGTAGCCGAAGCGGCAAAGGTTATTGAGAATTCCCAAAGGGATATCAATATTGCCTTTATGAATGAATTGTCAATAATATTCAATAAAATGGGGATTGACACCAAGGCTGTGCTAAATGCGGCGGGAACCAAGTGGAACTTTCTTAATTTCACGCCCGGTTTGGTAGGCGGGCACTGCATAGGTGTCGACCCATATTACCTAACCTATAAGGCGGAGCAGCTGGGCTATCACTCGCAAATTATTTTATCCGGTCGTCGTATTAATGACGGTATGGGTAAATATGTTGCGGAAAATGCTATTAAGTGTCTGATTCGCACTAACAAGGCGGTCAAGGGCGCTCGGGTTGTTATTCTGGGCTTTACCTTTAAGGAAAACTGCCCTGATACTCGTAATACCAAAATCATTGACATCGTCTATGAACTGGGTGAGTACGGCATTACCCCATTGATTGCCGATCCTGTGGCGGATGCTGATGAAGCAAAGCAGCTGTATGGCATCGAGTTTGTCTCCATTGATAGTATCCGCAACATGGACGCTGTGATTTTGGCGGTGGCGCATACCGAGTTTAAAACACTGTCTTTGGCGGAAATAGAAGCTTTCTTCGGAGATGGCAAGAAGGTACTCTTAGACTTAAAAGGCCTGCTAAGCCGTAAGGAGTACGAAGATGCAGGATATGAATATTGGAGGCTATAATCATGGGCTATGAACATTTAGTATTCCCAGGAAATTCGCTGTTTCTCGTCACAGGTGGAGCGGGATTTATCGGCTCTAATTTGTGCGAGGCGATCTTGCAACTGGGCTATCGTGTCCGGTGCTTGGATGATTTGTCAACCGGCAAACAAGCCAATGTGGATTTGTTTCTTGAGAATCCAAACTATGCATTTATAAAGGGAGATATTAAGGATTTAGATACATGTCTGGTAGCGTGTGAAGGTGTGGACTACGTTCTCCACCAGGCTGCGTGGGGGAGCGTGCCCCGCAGCATTGAGATGCCCCTATTTTACTGCCAAAACAACATTGTGGGCACGCTGAACATGATGGAGGCGGCGCGGCAGAAAGGCGTCAAAAAATTTGTATATGCTTCCAGTTCCTCAGTGTACGGTGACAAAGCCTCACTACCTAAGCGGGAAGGGGTAGAGGGAAATCTGCTTTCGCCCTATGCGCTGACAAAGCGGGCAAACGAGGAGTATGCCAAGCTTTATACAAAGTTATACGGATTGGAAACCATAGGGCTTCGTTACTTTAACGTATTTGGCAGAAGGCAAGACCCTAACGGGGCGTATGCAGCGGTAATTCCTAAATTTATTAAACAGCTGTTAAAAGATGAGGCGCCGACAATCAACGGCGATGGTAAGCAGAGCAGAGATTTTACATATATTGAAAATGTTATCGAAGCAAACTTGAAAGCATGTATGGCATCAGGTGAAGCTGCAGGAGAGGTTTTTAATATTGCTTATGGCGGAAGAGAATTATTAATTGATGTATATAATTTATTATGTCAATTGCTAGGGAAAAATATCAAACCAAGATTTGGCTCTGACCGAAAAGGAGACATAAAGCATAGTAACGCCGATATTTCTAAAGCACGCAATTTATTGAATTACATGCCGTCATGGGATTTTCAGCAAGGTATAGCAGAAGCTATAGAATGGTATAAAGAAAATTTGTACTAGAGGTGATTTGATTTATGAAGAACATTGCAGTTCTTACATATCATAGCGTGATAGATCATAATCAGAAACGGAACTGGAGCTTTTTATCAACATCGGTCAAAGCATTTGAAAGCACTTTAAAGTACCTTAAAAAAAAAGGATATAAATCTATCTCCCTTCAGGAGCTTTATGATTTAAAAACTGAAAATACTGACATAGATGATTCAAAATATATTATTATTAACTTCGATGATGGTTTTTTAGATAATTATACAATTGTATTTCCGTTGCTGGAAAAATATGGCTTTAAAGCAACCGTTTATGTTAGCCCAGATTTTGTGGATCCGCGTCCCATAGTGCGCACAACTATGTATGACAAAATTATAAATGGTGAAGATGTACCACTTGAAACGTGCTGGGGCTATATGAGCTGGGAGGAGTTAAAGCTTATTGACCGGTCGGGTATCATAGATGTTCAGGCTCACGCCATGACCCATACTTGGTATGCCACAGGACCAGAGCTTGTGGATATTCACCATGCGGGTGACAAGTACTTCTGGCTTTGGTGGAATTCTTTTAAAGAGTTGAAACCTTTTTGGCTGACTAAGTACAATGAAAATGATGTGAAATTCGGAACTCCTGTTTTCCAATTTGAGAAATCTATTGTTGCAAAAAGGTTTTTTGTCAATGATGAGGTAAATAAATTCATTATGGACAAGTATCGCGAAAGGAAAATTAGCAATGATAGTGAGCGTCGTAAATTTGTTTTGGATTTGAATAATCAAATAAAGGAAAAATTCGCGGATGGAATCGGACGTTTCGAGACGGATGAAGAGTATTACCAAAGATTAGTGGATGAAATACAAACCTCTAAAAAAATTATTGAAGAGCGCTTAGATAAGCAAGTAAGATTTTTGGCATGGCCCGGCGGGGGAAACAACACATTGGCGCAACAGATTGCAAGGGATGCCGGTTTTTACTCCGTAACAAAGAAGGGAAAGGCATATAACGAGTTGACCGACGCCCCGTTTTATTTTTATCGTGTGGGCGGATGGAGTGGCATAAAGATAATGAACAAGCCATGCTTAATAATCGAAAGGCTTTTTATTATGATGCAGCTTTACAGAAGCAAGGGAGATAAATACTTGCTAAACAGGCTTTTTTCCCTCATTGGCAATGTGCACAGATATCGAAACATTAATATAAAAAGGTGATGGTATCAAATTATGTCTTATAAAGTGCTGTACTTAATAAGTACGCTTGGTGGAGGAGGAGCGGAAAGTTATTTATGCTCATTTTCCGAGGAGCTGGCTTTATCGCATCCTGAAGTAAGCTTCACTATTTGTGCTTTAAAAAAAGGAGGCGTATTTCAAAAAAAACTGCAGGATTGCAATATGAAACATATGGTAATCGGCGGCAAAGGTATTATACGCCATGCCGTTATAGTTGCAAGGCTTGTGAGAAAAGAAAGAATTGATATTATTCATTCACATATGTTATATGCTGACATCGTTGCTAGATTGGCCAAGCTTATGTCTAAATGTTATGTGGTGTCTACACATCACGGCCTTGGAAAATGGAAGAAAAAACTGCTGATTGCGATTGACAGGCTGACAAAAGGGCTGGTTGACCATTTTATTATGGTTTCGGATAAATCAAAGGAAATCAGAATAAAAAGGGAAAAATACAGCCCGGATAAGATTACTGTTATATATAACGGCATTTCACAAAGATTTTGCGAAAATGAAGGAAAAACAATCGGAAATAAAATTACGATTGGAACAATTGCTCGTTTTACAGATAACAAGCAGATTAATCTTCTGATAGACGTTTTTTACGCACTACGTGGGATTGGGAATATAAATCTTGAGATAATCGGAGCAGGGGAAAATGAGATTGCTCTTAAACAGCAGGTAAAGAACCTAAAGATTGAAGAGCAAGTGACATTTCACGGATGGTTGAACGATATAAAGCCCGTTACAAAAAACTGGAATATATTTGTACTTTGCTCCATTAACGAAGACCTGCCTATCTCGCTTATCGAAACTATGGCACAGGGAATCGTTCCGGTGGCGTCCAATGTCGGAGGGATACCGCTGCTTTTGAAAAACGGCGAATTAGGAATGCTTTGCGACAGTAAAAACAAGGAAGTATTTATTGACGGAATAAGGTTTCTGATAGATAATCCGGATGTTTATCAATCAATGTCAACCGCAGCAGTTAAGTACATAAAGGATAACTTTTTAATTGATATGTCCGTTGAAAAAACGCTCGATATTTACAATAAATTAATCAAAGGATGATTACATTTGCTAAAGCTGAAGGATATATATGATAAGCTTCCGATATCTCTACAAAATGTAGCTGTAAGCTTATATGGCTGGAAAAGGGAACGCGACCGTTACGGCGGCTCCTTTAAAGAACGATTGGCATATTTTTCAAGCATTGAAAAAAAGGATACTGCTTTTATTGAAGAATATCAGCTGTCCGAGCTGAAGAAGCTTATTGCAGTTTCCAAAAATTCTGAATATTACAAGTGTTTGTTCGAACAGCTGAAAATAGACATTAATGATTTTAAAGATATAAAAGATATAATGAAAATTCCTATTTTGGAAAAGGAAAGCCTTCGTGGTCACGAAAGCAGTTTTTATACGGATAACCGCAGGGATAACCTAACTTTTCATACCAGCGGTTCTACCGGAACGCCGCTTACCGTTAAAATGAGCAAGGCCGATTTCAGAGATAGAATGGCTATACTTGAAAGGCTTAGGCTTTGCCATGGCGTAAACAGAAAAATGCGTTACATCACTTTTGTCGGTAAAATTATAAACAACCGCAACAAAAAGTGTTTTTGGCGTTATAATATATTTGGTCATCAGCTTGTAATGTCCGTGTATGATCTGCATCAAGATAATAAGCTGCATTACATAAATAAGATAAAAAGTTATAAACCCGATGTGATTGAAGGATACCCGTCCGCCTTGAGCGTTATCGCGCAATGGATTGTTGAAGAAAATATCAGCTTGAGTGTTAAAGCGGTGTTTGTTACCGCCGAAACACTTACTGCCGAGCAAAAAGAAATAATGGAAAAGGCGTTCAAATGCCGCATAATAAATTATTACGGCTCAACAGAAGGGGCGCCGATGATCACCCAATGCGAACATGGTAATTTGCATATAAGCTATGAAACGGGTATCATAGAATTTTTGCGTGAAGACGGCACTGATGCCGACCCGGGGGAGCTTGCAAATATGGTTGTAACGAGTTTTTCTTCCAAGGTTACTCCTCTTATTCGCTATAAAATCGATGATCTGGCAATTTATTCGTTGAAAAAATGTGCCTGCGGTAGAAATACATTAGTAGTTGAGGAAATAGTCGGAAGGGTTGACGATGTATTAGAAACTCCGTACAAAGGCAAGGTTGCTAGGTTATCAACAAGCCTGAAGCTTTTACCGTCTGAAATTAAAAGGGCGCAGATACAGCAACATTCACCAGTCAAATTTGTTTTGATTATGGAGACAGAAGAAAAACTTTCAACCGAAAAAATCCAGCCGGTGCTTGATGATTTGCACAACAAGCTTGGCCCTGTTGATATAGAAGTATCTTACACAAATAAAATACCTGCCGGCGCGAACGGCAAGTTCCGAAGCCAAGTGAATTGCATAAAGAAAAATATTGTTCATAACAAATTAATTAGCGTTGTCATGCCCGTTTACAATGTGCAGGATTGCTTAAAAGGCAGCGTGTATTCAGTTTTAAACCAAACTTTAAAAAATCTGGAGGTTATATTGGTTAATGACGGTTCAACCGATAACAGCGGCCAGATATGCGCCAAAATCGCGTCAAAGGATGAAAGAGTCAAAGTTATAAACCAGCCGAACAGGGGAGTATCTGCCGCGCGAAACACGGGTTTGGAGGCTGCAACGGGTGATTATATAGTCTTTATTGATTCAGATGATAAGATTCATCCGGATACCTTAGAGCTATTATATAATAATCTGGTTGAAAACAATGCGGATATATCTTTCTGCGGGGTTAAAATAGAGGCTCTTGACGGGAGTACCGAGCTTATTTACGGAACGGGGAGAAAATACATATTTACCTGTGAAGAGGCAATTGCGAATTTTTTGAAAGGAGGCTTGTTTCCCGCCAGCTGCAACAATAAACTATATAAAGCGGATTTAGCAAAATCCGTACGATTTGAAGAGGGGAAAAAGATAAACGAGGATAGATACTATTTTTATAGTGCAGTGCTGAAGGCTGATAAGATTGTGTTTGAAGATAAATGTAAATATTTTTATATTAAAAGAAAAAACTCTGCTTCAACCACTCCTTTCAGAGAGGCAAGCTTTGACCAGGTATATTTTTCAAAAAAAATTATGGAGGAAGTATCTTTAGAATACCCCTCGCTTAGATTGCTCGCGGAGTATAATGATTATAAAACAAAGCTGGATGTTTTACGTAATCTTTACAGAAATAAGGAAGCAGAAAAGAAATTTTGCTCTGAAGCCAAATCATTAAGGGAAGACATTAAAGCAATGCCGTTAAAGAAGTACGGTGATTATTTTCCTTTCATGAAGAAGACGGAGATTTTTCTGCTGAAACATTGCTTTTTTGCTTATAAAAAGTTTTTATCATTGTATAATTATTTGTTTAAGTAGGTGAAACGTGTGCCGGATAACACTGAAAACTGCTACGGATGCAGAGCTTGCGAGCAGATATGCCCTGTCGGTTGCATAAAAATGGTGGCTGATGACGAAGGCTTTTTATATCCCCAAAAGGATAATGCATTATGTACGGAATGCGGATTATGTATTAAAGTCTGTCCAATAGATAACGATTCTGTTTTTCAAGAAGGCAAGCAAACGTATTATTGTTTCGTAAATGCCGATGCCGGTGTTGTTGACAGCAGTTCTTCGGGCGGCGCTTTTTCTGCCCTTGCAAATGAATTCTGTAAATCAAACAAATGCAAAGTATTCGGTGCTAGATGGGGGAATGGCTTTAATGTTCGACATTGCAGTGTCGATAATCCTTTGAATATAGAGATATTTCAAAAATCAAAGTATTTACAAAGCGATGTTTTACACACTTATTCTGAAGTAAAGGAGGGTCTAGAACAAGGCGAAAAAGTGGTATTTAGCGGCACCCCTTGTCAGATAGCAGGACTAAAAGCGTTTTTGCAAAAGGAATATGATAATCTGCTTACAATAGATATTTTGTGTCATGGTGTGCCCAGCTACAAGGTTTTCAAGCATTATATCGAATATCTTGAAGATATGTATAATTCAAGCGTAAAAGAATTCGAGTTCAGGAAACGAAGCAGTTTATTCGGTGTTAAAGACTCCTGCGGTACCGAAGTAAAGTTTTCAAATGGTAAAGAACTTTCGTTTTATTCTTTTAATGATATATATATGAAAGGCTTTTTTTCGGCTCTTTACTATCGGAAAAGCTGTTACCGTTGTGAGTTTTCACAGGAAAAAAGAGTTTCCGATGTAACAATCGGTGACTTCTGGGGAATTGAGAAAACCGACAAAAGACTAAATGCGCATGAGGGGGTTTCCTTAATTATATCGAACAGCGTTAAGGGAAGTGCGGTTCTAAAAGGGCTACATGATAAGCATAAAATTTATCAAATCGATAAAAGCTTCGCAATCCCATACAATAAAAATCTCATAAGCCCGACGCCGCTTAATAAAAATCGTGATGAGTTTTTTAGACGTCTAAAAGTCGAGCGTTTTGATATAATTGTTAATGATTATGTTCGGAACGTTGGAAAAATCAAATTTTTAGCCGCTGCCGTTACACCGGACAAAATTAAAAATATCATGCGGAATGTGAGGGAAAGGATAAAAACATGAAAATATTTACAATAACTTGCCACCGGCCCTTCAATTACGGCGCCGTGCTTCAGACTTACGCGTTGAACAAATATCTTCGCGATATTGGCCATGATGCGCAGGTAATTGATTATATCCCGAGTTTTTACAAAAGCATTTCGGAAAAGTATGAAAAAAACATAGTGGCAAAGGTAATAAGGAAAGTTTTGCTTTTCCCTGATATGCTAAAAGGCGACAGGGTTTTCGGAAAGTTTTTGGCGGATAATATTCGGCTTACTGAACGTTCATATTATTCAATCAGGGATATGGAGGATAACTTGCCTTTAGCGGACATATACATCGCAGGCAGTGACCAAATATGGAACAGTGATATTCCTGCCGGCAAGGATGATGCCTATTTTCTTACTTTCGTAAAAAAAACAGGGAAGAAAATTTCATACGCGGCAAGCCTTGCTATGGATGTTCTTCCGCCGGGGCAGAAAAAACGATATTATGATTTACTAAAGGATTTTAAAGCAATATCTGTCAGAGAAAGTTCTTCTGTTAAGCTTTTGAATTCTGCCGGCTTAGAGAATGTAACAAATGTTTTGGACCCGGTGTTTTTGCTGTCAAAGGATGAATGGGTAAGTTTTTCGGAGCAATCAAATGAAAAAGAAAGATATATATTGGCGTATATTTTTAATGGACAGGAAAACGCGTTTGAATATGCCAGGTTTCTCGCCAAACAAAACAACTGTAAGGTCTGTGCGGTACACACCAGATGGTTTGAAAAATTTCGGCGGGTAGACAAATACTTTTGGTGTCCTTTACCGCAAAAATTTCTTTCGCTGATTTACAATGCGGAGGCGGTGGTTACCAATTCTTTTCACGGCATGAGCTTTTCTATCATATTTAATAAGAACTTTTTTGTGTTCAGGAAAGGAAAGAGCGGTAATTCCAGAATGTATGACCTTCTGTCATACTTGGGTTTGACAGACAGATTAATAGAAAACACAAGAAAAACGTTTAATCAAAAAGATATTGATTATGAGGATGTAAATACAAAAGTACAAGCTGCATTGGAACATTCCAAGAGGTTTTTGAACGACAGCTTGTTAATAACATAAGGGAAACAGGTGAAACAATTGGAGCATAATGTAGGATTAAGAAGCAGAAAATACAATTCTTTGGCGTTTTTTCTGGGCTTATTGGTGTGTAATGATGTAATATATGTGTTTAAAATCGGGAATACAGTTATTGTTAATATTTCTATTGTGTATTCCTTAATTTTGCTGGCAGTATTTTTATTGTCAAATAACAGGGAATTAATATCAAGTTTTATAATTGTTGAACAATGGTTTTATGTTTTTTTGCTGTTGGTTCTCTTTTCCTTTTTTCCCGCTTTATTTATATTTACAAATCATTCACAGTTTTTATCAAGATATATTAACGGAATTGTTCAATATTCTCTTTGTATCACTTCCTTAGTATGCGTGATAATACTACGAAATCAAAAGCTATTCGTTGTAAAAGGACTTCTTGCAGGTTTTGTTTTGAATATTGCATTATCCATATTCGCATATATCACATATATGCGAGGCAATGTTTTTACATTATATGATTATTTTCCTCAGAATAGTTTTAATGTTCCTAAATATAATTTTAGGGCACAAGGCTTTTTTTTAGAACCGTCGTACTTTACAAGTTTTATAATTTCAGTGTGTTTTATATTACTTTCAGTTTATGGAATAAGGACAGGGAAAAGTCTTTTTGTGCTATTTGGGTTATTGATTGTACTAAGCCTTTCAACCTCAGGCAACATTGTAATATTGATTATTATGAGTTTGCTCTATTGGTCTATAAAAGGAGTAAGGAAAGAAAAAACATATAGTAAGGGAAACACTCTAGGCTTTTTTGTTGTACTTGCAGGATTAGTTGCTTTAGTTTTTGTTTTTTGGGATAATATTACAGAACTCGATTTAATTAATAAATTCATGAAAGGAATAGAAGGCGCGGATTTAAAAAGTGACGACAATTATAGAAGAACAAGCCATATGATTATGACCTTAGCAGAAATAAAAAATTATCCTTTAGGAGTAGGGTGGAATATGTCTCATTCAATTTTGGCAATCACATATGACAACGTAAACACTTCTTTTAATTTTCTTTTGACTAATATATTGGAATTAGGGCTTTTAGGTATGGCGGTTTACCTTATCTTTATAAAAAGGTTGTCGTATGACTTGTTTATGCGAGGGAAAAACCTATATCAAATCGGAGTAGGGCTATCGGTATTAGGAATGTTTGCATGTCAGGTTGCAAACGGAAACAGGTATTATCCGTTTATGTTTGTAATTTTTGGGCTGGCTATGATCGAAAACTACAATAATAAGCAGGAATTAATTAATAATACAGTAAGCACTGACGAAACAACAGGGGATGATGACATATGCTTAAGATAGGTTTATCAACGACTCGCACAAAAAATTCATTATATAATGTTATAACAGGTATCGGTGGATATATCATTACAAACTGCTTAAGCTTTGTTGTTGTAACCATGTTTATCAAAACACTTGGAAGGAGCTATCTTGGATTAAACGGTCTTTTTTTCAATATCATTGCTGTGCTGGCACTGTCTGAATTAGGTATTGGCACCGCCATTAATTATAACTTATATAAATTAATAGCAACTGACAACAAAGAAAAAATTATAGATTATATGCGGGCATACAAGGTTTTCTACAGGATTATTGCACTTGTGATTTTTACACTTGGATTGCTAATAATTCCCTTTTTGGATTTTATTATAAAAGAAAAGCCTAATATACCTGAAAATATAATTCTGATATATATGCTTTTTCTCGCTAACACCTGCTTTTCTTATTTACTGACTTATAAACGCTCACTTGTAATAGCACATCAAAAGCTTTCAATTGTTAATTCGGTAACTACTGTTGTTACAATTGTTATAAGCTGCATTCAGATTATATTGCTTAAAGTGTTCGGAAATTATATCTTGTATCTTTGTATTCAAATATCAATATCTATTTTAAGCAATACTATTATATCGATTATAAGCGACAGATTATATCCTTATCTTAAAGAAAAGGGAAAGCCGTTGACAAAGGATGAGAAAAAAAGTCTTTTTGCAAACGTCAGAGCCTTAATGATATATAGGGTTAGCGATACTGTAGCGGGAAGCACAAGTAACATTCTTATATCTAAATTTATTGGCATTGACTTTGTTGGCTTGTATTCCAACTATTCTATGATAATCGGAACGGTTCGAACCGTTGTCCTAAAAATACTTGAAGCAGTGGTAGCGAGCATAGGTAATTTAAATGCAACCGCAAGCAAGGAAAAAAGCGAGGAAGTATTTCGAATTTACTGGCTTATTACTTTTTGGATATACGGAATTACTACAACCTGTTTGATGAATCTTTTTCAACCGTTTATTTGCTTTTGGATTGGTTGCGATTATCTACTTAATGATATTACAATGATAAGTATAGTAACTTTATATTTTATTGTAGGTATGATGATTCCGGTTTCAAACTATAGAACTACTATGGGATTGTTTAGGCAGGGACAGCTCCGTCCGCTGATTATGGTATTTGTAAATATAACACTTTCTATTGCTCTTATCAAACCATTAGGCATTGCGGGGGTGTTTATCGGTACGATAATTTCCAAGATTGTGGTGCAGGCGTGGTTTGACCCCTGGATTGTTTATAAATACGGATTTGAACGTTCAGTAAAGCCATATTATGTGACGTATTTAAAGTATGTTGCTATTATGATACTGACCCTGTTAATTTCCGATTATTTATGCAAACTTGTAGCTTTAGCAGATATGTTTCAATTATTATACATACTTTTTATAAGCGTTATGATACCTAATCTGATATTTTTTATTTTGTTTTACAAAACGAAAGAATTTTGTATTATTAAGAACAAAGCTACAAGCCTCTTGAAAAAAGAAAAAAACGGGGAGCGTAAAAATGAAGACTGAGCATACATCTAAGAATATACTGTTTTTTGTGGAATCTTACCATTATAAGCCGAATGCTAACGGAATATGCGCAAAAATACTGGCGGACGAGCTTATAAGGCGCAGCAGCCATGTTACTGTGTTGGCAACAAAAACATTTCATCGTCAATGCAGCAGTGAAAAAGTAGACGGTGTGGATGTGTTTTATTTTTCCAGAAGCATGGGGCATCGGCTTCTGCTCCTCTCAGATGATTTGAATGGAATAGCAAAAAAAATCATTTTATATTTAAGCAAGTGCTTCATGTATTTCGGAGTCATACTCGGGGCATTTGTTTGGCCGCTAAGGAAACCTGCCCTGATTTATAAATACTACAATAAGGCTAAAAAGCTGTATAAACAAAAAAAAATTGATGTGGCTGTAGGGATATACTTTGGAATTGAAGAAGTTCTAGCTTCTATTTTGCTGAAAAGAAAACATCCAGATATAAAACTTATTATATATACTTTGGATGCACTGACGGGGCGGGAAACGCCGATATTGTTCGGAAGCAAGGTTTTGGCAAAAAGATCAATTGAAAAATGGGAAAAATATATTTACAGCAAAGCAGACACGGTATGCGTTATGGAGTCTCATAGGGCACATTATAAGCAGAAAAAATACGATCAGATTCGTAATAAAATTAAGTATATGGATATTCCTTTTATGAATATTAGAAAAGAAATTTCGTATTCCGATAAGAAAAACGGCAAGGTTAAGATTGTATATACCGGAAATACAAGCAGAATAACGGGTTCCCCCGGTTACTTAATAAAAATGCTTAAATATATGCCGGACCTTTCATTATACTTATACGGAACACAGGATGAGTTTGTAAAACAGCTTATCAAAGAAAGTGGGCTTATGAATAAACAGATATATATATTCGGACGGTTTGACAATAAAGAAATTATGAAGATTCAGGAAACAGCAGATTTTCTTGTCAGCTTTGGCAGTGCCAATTCTTGTATGGTGCCGTGTAAAATATTTGAATATATGACCGCTTTAAAGCCGATTATTAGTTTTTACAAATCGGATAAAGATGCGGCATACCCTTATATAAGCAGATATCCAGACTCGATTTTGATTAAAGAAGACGAAGAAGCATTCGAAGATAATCTGTTGTTGCTTAAAAATTTTATTTATAATACAAAAAGGAAAACAATAACTAATGAGTTTTTGCTTGAGAAATACGGTGCTAATACCCCGAATTTCATGGTTGAAGAAATTCTAAGTTAGGAGTAAGGAAAAATGAAAAGTGTAGGTCTTATGACATGTTATATCAATAATTACGGTGCTTGCCTTCAGGCTTATGCGCTCCAAAGCACAATTGAAAAATTGGGCTATGAATGTAAGATTATCAGATATACCCCGGTTGAAGATATAAAAAAACCTACCCTGTCTAAAGCAGTGTATAGGTTGATTCGTGATGTGTACAGAATTTTTAAACATAAGGATTATATTAAGCAATTAGCAAAAAGAAGAAAATTTGTAATGTTTAAAAGAGAATATCTTTGCTTTGGCAGGCAAAATTATAATACAATAGAATCGTTGTATAAAAACTGCCCCGAATTTGACGTTTTTGTTTGCGGAAGTGACCAGCTTTGGAATCCGTTAATACACAACAACAAAAATAACGAAGCATATTTTTTGGATTTTGTACCTGGTAATAAAGGTAGAATAGCATATGCCCCGAGTTTCGGTATTTCGCAATTTCCGGATAACTGTATGGCAGAGTTAAAAAGCCTGTTGAGTAAATTTCACTATATTTCAGTAAGGGAAAGTTCAGGTGCGGATATAGTGGAAGAAGCAATCGGGAAACGGCCAAGGGTTGTGCTTGACCCCACCCTTCTTCTTAGCAAAGTCCAATGGGAAAAGGTCTTTAAGCGGGTTGAAGTTAACAAGCCTTATATTCTTTGCTATTTATTCAGTAATCAGGAATATATTTGCAATTTTGTGCGTCATGTTTGGCAATTGACCGGTTATGATGTTATTGTATTACCGTTTGCGGATATTGATAAGGAAAAAAAGTATAAAAAACTATATAACGTAGGGCCCAATGAGTTTCTGTGGCTAATATCAAATGCACAGCTTGTAATTACTGATTCCTTTCATGCAACGGCATTTTCAATTAATTTCAACACACCGTTTTACTCGCTTTTAAGAAATATACAGGGCGAATCAAACAACATGAATACCCGAATATATAATATGCTTGAAATTGCAGGCCTGCAGAACCGGTTGATTACGGACAAAACCCCTTTACCCGAAAAAGCATCAACGAATATAGACTTTAATGACGCAAATGCAATATTGGAAATAAAACGAAATGAGGATATTAAGTTTTTAAAAGAAGCATTATCAGATATGTTAGTATAAAGCAAAAAACGGAGTTTAAGTTAATAAAAACATAAAGCTTTGCAAATTCCATAAATTTTGATTGTAATTCGCATTGGAGGAAAGATTATAATGGTAATCGCTAGGAGCAGTTACTGTACAGGTTGCTGTGCTTGCGGCGACGTCTGCCGTTTCGGGGCAATAACAATGGTTTACGATGATGAAGGTTTTTTAGTGCCGGGAATTAATACTTCGAAATGTGTAAAATGTAATCAGTGTGTAAATGTTTGTCCTGCAAACAGTTTTACATCAAAAAATGACAATATTATAAGCAGTTATGCTTGTTGGAGCAACGATACTGAAAGCCGCATATCAAGTTCATCTGGGGGAATTTTTTCTGTTTTGGCATCGTGGATATTTCAAAACAATGGTGTTGTTTATGGTGCTGCTTTTGATGAAAGCTTTCATGTTAAGCATGGTCGCGCAGAAAACATGAATGAGCTTGAATTATTAAAGAAATCAAAATATATTCAAAGTGAAATGATATCGGTATATCCGATGATTAAAAAAGATTGTGAACAAGGGAAATTAGTGCTATTTGTAGGCACTCCATGTCAGGTTTCTGCTCTTTATAATTATTTAGGATACGATTACGAAAAGCTATATACATGCGACTTAATATGTCACGGAGTCGGTTCGACCGGTTATTTTGTTGATTGTCTTGGTTATTTGCAGAAAAATTTTAAGTCCAAAGTAACCGAAGTGGTTTTTAGAGAAAAATCAAAAGGCTATAACAAGCCACATTTAATAATCAGGTTTGAGAATGGTAGAATGTATAAACAATTCTTGTATTACAGCATATTTGGCCATTCCTTTACCAAATCTTTTTCTGTTCGCAAATCATGCATAGAATGCAAGTATGCTACTGTTCCCCGATTTGGAAACTTTACTTTAGGGGATTATAGTGGCAAGGTTTATGTAAATTTTAATTTCAATGAAATAAAACGAGGAATATCTACTTTATTGATAAATAATATGAAAGCACAATTAGTTTTTGAAGAAATTAGTGATAAAATATTCGCAAAAAAGGTTGATGTTGATTACATAATTACCACTTCAAATAGATTAAAAGGCATATCCCTTAAAACACTGGAAGAAAGAGATGAGTTTTTTGCTGAATATAAATCATTAGATGTAAAAGAAATAATCCAAAAATATGATATGCCAAGCAGAGAAGAAATAAGAAATTTCAAATATAGCGGTAAATGGAATGGTAGTGTCCTTCAGCTTATACATAAAATCGTTTACAGAGTAAAAAGACATATTAGTTGATTGAAAATATGAAAAAGATACGGGGGGAATAATATTGTTTAATAACAAGGTTTTATTAATAACAGGAGGAACAGGCTCTTTCGGAAATATTGTATTGGAGCGATTTGCCAACACCGATATAAAAGAAATACGCATTTTTTCAAGAGATGAGAAAAAGCAGGACGATATGAGAAGGCATTATCAAAATGATAAAATCAAATATTATATTGGCGATGTGCGTGACCTGTCCAGCTTGAGAAATGCAATGCATAATGTTGATTATGTGTTTCATGCAGCAGCTTTAAAACAAGTACCATCCTGTGAATTTTTCCCTATTGAAGCGGTTAAAACAAATGTACTCGGTACAGACAACTTACTTAATGCCGCAATTGAAGCCAATGTTAAAAAAGTGGTTTGCTTGTCAACAGATAAAGCGGCTTATCCCGTAAACGCAATGGGCATGTCAAAAGCGTTAATGGAAAAAACATTTATTGCCAAATCCAGAACTGTTTCACCGGAAAAAACGCTTATTTGCGGAACAAGATACGGAAATGTCATGTGCTCACGCGGCTCCGTAATACCGCTTTTTATCGAACAGATTAAATCTGGAAAACCTCTTACCGTTACAGACCCTAAAATGACAAGGTTTATTATGAGCCTTGACGAAGCGGTTGAGCTTGTCGTTTATGCATTTGAAAATGCCGAAAGCGGCGACATAATGGTTCAAAAAGCCCCATCATCCTATATCGGTGATTTGGCTTTGGCACTTAAAGAATTATTCCATGCCGATAATAAAATCGAAGTTATCGGAACGCGGCACGGAGAAAAAATGTATGAAGTTCTTCTTACAAAGGAGGAGGCAGCAAAGGCCGTGGACTTAGGGAACTTTTTCAGAATACCTGCAGATAATCGGGATTTGAGCTATGAAAAATATCTTGAAAAAGGTTCGTATAAGATTACTTCTACCGAGGAATACAATTCCAACAATACTAAAATACTAAGTGTTGATGAGATTAAACATAAGTTATTACAGCTTGACGAAATAAAGAAGGAACTATCAAATTGGAGGAAAAGGAATTGAAAGTTTTAATAACAGGTGCCAACGGATTTATTGGCAAGCATTTGGTTTTGGGATTAAAAAACCTCAATTCGATAGAAATACTATCGTTTGATATTAATACACAGAAAAGCCTTTTAGATACCTATGCTTCAAAATGTGATTTTGTTTTTCATCTTGCAGGTGCAAACCGTCCCAAAGAGGAAGCGGAATTTATGAAAGTAAACTATGGCCTCACAGCAACTCTTTTGGGGCTGCTGAAAAAGCATAGAAATACCTGCCCTGTGATGGTTTCATCCTCAATTCAGGCAAGGCTTGACAACTCGTACGGAAAAAGCAAAAAGGCGGGGGAAGACTTAATGCTTGAATATGCGAAGGAAACGGGAGCAAAGGTTTTAATATACCAGTTCCCCAACGTTTTCGGGAAATGGTGCAAGCCAAATTACAACAGCGTTGTGGCAACATTTTGCCATAATATCGCAAATGATTTGCCTATAACAGTGAACGATTCGAATGCAATGCTAAGCCTTGTTTATATAGATGATGTGATTAGCGAGTTATTAAATGCGCTTAAAGGCAATCCAACTCAGGAGAACAGTTTTTTCTGCGGTATTAAACCGGTATATGAAATTAAGCTCGGGGAAATAGTCGATTTACTGTATTCCTTCAAAGAAAGCAGAAACGACCTCACTGTTCCGAACATGGAGGATGCATTTACTAAAAAACTGTATGCGACTTACCTAAGCTACTTGCCTGTGAATGGTTTTTCGTATCCTTTGAAAATGAATGTCGACAGCAGAGGCTCTTTTACGGAATTTATAAAAACGCCGGAGCGAGGGCAATTTTCTATAAACATATCAAAGCCGGGAATCGTCAAAGGCAATCATTGGCATCATACAAAGAACGAAAAATTTCTTGTGGTTAGCGGCAGGGGAGTTATTCGTTTCAGGAGGATTGACAGCAATGAGGTTTTAGAGTATTATGTAAGTGGGGATAGGCTTGAAGTTGTTGATATTCCTCCGGGTTATACCCACAATATAGAAAACCTTGGGGATTCCGATATGGTAACGGTTATGTGGGCTAATGAGCCGTTTAATCCGGAAAATACAGATACGTATGGGGAACCTGTGTGAGGGTTTATGCACAATAGCTCTAAAATTTTTTTTGGGGGGGTGATATGTGAATGACGCAGGATTTTACCGATATGATATACTTGTTATCCTGTGGCGCTTTAGGTATTTGTCCTCAATTAGATCATGATATTAATTTTGATAAGATATACAGATTGGCTTGCGAACAGAACGTATGGGATATTGTTTTTTTAGCTGTCAAAAAAATGTATGAAAGCGGAAAGTTGAGCATTACTCCGGAATTATTCTCTAATTTGAAAGGACAGACAATTGCTGCGGTTCTAGCAAATACAAATCGGC
This sequence comes from Clostridiales bacterium Firm_18, assembly GCA_001604215.1. GTDB lineage: Bacteria > Bacillota > Clostridia > Monoglobales > Firm-18 > Firm-18. The sequence continues at coordinate 76,584 of LVAX01000092.1, forward strand.
TATATTTAATTCATCAGCTGACAGATTCTTTTTTGCAAAAAGGAATAAGGTATTGCATATTAAAAGGCGAGACATTGTCTTACCTATACAATGATCATAATTGCAGAATATCTAGCGATACGGATATTTTTATAAATAAAACTGATAAAGAGACCGCTATTGATGTATTGGAGCAACATGGCTATGTTGTAAAGCCGTTAAACACAATATCAAACCAAATACATGCAATTCACCCGATAGCCGGTTTTATTGAGGTGCACCTTGCTTTATACAATGAAATTTCTGCTGATGTATGGTTTGATAATAAAATATTAATTACGGAAGATTATAGATTAATTAAATGCGATGATGGAAAAGAAATCTTTGCTCTCGGAATAAATGACGGGTTAGTATTCTTAGCTTTGCATTATATTAAGCATTTTCTTTCACGCGGTGTTGGCATCAGACAGCTTATGGATTTGCTCCTGTATGTCAGAAAATACAAAAAAGATATCGATTGGGAAAGGTTTAACCAATTATTAGAACACTTAAACTATAAAAAGTTTTTTGATAATTCCATCGGTATCGGTGTTAAATATTTAAATATCAAAGAAGAAGATATGCCTGAATATAGGAGAGATGACAGTATTATTGGAAGACTGCTCAGCGATATTGAAAGCGGTGGTGTTTTCGGGGGGAATGAGGATTCACGAATCGGATTTTCCTATAATTATACAAAAGAAAGATTCCACAGGTTTAAAAATGAAGATTACGATGTATATGTAAAAAAATGGTGGCGACCGAATGTTATTAAAGCAATATTCCCAAGCGTGCGCAGCATTGCGGTTAAATTTCCGTATGTTAAAAAGACACCCCTTTTATACCCCGTCGCATGGATTCACAGGGCGATAAAACTGTTGACGGGAATTATAAAAAAAGAAAAGTCCGTATACAAATATATAAATCCCCAAAAAGCTGTTGAAAACAACGAAACAATAAAAAAACGCATGGAGTTAATCCGTGAGCTTGATATGATATAATAAATACAACTAATGTTGAAAAGCCTACCGGCTTTATCTTCCGATGTATTTATTGAATCGGTGTGAAGCAAGCCGATTGGCGGCTTGCACTTATGATATAATAGCATAATAAAAAATTTGACAAAAACCATAAAGGTGGATATAATTAAATCAGAGAAATAAAAAGAAGGTTTACGCTGTGAATTTTCTGTTGAGGGTCCTTACGAATAACCAAAGATTTTCGGCAGGTCATCCTGAATATAGGCGTGCCTATTTGCTGAATGTTGTGCTTGTCGGCATGTTCTGCACTTGTTTGATTTTTTCGGTGCTAAACTTATTTTTCACGGGGCAGACCGGGATTGTTATTCTGGAGCTTGGCGGGGCGGTATTTTCCCTTGTTATTTTTTTGTATTTCCATAAGACCGATAAAGTTAAATCCGCCACGTTATTTACGGTATTGCTGTTTACGGCGGTGCTGCTTGGGTTTATTACCCTTTCGCAAAACTGCCATAATTCTCTTTTTTGGGTTAGCATATACCCGCCCATTGTGTATTTTATGCTTGGGAAAAAGAAAGGGCCTATACTAATGGGCTTGTTCTTGGCGTATCTTGTTTTGTTTTTCCTGCTGAACCGGATGCGCTGGGAGCCGGCGGGGTTTGATGTCGGCTATGTTATAAACGTATTAAGCTCTACGCTGGCGCTGATGTGTGCAATTGCATATTTCGAACACAGCAGGGCGGAGTCGGCCAGGGTGCTTGAGAAAAAGAACGAAGAGCTTGAGCGGCTTACCGTAACCGATTATTTAACTGGCCTGTATAACAGGATTAAGTTGGATTCGGTGCTCAGCAAAGAGATTAATAAATCTATGTTCACTACATATACGTTTTCGCTCATTATGGCGGATTTGGACTATTTTAAGCAAATCAACGACGAATACGGCCACGTTGTTGGCGACCGGGTTTTGTCCGATGTTGCCAATATTTTAAAAAACAACTGCAGGGAAAAGGATATTATCGGAAGATGGGGCGGGGAGGAATTTTTGATAATCTGCCCGGACACCGATATACAAGAGGCGCAAAGCCTGTCCGAAAGGCTGCTGGAAGAAGTAGCAAAATATGAATACAAGAACGGCAAGCATATGACGATAAGCTTCGGCGTTACCCAGTGCAGGAAGGGCGATACCTTTGATTCGGTTATAAAACGTGCTGATATTGCTATGTACAATGCAAAAGCCGGGGGACGGTGCCGGGTGGAAACTATATAAAAAAGGACGTATCCGATTTGGTGATGCGTCCTTTTTTAACATATAGGAAATTGCGCAAAATCGCGCAATTTCACGCTCCGGCGGAATAAATCCGCCTACGCTTACGCTCACGCGGCGAGATGATGCGTTCCGGAAAGCGCTACGCGCCGGAACGCTTTATTTAGGTGTGCAGCTATTAAAGATAAAAATGATGGTTCCCGACTGTTGTGTAATGCTGCCTGTCGGTTGTTATCCATGAGCTTGCCGCGGTTACGGGGTTTAAAAAGAACAGGCTTTCGCCAACGATATTTTCCCCCTGCAGGCAGTATTTTGCCGCGACAAGGCTGTCAAAGGACGGAGTTTGGTATATTCGTCCGTTTATTACCGGTTCAAACTGCACTCCGAACTTTGTATCAAAAATTACTTCATACACGGTGTCGGGGTAAAGGTCGCTTTTTACCCTGTTGAGCACCACGTCGCCTACTCCGATTTTTCCGTTCATCGGCTCGCCTTCGGCTTCGGCGTCTATAATCCTGCCGAGCCAGTAAATGTTCTCGTTACTATAGCCTCTGTCATATACCGAGCCCGGATTTACGCTTATGTCCGGTTTTTCAATCAATACGTTAAGATGCTCCCCGTCCCAGCTTACGCCGGCGCCGAAGCATTCCGAAACAAAACGCACCGGCACAAAGGTTCTGTCGCCTACAAGCCGCACACCGTTTGGTATTTGGATGCTTTGCCCGTTGATGAGGGCATAGTTTTTACCGACCGGCATAATTATTTCGGTATCCCCCTTGCGGACAACGGCGGTGTCGTTTTGCCCGTCCCATACAACCTCGTCCGCCCTAAGCGCTTCGCTTACGAACCGGATGGGGACATAAGTTGTTCCCGATATTAAAAACGGCCTTACGTCGCTTTTGATATATCTGCCGTTCACCGCAATATCTATCGGCACGTTCATGTATACTCCGGCGTATGAGGTTGTGGCCATGCCGAGCATGAACAATACAATGCATATAACCTTTTTCATTTCGCATTCCTCCTTCCACCGCCCTATTATACATACCGTGGAAGGGAAAAGCAACACTGAATATATAGCAAGCCCGGCAAAAACCGGAAGCGGCGGAAAAAGTACCGCTGCGAAACTTGTTTTACCAGGCGTTTTTGGTTGCTGCTTTAAAGGCGCGGGTTATAAATTCAACCGTTTGTTCCACTTCGTACAATAACAGCTTTTCGCCCTTATCCTTGCCAGCCAGTGACGGTTTGCCCCAAACGCCCGTATTGCTCAGCTTTAAGATAGAGGAATAGTTTAAAAAGCTGCGCGGGACGTCCGGTAAAAAGTCATTTTTCAGCATATCGTCCTTTTTGACGTACTGCTCTTTTAAGTAAAGCATGACAGAGGTTTCGATTTCTCCGGCGTGTACGTCGTCGGCGCACTCCGTCAGGCCGCTTTTGCCTGCGTCGGAAAAAAGCTCGCGGTGCACGACCGTCAGGTTATCGTTGTTGGCGTTCAGCTCACGCACAACGGGGCCGACAACAAAAAGCCCGCCGTGGCCGAGCAGCAGGGCTATTTGCTCAAAGCCCTGGTTTTTCAGGCTTAGCACAATATCCTCTATTATGTGGTAAAGGGTGACGGGGCGCAGCCATACCGCCGTGAATTTTCCGGCGCATTTGTGCTCGTAGCATGTCCCTATCGGTATTACGGGCAAAACAAAAGCATTCATTCTTTCGCCCACGCTGCGCGCCACCGCCTCTGCAATTATACAGTCGGTGCCTATGGGCAGGTGGGAGGAGTGCTGTTCCACGCTCCCCAAAGGGATAATGGCTGTTTTAATGCCGCTTTTGTTTATCTCTTCAACGGTAGATGTGTAGTCAAACATATATTTCGCCTCCAATTGTGCCGCAAGGGACGCACGGGGCAAAAACCTGCCCCCCTTGTCCCTTGCGGAAGAATCCGGTGCATTAATAATATTTTATCATAAATTAATGTAATCTTCAAACGGAACCCCTAATTTTTCGCCTATCATTTTAAGCTCGGATATTGTCTTTTCGTTTGCGGGGATTCCGGTTTTCTGCTTTTGCATGGCGGATTCCAATTCTTTTTCGCCGTGCGTGTATATGCGGTCACAGCCGTCCGCCTTCGGGCTTTCGCGCAGCTCTTTTAAAAGGGTGGACATCCGGTTCTTTATTTCTTTTTTGTCACCGAATATGCCGTAGTCGATAGCCCACATGCAAAAAGAGGTATCCGCGTTCCCGCTGTTTTTCACATGGGGGGAGGTGGTGCCGCCGGAGAATACGGAGGTAAACAGCTCGACAATAATGCCCAGGCCGTATCCCTTGTGTGAGCCGGTTTCTTCGCTGCAGCCGCCCAGAGGGAAAATCCCGCCCCCTAATTTGCCGATTATGTTTTTCAATACCCTGTCGGCGTCGGAGCAGTCCTGCCCGTTTTCGTCCGCAGCCCAGCCGGATGGAAGAGGAGCCTCTTTTTTTCTGTAAACCTCAAGCTTGCCCCTTGTAACAACGGTGGTTGCGGCATCGTACCAAAAGTCCACGGGGTCGGCGGGCATGCAAACGGCAATCGGGCTTGTGCCGAGCATTGCTTTTTTGCCGTAGGTGGGTATGGCGATTGCTTCGGTATTGGTCATGCTTATGCCTATCATATCGGCGTTTGCCGCCATTTTTGTGTAGTACCCCGCAATGCCGTAATGGTTAGAGCCTCTTACGCATACCATGCCCACACCGTGGTTTTTTGCCATTTCTATTGCCATGTTCATGCCCTTTTTCGCCACAACCTGGCCCATTGATTTCGGCGCGTCAATCACTGCCGAAATAGGTGTCCGGAAGATAATATCAGACTTTGCGTCCGGTATTATGGAGCCTTCCTCAATAGCAAGGTGGTAGCGTATCAGGCGCTGGATGCCGTGGGATTCTATGCCGTACAAATCCGCGGTAAGCAGAACGTCGGTGATGTCCGCGCTTTCCTCTTTGGTGTATCCTCTTTTTATAAATATATTTTCGCAGAAATTTCTTACACTTTCTACATCTAAGTTTGTATAAGCCATTTATAAAGCCCCCTTTTCATTATACTGGGTATAATTTTATACCTTTTCGCCCGTGCAAACCATTTCGATGTTTTTGTTCGGGCATCTGTTAAAGCACATGCCGCATGCAACACATTCGTCTTTGTTGATTGAAAGCGTATCAGGCTCCGAAATAAACGGGGCAAAGTCGCAGCAAATGGTTTTGCAAAGCTGGCAGCCCTCGCCGCAGCCGCAGTTTAGGCAGCGTAAAGCTTCCGCCTTTGCTTCCTGCTCGGTCATCGGGCGTGTGTATGTATTAAAGTCGTATTTTCTTTCGCATGCCGAGCGGGTTTGCGTGTCTATGCCCGTTTCTTCGTCCTTAAAGTATCCTGCACGGCGCAGAACGCTGTCCGGATCCACGCATACGGTGTCTTTTGTATATTCAAGAGTTGCCTTTGTGCCCCGCACATATTTGTCCATGGAAACGGCGGCTCTTTTGCCCATTGAGATAGCCGTTATTATGTTCGACACCTTTACGGCGTCGCCGCCCGCGAATACTCCGGGGATTGATGTGGCGCATGTGTTTTCCTCAACCGATATCAGGCCGTTTTCCTGTGCTATGCCGGCAATGCTTTTTTCTTCAACCCTTTGGCCGGTTGCGTATATGACGGTGTCGCAGGGCAGGTGAAAATCGGCGCCCGATACCTTTTCGGGCCTGCGCCGCAGGTCGCAGCCTTTTTCGCCCAATACCTGGTTGCACATATTAATGGCAACTACTTTGTTGTTTTCGGCTACTATCGAATAGGGAGCCACAAGATACATGATTTTGACACCTTCCGCCTCGGCTTCGGCGATTTCCTCCGCAGAAGCAAGCATTTCGTCTTTTGTGCGGCGGTATGCGATAAATACCTCTTCTGCGCCAAGACGGACCGCCGTCCGCGCCGCGTCGACCGCGGTAAAGCCGCCGCCGATTACTACGACTCGTTTGCCGATATCAATGCTTTCGCCGTCGTACACCGATTTTAAAAGATTAACGGCGTCAATAACCCCTTCGGCGTTTTCGCCGCCGATGGAAAGCTTGTTGCCCTCCTGCGCCCCGATGCCTATGAAAATAGCGTCATAGCCTTCGGATTTCAGGCTTTCGGCCGTGATGTCCTTGCCGAAGCATACTCCGGTTTTAAATGTTACCCCAAGCTTTTTCAGTGTTTCGATTTCTTCTTCGATAACGCTGTCTTCAAGACGGAATTTGGGCAGGCCGTACCGCAGCATGCCGCCGAGCTTAGGTTCTCTTTCGAATACCGTTACCGCATAGCCTGCCCGGCATAAATGAGCCGCACAGGTAAGCCCTGCGGGGCCTGAGCCGATAACGGCCGCACGGTAACCGTTTTCGGGCGCTTTGTCAAGCGACGGTTCCCAGCCTTTTGACTTGCCGTATTCTAAAACGAAACGTTTTATATCCCGGATTTGCACCGGCCTTCCGGTTATTCCGCGTGTGCATGCTTCTTCGCATGGGTGGCTGCATACAAGTCCGCACACCCTTTGAAGGGGGTCTTTTGAGGTTATCAGGTCGAATGCGTCACGGTATTCGCCTTTGGCGACTTTTTGTATGTATGCCTGCGCCGGCACGTGGTGCGGGCAGGAATCCTTGCACGGGGCGGATAAATTCGGCTCGATGATTTTTGCGTAACCGCCGAAAAGCGTAACCTCGGTTGCGGTTTTTACCTGTGGTACGATAATCCCGCGTATTTGTGACAAATCGGTGTAACCGTGTTTGTCCATGTATTCCTTCATGCCGGAAATCATGGGCCGTACAATATCGTATCCGCTGATTAGCGTTTCGGCACACACGCCCAAAAGGTTTGCGCCGCACATTACCATTTCGACGGCGTCCTTCCAGTTTGTTATGCCGCCTGCCTGCATGATGGCGGGTTCCATGCCGTTTACCTTTCTTATCTCGTATGTATCGCGCTGGGCAAGCGGCTTTAGCCATGGTCCGCAATGGCAGCTCATGCTTATTTCTTCCTGCAGGTGGTAATATGCCTTTCCGGGGTTGTCCAAATCGATGGGCGGTATGGCCATGCGGTTTGATGTTCCGCCTACCGCGTCCGCACCCGCCGCGTAAAGCGATTTTGCAACCTGTGCTATTTTTCCGCCCTCCGGCGTCAGCTTGACAAAAAGCGGGATTGAAATGTTTTTCTTTATTTCCCTTACTATTTCCGCAACGGCGTCGCCCTGCTGGCCGAGGCTTGCTCCCGTTTTTTTCGTGCTTGCGCTGTTGGAGCCGCTTGTAAGCTCAAGGTTGTAGCTCATGTTGGGGCAGCACATGTTAAGCTCGATTATATCCGCGCCGACTTCTTCGAATTTCTTTGCCATGCGAACCCAGCCCTCAACGCCGTCATCGCCGGCGTAGGTTATGTTGGCAAAAAGTATGAGGTCGGTCAAAACCTTTTTTGCGTCCTCAACAAGCTTTAAGCCTTCTGTAAAGGTTAAACGCTTTTCAGTTGTGAATGCCAATGCGTTCCGGTCGTTAAACATTGCATACCGCGGCTTGCGGTTAATGTAAGGCGCAGGGTCGATTGTAAGCTTGATGCTTGCCGCCGCCCAGCCGGTTTCTTCTATCCTTTTAAGCTGGCGTACCGATTTTGTTGTAGGGCCGGATGCCACATAAAAAGGGTTTTTGAAGGTGATTCCCCCGACTTCTACGGGTATTATGATATCCTTTGCCATTATTTAGCCTCCAATCCGTTATTTATAATTTTTATCCCTTCACGGGCAGATTTGTAAATTAAGTTGATTACTTTAAGCGTTTCGTATCCGTCAATGCCGCGAAGCCCCACATCGGCATCCTTTTGGTTTGCTATGCAGTCAAGAAAATGCCCGATTTCGGAGACATAGCCCAAATTATACTTTTCGTCAACCGCCGGATTTGCCCAACCTGTGGTTACCTCGGCCTTTTCCACGGTATAGTCAAAGCCGGGGATGCTGAAGCCTTTAAGTGCGCTGCTGAAGGTAAGGTCGGTGTGCAGACAGCCTTTTGTCCCGTAAAAATCAATAACATCCTCCATGCCTCCGCTTGTAACGTAATTTGCTTCAAGCACCGCCGTTGTTCCGTCTTCAAACCGCATCAGCGCGCCTGCCCAGTCCTCGCCCTCCATACCGCGGTGGATAAGGTTGTTCTCGCCACCGCCCGATGTAAGCGCGACAAGCTCTTTCCATTTGTTATTCTTTAGGGCAAGCATAAACCCTACCGGGTGTACGCCTAAATGCACCATGCAGCCGCCTCCGCAATATTTGATTTTTTGCGCAAACGGGCTGTGTGAGCCGCAGTGGCACTCGCGCGCGCGTACGAAAGTCAAATCCCCGATGGCGCCGCTGTCGATTATTTCTCTTGCTTTGCGCAGTGCGGGGCTGCCGAGCCAGTCCTCGGCGTAGTAAACGCGTCTGCCGTATTTTTCGGCTGTGTTGATTATGTCATAAGCGTCTTCAACCGTTGTCGCAAGAGGCTTTTCGCATATTACGTCACGGCCTTGGGAAAGCGCGGTCACCGCCGCGTCATGGTGAAGGAAATTCGGAAGGCATATATCTACAACGTCGCAATCCGTTTCCATAATTGCTTTTTTATAATCGTCAAATGCTTTGAAGTCGGTAAAGCCGTATGTATTTGCAAGCTTTTCAATTCTGTCCGCCGCTTTGTCGGCAATCGCGACGATTTTTGCTTTGTCCCTCATGCGTGAATATGCGTCGGCGTGAAGGTCGGCGGCAAACGCCGCTCCGGTAAGCAGTATCTTTATTTGCTTCATGACGTTATCTCCTTTACCCTTTTAATATTTCTTTTGCGCTGTCTTTGTCGAGGTACAGCGATGCGTTTTTATGCCTGCGCAAAATGCTTGCGGGACATGCTTCGCTGACGGGCCCGTTTATTGTGTTATAGACAGCGTTTGCCTTTGTGGCGGCAGGTACCGCGACGATTGCGGCGGGAACACTCATTATAGCGCTCATGGTGAGGGTTACCGCTTTTTTGGGAACCTCGTCTATTGTGGGGAAGCAACCGTCGTTAACCTGCTGCTGGCGGCATACCTCGTCAAGCCGGACTATTTTTACCGTTTCCGGGTCGCTGAAATCTGCAACCGGCGGGTCGTTAAACGCAAGGTGGCCGTTTTCGCCGATACCGAGCATTATAATGTCCGGAGGGTATTTCTTAAGCAGCTTTGTGTAATTTTCGCATATTTCCTCCGGCGATGTGCCCTGGTCCGCAATAAGATGTACCTCTTTAAAGCTAACACGGTCAAAAATAGCGCGGCGCAGGAAATTGCCGAAGCCCGCCGGTGCGTCCGCAGCAAGGCCTATGTATTCGTCCATATGGAAAGCGCGAATACGGCTCCAGTCAATATCGTACGTTAAAAGCCCTTCAAGTGTTTCGTTTTGGGACGGGGCGGCCGCAAAGACAATGTTTGCCTCGCCCTTTTCGCTTATCACTTTGTTTATTTTTTCGGCCGCATCCCCGGCCGCGGCGGCACCGAGCTGTGCTCTGGTGTCGTAAACATATACTTTAAGATTATCTGCTTCAAACTGTTTTAATGGCATAATACAACCCTCTTTCATTAAAAAGTAACCAAATGGTTCAGTTTATATTTTCAATATAGCACACCGGGGTAATTTTGTCAATATTTTTTTTAGGCATAAGGGGGCTGAGTGCATATTGGTTAGGTTTTTTATGCATGATTATAAGAGAGTCAATTCCATATTAATAAATTAAAGTCTTGACATTTGAAAAATTTTATGTATAGAATATGTATAGCAAAAAAAGCTTCAAAAAATTATAAAAAATATATTTACGAAAGGATTTGATGTCACATGGTAAGTTTTGATGTATCGGGAAAGGTTGCTGTCATTACGGGAGGGGCCGGTATATTGTGTTCCGTTATGGCAAAGGAGCTTGCGGAGTTTGGCGTTAAAATCGCGCTGCTCGACATAGACGAGAAAAAAGCAAGCGAAATTGCCGCCGAAATAAACGAAAAAGGCGGGGAGGCAATAGGCGTCGGCGTTGATGTGCTGGATATGGACAGTATAAACAAAGCAAAAGACATTGTAATGGACCGTTTCGGCAAGGTTGATATTTTAATAAACGGAGCGGGCGGGAATAAAGCCGCGGCAACAACCGGGCCTTCATTATCCTTCTTTGACATTCCGCAGGACGCTTTGCAATGGGTTGTAAATTTGAACCTGCTCGGTACCATTTATGTCACACAGGTTTTCGGAAAGGTTATGGTTGATCAAAACAATGGTTCGGTAATAAATATTTCATCCATGTCCGCCTACACGCCGCTTACAAATACCATAGCATACAGCGCGGCAAAGGCGGCTATTTCGAATTTTACCCAGTGGATGAGCGTACATTTTGCCCAGGAATATTCCCCGAATATCAGGGTTAACGCAATTGCGCCCGGCTTTTTGCATACCACTCAAAACCACTTCCTGTTGGTTGACGAAAAAGACAACCCCACGCCCAGGGGCAAGAAAATAATTGCCGGAACGCCTATGGGACGTTACGGAAAGCCCGAAGAGCTGGTGGGAGCGATTGTTTACCTGTGCTCGGATGCGGCATCCTTTGTAACCGGCTCGATAATACCCATAGACGGAGGATATAACGCATATTCCGGAGTATGATAATGAAAAAATCGGAGATTACAAAACAAAAGATATTGGAAGCGGCAATAGAGGAGTTCTCGCTAAAAGGGCTGTACGGGGCAAGGGTTAATGTAATAGCCCAGAAGTCGGGTATGAACAAAAGGCTTATTTACGAGCATTTCGGCAGCAAGGAAGGACTTTACTCGGCTGTGCTGACCATTGTATACGAGCGCCTGGCAAAGCGTGAGCAGGAGGTAATATCAAAAAAGGCGTCGTATGCGGACGCCATAAAAAACATTATAGCCATGTATTTTAATTTCTTTTACGAAAACCCGTACTTTATAAGGATGGTTATGTGGGAGAATTTGAACGACGCGGCTTTTATCAGCAAGTCCCAGGCCAGTGTCCTTAAAGAAAACGCGCTTGATTTTGCGCGCGATGTTTTAATACGCGGCAAACAGGAGGGCGTGTTCAAGGATACGATAGATGCGGACGAGGTTGTAATGTCCATTAACATGTTTACGTTTTCATATTACAGTAATATTCATACGCTAACCCATATTTTGCACAGGGATTTTGACAGCCGCGAGGCTATGGAAAAAAGGTGCGCACATGTCACCTCGATGATAATGGAGTATATTTTAAAGGATTAATGCTGAATGGTTTTAAGCAGTGCGGCGGCTTGTTTTAATTTTTCGGGGACAGGTATTGACTGGGGGCATTTTTTAGCGCACTCGCCGCATTGTATGCAGCTTTGCGGGTCTCCTTCAGCCTCGCTGAGCAGCTTTGCAAATTCTTCTTTTGCATATTGCGTCAGGCCGTAAACTTTATGGAAGTTGTACAGCAAAAAAATCTTTGAAATTTGAATACCCATCGGGCAGGGCTGGCAATAGTCGCAGCCCGTGCAGTAAAGCCGGGATAATTCTTTTATTTGTTCCAGTGTATCGCTGATTTTTTTCCATTCCTCGCTTGAGAGTTCTTCGTTGCAGCGTGCGGCTGTTTCGACGTTTTCATCCACCATTGCTTTGGAGGTCATTCCGGATAATGCGCAGCTTACGTTTTTATTTCCCAAGACAAACCGCAGCGCAATTTCCGGGGTGTCCTTTGCATTGGGGAGCAGTTTTTTTAAAGTATCCGACGGGGCGGCAAGGCGGCCGCCTGCGACAGGCCCCATTACAATAACGCCAAGCCCTTTGCTGCGGGCGTATTCAATGGCGTCTTCGTTGCTCCGGTCCAAAAGGTTATACTGGCACAAAACCGTCTCAAAGGCGCCGGTGTCGATTATCTTTTTCATTATTTCGGGCTTGTCGTGGAAGGAAAAGCATTTGTGCGCAATCAGCCCTTTTTGCTTTGCCTTTTCCATGTTTTCAAGCACGTTAAGCTTTAAAACTTTGTTTTCAAAGCTTCCGTTATCCAGCGAATGAAGATGGAAAAAATCTATGCAGTCCACATCAAGCCTTCTAAGCTGCTCTTCTAAGTAATACCAGAAATCATCCTCCCGCTCCACATTCCACATTGGCACTTTGGTGGATACCTTAACCTTATCCTTATACCCTTTAATTGCTTTTCCGACTATGTATTGATTGTTTTCATGGCTGTAGGGCCATGCCGTGTCGATATAGTTTATGCCTTTTTTGAAGGCATGGTGTATGATGTCGATACATTCGTCTTCATCCATGTACCATTTGCCCTCTTTTTCATATTCCGGCAGGCGCATTGCGCCAAGGCCAAGGGCCGATATGTTAAATCCCGTGTTTCCTAACTTCCTGTAAATCATACGATATCTCCTCCGGTAATTTGTTTGCCTGCTTTTTGCATAGTTTGCGTGAGAAGATAAAAGGCCTCTTCGGGCGAATCAATTTTTTCCACGAGCCGCTCCATGGGACAGATATCCGTTTGCGGCCTGTTTAGTATGTTGTCGGTTTCGGTGCCGAATTTGTATTTGATTTTGTGTTGTTTCAATACCTGCTCGGCCGGCTTGCTCATTATACGGCCGTAAACGCCCTCGGCCCGGCCCAGTACGCACAGCAGTGCGGCCGCTTTGCCGATTGTTTTATCCGCCAGTATTGCCCCCTTCATTAAATCAACCGAGCACAGCAGGGGATATACGCCTTTTTCATGGGATTTATATATTACGGTATCGTTTTTTATGATAAGACATGAGCATTGCTGCCTATGTAATTCGTCCGCTGCTTTTTTTAACTTATAGGAAATTGCGCAAAATCCGCGCAATTTCGCGCTGCCGCGGAATGAATCCGCCTTCGCTTTCCTTCGCGGGGCGAGATGAGGCGTTCCGGAAAGTGTTACGAGCCGGAATGCTTTTTTATTTGTTTTGCAAGACATGGTGTTTGCTCCTTTCACATGCTGTTACAATAAACGGTACTGCTGCAATCTGAATAAGCATGCCGGCAAACCCGTTGACAAGCTGGGCTGATGCAAATGTCAAAAATGCGGGATTTGACAGGGCAAATAAAAACAGTACCGCTTTCCCCGAAATCAATGCCGTGACAAGCCTTAAATATCTGCTTTTAAATTTATATATTCCCAAAAACAGCCCGTATGCTCCGAATTCAACCGCAAGGCACGGCATGTTGGGAAAGAATGGTGGCATTCCTGTTGCAAAAGTGCTTATTATAGGTGTGGTTATTCCGACAACGGCCGAGTAGGGCGGGCTTAAAAAATATCCTGCAAGCAATACGGGAAGCTGCATGGGCAAAAGCTTCGATCCAAAACCGACAAAGTGAAACGCAATCGGCAATACAACGCCTATTGCAACAAACAGGCTCGCTGATAACAAGTGTTTAATATTAACATTATAATTTTTCATTTTTAATTATGCCTGGGAATAAGTACCGGCAACCCTCCTGTTTTGAATATAGAGTCACATTCATAATTATATAACAATTATAAGCGTTAGGCAACAATTTTATTTTGAGTTATAAAAAGTCAAAAGCTTGACTTATTTTTTATTTACTGCTAAAATTAGTTCGTTGCTTTTTTATATAATGTTGAAAGGTTAATGGTTTTATTATGAAAAATGATTTGACAACGGGAAATGTAGCAAAAACTCTTATCACTTTTACCGTTCCGCTGCTTCTTGCCAACCTGCTGCAGGCATTTTACGCGGTTGCGGATTTAATCATAGTAGGGCTTTTTTCAGGGGCTCATTCCATCAGTGCCGTTTCGACAAGCGGACAGTTTACACATGTTATAACAATGCTGCTTACTGGATTCACAATGGGTGCAACGGTTATGGTGGCCCAGTACGAGGGTGCAAAGCAGCATGAGCAGCAGCACAAGACTATCGGCAATGTTATAATACTTTCTGTGGCAGTTTCGTTAATAATTACAATTGTTACCCTGTTGACGGGCAAGCTGGTGCTGGATGCCCTTAATACCCCGCCGGAGGCTTATTCCGAGGCGTATGAGTATTACATGATATGTATGAGCGGAATTATTTTTATTATGGGTTATAACTCGATAAGCAGCATATTGCGTGGGAAAGGGGATTCCAAAACGCCTCTTGTTATGGTGTTAATTGCGGCTTGCTTAAATGTTGTTTTGGATTTGCTGCTCGTGGGATATTTTAAAATGGGCGCGGCCGGCGCCGCATATGCAACGGTGGCGGCACAGGCGGTAAGCATGTTTGCATCTTTGATTATTATAATAAAAAGAAAAATGTTTAAGGGCTTTACCGTTAAGGATATACGGCTTGACGGCGAAAAAATAAAAAGGCTTTTAAAAATAGGCATGCCTATGTCGGTTCAGCAGACAATAGTGTCGATTTCATTTTTGTTTTTAACGTCGATTATCAATTCTTTCGGGGTAATCCAGTCCGCGGCCGCGGGAATCGCCGGGAAAATAAACGGGTTTGCCATTTTACCCGCCGCCGCAATGATGGTTGCGGTTTCGGCCATGAGCGGGCAAAACCTCGGTGCCGGGCAGCCCGATAGAGCGAAGCGGACTATGTCAACCGGAATAAAAATTATTATGCCGATAATAGCAGTAATATTTGTTATAATTTTCACGTTTGCACACTCGTTTATAAGGATATTTACCGATGAGGCCGCGGTTATAGAAACCGGCGTAACGTTTTTGCGCATTTGCAGCGGGGAATATTTGATTTTATCGGTAGTTTTTTGCCAGAACGGCCTGCTTACCGGTGCGGGGCGCACAACCCTTACATTGATAAGCTCAGTTGTCAGCTCAATACTGCTTAGAATACCGCTTGCGGCAATACTGTCAAGGCTTATGGGCTTTAGCGGGGTTGCGCTTGCAATTACATTGTCGCCCATTGCTTCGCTGATTTTCGGCGCCTTTTTCATTCATTCGGGATACTGGAAAAAGTCTTTGGAATTAGGCGGTTTAGGAACCGAAGAGCTCTAAAAGCCTGAATTTTATTTTAACCGGGATGCAATCGGACGGCGAAGTGATTATGTTGTATTCATCCTCCGTAAGAACGTTTTTTAATTTTTGACGGCTTTCTTCGGGCAGCTCTGCCGTATATGCGCCGGTAAAGCAAAGCTGCGGGTACAGCACGCACCACCAGTTTTCGCCTTCACCCGCGCCTATTATTATGCGAAGTGCATCGTAATTGCCTGCCGGCAGTTTTGCGCCTTCATATTGCTTGGTCGGGAAATTAAAATTACCCAGCTCGGCGGTTACGCGATACCGGGCACCGTGCAGGATAAGTTCTTCCTGAGCCGCTTGTGCTATGCTGTCAAGTTCGTTTTGTATTATTTGTTTGGTTTCACCGGTGGTTTGGGCATTTTTAAGCTTTTCTTCAAGGTGTTTTAAAACCGCGTTCCTTACACTTAGTTTAAGCTGTTGGTCTTCCGGGCTGTTGCTGTTTGCTATCACATGCAAACGGACACAGCTTTTTTCAATATCTGCCTTGACGGATGAGATATACTGCATTATCATGCCTGTTAATACAAGCCCGATAATTAAGGATAAGCAAAGCCTGCTTTTGTTTCGGCAAAAGCATGCCTTGCCGGGACAGAAGTATTTTTTAAAAATAAAGATCATTCCTTTAACCTATTATTTATCTTTATAAAAATTATTGACACCGAATATATAATTTATACAAAAAAAGGCTCCCGCACTTTGATTTTTAAACCATTGTGCGGGAGGCCTTAAACTTTTTGTTTTTAAACTTTATTCTAAAATGTAAACCTTTGCCGGACGTCTGCCGAAACGAATTGCCTCGTCGTACGATTCCATATACAAATCCACTTTGTTTCCCTTGATGGAGCCTCCGGTATCTGCGGCAATTGCTTTGCCGTATGTCCATGAACCGTCAGGGGCTTCTATATACAGGCGTGTCCCCAGAGGAATAACCTTTGGGTCAACCGCCACCGCCCCGACTTGCGACATCATGCCGGTTGCGGTCCGCCCCCTTATGCAGTATGCCGATGCGCTGCATGTTATTACGCCTTTGTACCGGAGCTCACCGCCCCTGGATGCAAGTGTACCGCTGTTATAGGCAATTGCGGCTTTTGCCGCCGGAGCGCCGTATTCGATGACCTTATCAATGCATTTTGTTATTATACTTTGCTCCAAAACGTTTCTTGAAACTTCCCTGTTGTTTTCATAGCATACCTTGTAGGTTTTTTGCATTAGCCCTTCCTTGCCTTCGCGTGCTACCCTCGTTTCACCCTCTTTAAGGTGTGTGGAAGGTTTTTTAATTACCTTGAAAGGAAGAACTTCTTGTGTTGTAATTATTTCTTCTTTTGAATGGATTATCCGAAGGTCCATGCCTTCGAAAATTTTTGTGTCAGGCGAAACGTTTAGTATCGTACCCTGACCTGTTTCAATTCCCAAACTGTGCAAAAGTTCTCCGGCTGTTTTTTTAGCGGTCAGTATCAATTCATACTCGTCACCGTTGGTGACATTAACATATACCGCCCTGCTGATGATAATCTGCATTCCGTCGAAAACCCTGTCGTCCGGTGAGCAATTCATTTCGTCGAAGCTGTCTAAAACAACATTCTTTTCCTGCAGCAGTTGTGATACCGTTGATTTGTAAGTGATAATTTCTTCATTATACCCGTTGTCGTCCGTTATGCTCACCTGTTTTGACATTGCATAAACCAAACCCTTTATCGATGTAGCGCCAATCATCAAAGCGAATATTGCTATGACGATAAGGCGCATGGTAGGGTGAGGTTTTGCTGCTTTGTCGAACAAAT
Source organism: Clostridiales bacterium Firm_18 (assembly GCA_001604215.1). GTDB lineage: Bacteria > Bacillota > Clostridia > Monoglobales > Firm-18 > Firm-18. The sequence continues at coordinate 93,664 of LVAX01000092.1, forward strand.
GCATATCTACCTCCTGATTGTTCGGAGGAGGGGACAATATTCATTTTTAAAATTGCAGCCCTTCTCCTTTATTACCGCACATAATATATTATATGCGTTTTTTTTAATTTATGGGAATTTGCCGAAATTGTGTTATTATGCTTCGTTATTTTAAATTATATACAAATAAAATCAAAATTATGCAACAAAAATTATCTCTTTGAGAACTGGGGAGCACGACGGGCTGCTTTGAGACCGTATTTTTTACGTTCCTTCATTCTCGGGTCACGGGTTAATAGACCCTTGGCTTTCAGCAGCGGGCGGTATCCTTCGTCCGCTTCCAAAAGTGCACGTGCGATTCCAAGACGTATTGCGCCTGCCTGGCCGGTAACGCCTCCGCCGGTAACTGTTGCAATAACATCGAATTTACCGGTTGTTTGTGTTGCCTCAAAAGGCTGGCGGGTGATAAGCTTAAGTGTTTCAAGCCCAAAATAATCGTCAATGTCTCTTTTGTTTATTGTTATATTTCCGGTGCCTTTTACCAAGCGCACTCTTGCTATCGATTTTTTACGCCTGCCGGTGCCGTAATATGATACTTGTGCCATTTATTATATCACCTTTCCTTTGTTTATTTGATTTCGCGATCCCAAACAACCGGCTTTTGAGCCTGATGATTGTGCTGATCATTTTTATAAATCCGAAGCTTTCTTAAGGCCGCTCTGCCCAATGAATTATGGGGAAGCATTCCCCAGACCGCAAGCTCCATGGCCTTGTTGGAGCGGGTTGCCATAAGATTGCGGTATTTAACCGCTTTTAATCCTCCCGGGTATCCGGAGTGCCTGTACCATGTTTTTTGATCCAGCTTGTTCCCTGTTAAAACAGCTTTGTCGGTATTGATAATGATGACGAAATCACCGCAATCGGTATTAGGGGTGAAGGTGGGTTTGTGCTTACCCCTTAATATGGTAGCGGCAGCTGCTGCTACCCTACCGAGCGGCTTTCCGGCAGCATCTATAATATACCATTTTCTTTCAAGCTCTTTTGCCTTTGCCATAAAAGTGCTCATTGAATCTCATTCCTTTCAATTATGCATATTAACCTTACACATTTTAATATAAATTGCCGGTAATGTCAAGAACTTTTTTTCAAATTTTTAATTTGCTTTTTTCTTTCTCTTGTTTTCTCGATATTTCGCGTTAATACTCTTTATTTCTAAGTTATCAATTTATTATTTGATATGTTATAATTGGACGTATGAAAAAAGTAGCCGGCGCCGCAAGGCGTGCGATAATTGATTATAATATGATACAAAAGGGCGATTGCATAGCGGTAGGCGTATCCGGCGGAAAGGACAGCCTGACGCTTCTTACGGTTTTGGCTTCGCTGAGAAGGTATATTCCCGAGAGCTTTACCTTAAAGGCAATTACCGTTGAAATGGGATTTGACGGGGTATCTGCCGAAAACATTGCCGGGTATTGCAAAAAGCTCGGTGTTGAATATATTACGGAGAAAACCGGTATAGCGAGGGTGCTTTTTGACATCAGGAAGGAAAAGAACCCTTGTTCTCTTTGCGCTAATTTAAGAAGAGGAGCGCTCAATAATATAGCGGCGGCAAACGGGTGCAACAAGGTTGCGCTCGGCCATCATTTGGACGATGTGATAGAAACCTTCTTTTTATCTTTGTTTTATGAGGCAAGAATAAGCTGTTTTTCGCCTGTTACCTACCTTGACAGAAAAGGCATTACCGTAATCCGCCCGCTGATTTACGCAAATGAGAAGGATATACGTTCCTTTGCAAAGCGCTTTGCCCTGCCCGTCCTGCACAATCCTTGCCCCAAAGACGGCAATTCGAAAAGGGAATACATCAAGCAGCTGCTTTTGCGGCTTGAAAAGGAAAACCCGGATGTTCGCCAAAGGATTTTCAGGGCGGTAAAAACAAAATTGCTGGATGCCGGTAAGGATTGCGTATAGAAACTTTAAAACCGAAATTTAATTATGCTTAAAGGAGAAGATATGGCAAAAAAATATGACGGCTATATGCTTTGTACCGATATGGACGGGACACTTCTTAATACGGACCATGAAATATCAAAGGAAAATGCAGAGGCAATAAAGCACTTTATCCGCGAGGGCGGCATTTTTACAGTGGCTACGGGCAGGATTCCCCCTGCCGTTATACCGTTTTTTACCGACTTTGCCCCCAACGCTCCGATTGTTACCCACAACGGGGCGGCCGTTTATGACGTCGAAAGCGGCGAATATCTTTTTAACATATCTTTAGATGACGGTGCCGCCGATGTTCTTGAATATATTGAAAAACAATTTGATTTTGTCGGTTTTGAGGTTTATGACAAAAGTAAATTATATGCCTATCGGCCGAACGAAAGCATTAATTGGCATGTTGGGATAGAGAATCTGAAAGTGGAGATTAAAAATTATAAGGATGTACCCTGTCCGTGGACAAAGGCAATGTTTGTCCAGCAAAAGGACAAAACGGATATAGTCCGAAGCAGTTTGCTAAAGTCGCGATACCGGGATAAATACAGCTTCATACAAAGCAGCGGTATATTTTTGGAAGTTTTGTCCAAGGAGGCGTCAAAAGGTAATGCGCTGATTAAAATGCGGGAGCATTTAAACAGGAAAATACATACCGTTATATGTGCCGGAGATAACGAGAACGACATATCCCTGCTTCGCGCGGCGGATGTTTCTTATGCGGTTGGAAACGCCATTGAAGACTTAAAAAAAGAGGCGGATAACATAACGGTTACGAACAATGAGCATGCAATCGCGAAAATAATACGGGACATAACATAAATTGCATATTCGTAAAAAACTTTCCGTTTACCAAAACTTGTGCTTTACTTTCACGCCACTTTTTGGTAGAATAAATGTGAAAACGCGCATGATAAATAACGCTGTTTAAATTATTGCCGGCAGTAACTTCGGCAAAGTGGGGGGGTACTATGAAAATAACAAAAGCCATTATACCCGCTGCGGGTCTTGGAACACGGTTTTTACCCGCCACCAAGGCGCAGCCCAAAGAGATGCTTCCTATTGTGGATAAGCCGACCATTCAGTATATTATTGAAGAGGCTGTTGCTTCCGGTATAGAGGATATAATAATAGTTACCGGAAGAAGCAAGCGGGCCATTGAGGACCATTTCGACAAATCGTACGAATTGGAAATCGAGCTTGAGCGCAGTAATAAAACCGAGCTTTTAAAGCTTGTGCAGGACATTTCAAATATGGTTAACATTCATTATATAAGGCAAAAAGAACCAAGAGGGCTCGGGCATGCGATTTTGTGTGCGAAGTCATTTGTAGGGAACCAGCCGTTCGCTGTTTTGCTGGGTGATGATATTGTGGACTCGAAGCCTCCGTGCCTTGAACAAATGATTGATGTATTTAATCTTTACAATACTTCGATACTGGGTGTCCAGCATGTGCCGAAAAACGAAGTGGATAAATACGGTATAGTTGATTACGAGCCGGAGGATAACCGTATATATAAAGTAAACGATTTGGTTGAAAAGCCGAAAACAGAAAATGCACCCAGTGATGTTGCAATTCTCGGAAGATACATAATAACCCCCACCATCTTTGAAATCCTGGAAAAAACCGAGCCGGGCGCCCAGGGGGAAATACAGCTTACCGATGCGCTTAAAATGCTGTGCAGGGTAGAGCCGATGTATGCGTATGAGTTTACGGGAAAAAGATATGACGTAGGCCACAAATTAGGATTTTTGGAGGCTACGGTGGAATTTGCCCTTAAGCGAGACGATCTGAGGGATGATTTTCTTGAATATTTGGAAAAGATAATTAAAAAGGAGAGATAATATTACGTATGCCTAAATATAAAAGGGTAATTATCAAAATAAGCGGCGAAGCCTTATCGGGAAAAAAAGGGTTCGGAATCGACAGCGATACCGTTGCGGCGATTTCCGACCAAATTAAAATATGCTCCGATATAGGCGTACAAATAGGCATCGTTTGCGGCGGAGGCAATTTTTGGCGCGGGAGGACCGGGATAAATATGGACAGGACACGTGCCGACCACATGGGTATGCTTGCAACTGTTATAAATGCCCTTGCATTCCAGGACGCGCTGGAGCACAGGGGAGTGCCCACAAGGGTTCAGACAGCGATTGAAATGCGTTCTATTGCCGAGCCGTATATCAGAGGGAAGGCACTTAGGCATATGGAGAAAGGCAGGGTGGTGGTATTTGCATGCGGAACGGGAAATCCTTATTTCACAACCGATACCGCAGCGGCCCTTAGAGCTGCGGAAATGGATGCGGATGTCATTTTGCTTGCCAAAAAGGTGGACGGCGTATATGACAGCGATCCGAACCAGAATTCGCAGGCGGTTAAATTTGAATATATAAATTATCTTGATGTGCTCAATAAAGGCCTGGGTGTTATGGATTCAACGGCAACTTCGCTGTGTATGGACAACAGGATACCCATTTTGGTCTTCGGTATAGAACAGCCTGAAAACATTACAAAGGCTATAAGAGGAGAAAATATCGGAACACTGGTAAAATAAGAGGAGGTAAAGACGATATGCTTGAAGATTTTGAAAGAAAAATGGACAAATCTATTTCGATTTACACAAAAGACATTGCGACAATACGTGCCGGAAGGGCAAACCCCGCAATATTGGAAAAAGTAATGGTCGAGTATTACGGGACTCCCACACCGATATCACAGATTGGAAACATCTCGGTGCCCGAGCCCCATATGCTTGTCATACAGCCATGGGATGCGGGGATTATATCCGAGATTGAAAAGGCAATCAATAAATCGGATATAGGAATTAATCCTCAAAATGACGGAAAAGTTATTCGTCTTATTTTCCCCACGCCCACAGAAGAGCGAAGACGTGAGCTGGTTAAGGGTCTGAATAAAAAAGCGGAAGAGGCTAAAGTCCATATCCGTTCAATAAGACGTGAGGCAATTGATTTTGTTAAAAAACAAAAGAAAGACGGAGAAATAACTGAAGACGATTTAAAGGACCTGGAAAACGATATTCAAAAGCTTACGGATTCAAAAATAAAGGAAATAGAAGAAATTACCCAAAAGAAGGAAAAGGAAATATTGGAAGTGTAACGGCAAGCCGCCGGTTATGGTCTTAAGTGAGGTAAATTTGCAGCGTTAGTGACCGAAAACTTAAAGGAAGTGCTTCTATGGGCTTTTGGAGCAGGGAAAAAACCAATATAGACTATACAAAACTTCCGCGTCACATAGGGGTTATAATGGACGGTAACGGGAGATGGGCAAAAAAGCGCGGCCTGCCAAGAAGTATGGGGCATCGTTATGGTGCGCAGACCCTTAAAAAAATAACTCTTTTTTGTGATGAACTGGGAATTGAGGTTTTAACGGTATATGCTTTTTCCACCGAAAACTGGAAGCGGCCCAAAAGCGAAGTGGATAATCTTATGTCTTTGTTGATGGAGTATTTGTCTAATGCGGAGCAGGAGCTTGGCGGCAAAAACGTTGTAATAAAAATTATCGGGGATTTGTCTTCGTTTTCGGACGAAATACGGGAACAAATCAATAAAACAGAAAAACTGACGGAAAAAAACACCGGCATGGTCCTTAACATAGCTTTAAATTACGGCGGGAGAGATGAAATTGTAAATGCGGTAAGGGCAATAGTCAAAAGCGGTATTCCGGCCGACAGCGTCAATGAAGATACCGTTGATAAATATCTTTATACCGCTGGAAATCCCCCCGTCGACCTTATAATAAGGCCGAGCGGTGAGTGCAGGCTGTCAAACTTTTTGCTTTGGCAATGCGCCTATTCCGAGCTTTGGTTTTCAAATGTTCTTTGGCCTGATTTTGATAAAAAACATATGCTTCGTGCTATAGCGGATTATCAAAACAGGAACAGGCGGTACGGGGGAGTATGACATGAAAGAGCGACTAATTTCGGGGCTTATCGGTGCGGCGGTGCTTGTGGCCGTATTGCTTTCCGATACCATTATTTTAAATATCGGTATGGCGGTGATAAGCTTTATGGCTTTACATGAGATGTATGAAGCCGTCGGCCTGGCGAAATACCTGCCGCTAAAAATACTCGGGCTTGCCGCGTCCTTTGCGTTTACTTTTGCATATTCGTTTGATAATAAAATATTAATGCCGGTAATATTCTTTTACATACTGGCGCTTTTTGCTTTATACATGAAGAAAAACAGCAAATTAGAACTGCAGGATATATCCAAAATGTTTTTCCTGACAATTTTCATATGCTTTTTTATGGTACATATTGTTTTCATAAGAAGGCTTTATTTGGGGAAGTATCTTATTTGGACGGTTTTTATAGGCGCTTTTTTAACCGATACCTTTGCATATTTGGCGGGCAGGTTTTTCGGCAGGCATAAGCTTTGCCCGCGCCTTAGCCCCAAAAAAACAATTGAAGGAAGTATAGGAGGCTTAATCGGAAGCTGCGCGGGCATGCTGGTGTACGGTGTGATAGTGCGCTTTTTCTGCAATATAGGAGTAAACTTTTTTTATATGCTTGTTTTGGGGATTGCCAGCTCCGCCGTGGCACAGTTCGGAGATTTGGCCGCTTCCCGCATAAAGCGGCAGTACGGTATAAAAGATTACGGAAATATAATGCCGGGACACGGCGGTGTTATGGACAGGTTTGACAGCGTAATATTTACCGCTCCCGCCGTTTATCTGATGGTATCCAATATCCCGGTATTTTTTAATTTATAAAACTGGAAAGGTATGCAAATGAAAAATATATCTATTCTCGGAAGCACCGGTTCCGTCGGAACACAAGCGCTTGAAGTAATCGACTGTCTTGATGATGTACGGGTTGCCGGGCTTTCTTCTAACACCGATATACACCTTCTTGAAAAACAAATAAGAAAATACAAGCCGCCCGTTGCGGCGGTAGCAGATGAGAAATCAGCCCTTGCACTGAAGATTTCGGTTGCCGATACCCCGACAAAAGTGGTGGGCGGCGCAGCGGGCCTGTGCGAGGTTGCCGCCGCGCCGGAGGCCGATTTTGTATTAACCGCAATCGTGGGTATCGCGGGGCTTATCCCCACATTAACGGCAATTGAAAACAACAAAAATATATTGCTTGCCAATAAAGAAACCCTTGTTACGGCAGGCGACATTGTAATGGGTGCCGCCCGCGCCCGAAACGTAATAATTATCCCCGTCGACAGCGAGCACAGCGCGGTCTTTCAGTGTCTGCAAGGCGGCGATAGGGACATAAAAAGAATAATACTGACCGCTTCGGGCGGCTCGTTTTATGGCAAAAAGAGAAAGGATTTAGAAAGTGTCACCGTAGTGCAGGCGCTTTCACATCCCAATTGGGATATGGGCAAAAAGGTTACAATAGACAGTTCAACTCTTATCAATAAAGGGCTTGAAGTTATCGAAGCACATCACCTTTTTGGTATCGACTATGACAGGATTGACGTTGTAATCCAGCGTGAGAGCATAATCCATTCCATGGTGGAATTTGAAGACAACAGCATATTGGCGCAGATGGGCTGGCCTGACATGAAACTGCCGATTCATTATGCCATCTGTTATCCTGAGCGAAAAAAATCGCCGGCGCGGCAAATGGATTTTTCCAGGCTTTCTTCAATTTCGTTTTCGCCGCCCGATGTTGAGACTTTCCGGCTTTTGCCCCTTGCAATTTCCGCGGGCAAACGGGGTGCAACGGCGCCGGTTGTGCTAAATGCCGCAAACGAAGCCGCGGTTGAGCTGTTTTTAAAAGGCAGGATATCTTTTCTTGATATTGAACGCATAGTGGAAAAATGTTTAAACGCCCACACTATAATACCAACCCCGTCTATCGGCGATATTATAGAGACAGACAGGCAGATTAAGGAGGAAATAATGTATGATAACGGCAATATCCGCAATAATAGTATTTCTGCTTCTGATACTGGTTCATGAGTTCGGCCATTTTTTATCTGCAAAAGCAGCGGACATAAAGGTTTTGGAATTTGCAATCGGGATGGGGCCCACAATATTTAAAAAACAGCGCGGCGAAACGGTTTATTCTATTCGGGCTTTGCCTATAGGCGGTTTTTGCAAAATGGAGGGCGAAGACGAGGACAGCCAGGATGAAAGGGCATTCGGCAACAAAGGCATTTGGCAAAGGTTTTTTGTGCTTGTTGCAGGGGCATTTATGAATATACTTACCGGATTTATAATTTTCGTGGTACTGATGAATACGCAGCAGCAGGTATATGTTCCAATCGTAAATACCGTTATCGAAGGTTCGCCCGCGGAGCAGGCAGGGTTAATGCCGGGCGACAAAATAACAAGCATAAACGGTACTATAATACACATTCAAAACGATTTTGCCTTTGAGATGTCAAGGTACACGGGCGGGGAAATAGCGGTCGGATATATAAGGGGGGGCACAAAAGGCATTGCAAGCCTAACCCCCATGAAGGGCGAAGACGGACGCTTTCTTATCGGCATTACAAATTCTGTAAAGGATTTATTCTTTACATCTCGGATAACCAACTCGTATTACATGACACTCTTTACTTCCAAGGTAGTAATAATTTCACTCGGTGATTTGATAACCGGCAGGTACAGCTTCAAGGAAATGTCCGGGCCTGTCGGGATTGTACAGCATATAGGAGAGGCGGCAAAAACCGGCATATTGGATTTGCTCAGCCTTACGGCGCTGATTACCATCAATTTGGGAGTTTTTAATTTGCTGCCCGTTCCCGCGCTCGACGGCGGGAGGCTGCTGTTTTTACTGGTTGAAGCGGTACGCCGGAAAAAGCTTCCTCCCGAAAAGGAAGGGCTTGTTCACTTTGTCGGCTTTGCTCTTTTGATACTTCTTATGATACTGGCAACAACAAACGACATTGGAAAGATTTTTGGAGGATAGAATGTATAAAAGGGAAGATACAAAGCCGGTATATGTTTCCGGAGTGAAAATAGGCGGCGGCAATGTTACCGTTCAAAGCATGTGCAGCACCAAAACAACCGACATAGATAAAACCCTGGCGCAGATAAATTCTCTTGCGGCAGCAGGCTGCGACATAGTACGGCTTGCGGTGGACAGCCATGCCGCGGCGCAGGCGTTTGCCGAAATCAGAAAGAATACGGATGTTCCGCTGGTTGCGGATATACATTTTGATTACACGCTTGCCGTAAAATGCGCTCAGAGCGGTGCGGACAAAATCCGTATAAATCCGGGGAATATCGGTGACAAGGAAAATATAAGGCAAGTCGTATCCGCATGCAAGGAAAGGAAAATACCGATTAGAATAGGCGTTAACATGGGCTCTGTTGAAAAGGAAGCGGAAAGAAGGTACGGCAGAACCCCCCGGGCGATGGTTGAAAGCGCAGCTTATCATATCCGGCTGCTGGGTGAGTTTGATTTTGACGATATTGTTGTTTCCCTCAAAGCGTCGGATGTTGTAAAAACGGTGGAAGCATACCGCTTATTTAGCAGCTTGTATCCCTATCCTCTTCATTTGGGGATAACCGAGGCGGGCACCGAATATTCGGGCATTATAAAGTCGGCGACGGGCATAGGGGCATTGCTGCTTGACGGAATCGGCGACACCGTCAGGGTATCGCTGACGGCGGACCCGCTGGCCGAGGTGCGTGCGGCAAGGGAAATATTGAAAGCGACCGGGCTTTTAAAAACAGGTATTGAGTTTATATCATGCCCCACCTGCGGGAGATGCAAAATAGATCTTATTAACCTGGCAAAAAAGGTTGAGGCTGCTCTTTGCGGCGTGGATAAAAACATAAAGGTTGCAATTATGGGCTGCGCGGTAAACGGGCCGGGCGAAGCAAGGGATGCGGATATCGGTATTGCCGGCGGCAGCGGCTGCGCCGTTTTGTTTAAAAAAGGAGCAATATTGCGGAAAATTAAAGAATGTGAAATAGCAGAGACATTGATAAAAGAAATAGGAGACATGTAAAAAATGGGAATGAGCTTGGCTGATTTTTTTTCGAGAACAGACAGCACCATGCTGCGGGACGCACAGGTTGTTGACGTCAGTGCACATAAAGAAAAAAGAGAAATTAACGTAACCGCAAGATTTGATAAGCTTGCGGCTTTTTCGGATATAAAGGGTATGCAAAGCCAAATATCCTCAGACTACGCATTAAATAAGGTAATAATCAACCCACGGTATCCCAAAGAGCTTTTCGGTCCGGACTTTTTGGGCAATCTTACGGAATACATATCGGAGAAGCATCCGGTGGTCATGAGTGTGCTTGCGGGAGCCTGCGCGGATTATACCGACGGAATATTTACCGTTACACTTCAAAACAACGGGATTGAGACATTGTCCGAAATCGGCTTTGCCAAAATTGCAAGCCGTATAATAAAAGAGCAGTTCGGGACGGATGTTAAGGTTGAAATAAAGGTTCAATCGGAAACCTTTGAGGAATACGAAAGAAAAAAGGAAGAAAAGGTTAAAAAAATCGAAAGTACAAAGACGGAGAAACCGAAGGATGAAAACCCCGTTGTTTTCGGGAAGGAAATAAAAAGCGGGAATTTTGATAAAATAAGCCGGATTAATGAGACAAGCGGTAATGTGCTGCTGCAAGGGGAATTGTTCAAAAAGGATATAGACGCGAGGGAAACGCGAAACGGCAAATATATAGTCACCTTTGATATAACAGATTACGAGGGAAGCATAACGTGTAAACTGTTCGGAATAGAAAAAAAGGATTATTTAAGGCTCTTTGAGCGTCTGAAAAAAGGTGTGAATGTTGCCGTAAGGGGAGAGGCACAGTATGATAAATATGCCCGTGAGGTTTTGGTCCTTGCGAAAGATATAAATATTGTAAGCAAGAAAACGCGCTGTGACAATGCCCCAAAAAAGCGCGTTGAGTTGCATTTGCATACAAAAATGAGCTTTATGGATGCTATGTCCGACGTTACGGAAATCGTAAAAAAAGCTCAGGAATGGGGGCATAAGGCAATTGCAATAACGGACCACGGGGTGGTACAGGCATTTCCCGACTCTGTCAAAGGTATCGGGGATGACTTTAAGGTAATATTCGGAGTGGAAGCTTATCTTATAGATTTGGGCAGGCCGATTGCCTTTAATACAAACGGCCAGTCCGCATCAGACAATGTTGTGATTTTCGATATCGAAACGACCGGGTTTAGCCCCGAAAAAGACAGGATAATAGAAATAGGGGCGGTTAAAATCAAAAACGGTCAAATAGCCGACCGTTTCAGTTCTTTTGTAAACCCTCAAATGCCGATATCCGATAAAATATCCAGGCTCACCGGCATAACCGACGATATGGTGTCCGGTGCCCCGGTCATAGAAACGGTGCTTGAACAGTTTGTTGATTTTTGCGGCGATGCGGTTTTGGTTGCCCATAACGCCGCCTTTGACATGGGTTTTATAAAGGCTAACGCAAAAAGGCAGGGTATGGATTTTTCGCCCGCATATATTGATACGGTTGAAATGGCAAGGGGGGCGCTTCCCGAGCTTGAAAGCCATAAGCTAAATGTTGTTGCCCAGGCGTTGGGAGTAAGCCTGCAGGGCCATCACAGGGCGGTTAACGATGCGGAGGCAACGGCGCAGATTTATTTAAAGCTTGCCGGCCTTGCAAAGGTTAAAAGCGTGGACGAGCTTAACGAGGCGTTTGAAAAAGAAGGCTCTTTTAAAGAAAAGAAGTATTATCACGCCGTAATAATCGCGAAAAATAAAAAGGGGCTTAAAAATCTTTATAAAATAATTACGGCATCCCATTTAAACTATTTTTATAAAAAGCCGTGCGTACCGAAATCTTTGTATTTTCGGCACATGGAAGGCCTAATAATAGGCACGGCGTGCGAGCAGGGAGAACTGTACCAGGCAATTTTAAGCGGCGCTTCTTCAAAGCAGCTGGGTAAAATAGTCAGGATGTATGATTATCTTGAAATACAGCCCCTGGGCAACAACGAGTTTTTAATAAGGGACGGTGTTGTCAAGAGCAGGGACGAATTGATTGAAATAAACAAAAAAATAATTGAACTCGGGGATTATTACAAAAAGCCTGTTGTTGCAACCTGTGACGTGCACTTTCTTGACCCGCACGACAGCATATACAGGGCAATACTAATGGCAGGACAGGGCTATAGCGAACCGGATTTGCAGCCCCCTCTTTATTTGCGTACGACAGAGGAAATGCTTGCCGAGTTTGATTACCTGCCCCCCGGGAAGGCATATGAAATCGTTGTGGAAAATACCAATAAAATTGCCGATATGTGCGAAAAAATGAAGCCGGTTCCCGACGGGACATTTCCTCCGGTCATGGGCAACTCCAAGGAAGAAATAATAAATATGTGCAGGGAAAAAGCGTTTCGCATATACGGGAACCCGCTTCCGGAAATTGTTGAAAGCAGGATGAATAAAGAGCTTGCGGCGATAAATAAATACGGCTTTTCCGTTATGTATCTTATTGCGCAGCGGCTGGTTAGAAAAAGCAATGACGACGGTTATTCGGTAGGCTCAAGGGGCTCGGTCGGCTCGTCCTTTGTTGCATTTTTATGCGATATTACCGAGGTTAATGCCTTGCCGCCCCATTATGTATGCGGCAGCTGCAAGTACAGTGAATTTATTACGGACGGCAGCGTAGGCTCCGGCATCGACATGCAGGATAAGGATTGCCCCAAATGCGGCAAAAAGCTGCAAAGAGACGGGCATGATATCCCGTTTGAAACCTTTCTCGGCTTTGAGGGGGATAAGGAGCCGGATATAGATTTGAATTTTTCCGGAGAATATCAGGCGACGGCACACAAATATACGGAGGAGCTGTTCGGCAAGGGCAATGTTTTCAGGGCGGGAACCATAAGTACGCTTGCCGATAAGATGGCGTACGGGTATGTAAAAAAGTACCTGGAGGAAAGGGGCAAAACCGCGACAAATGCCGAAGTCAACCGTCTTGTGGAGGGCTGCAGCGGGGTTAAAAAAACCACCGGACAGCATCCGGGCGGCGTAATTATTTTGCCGAAAGGGTTTGACATTCATGATTTTTGTCCTATCCAGCATCCCGCCGACGACCGCAGCAAGGGAGTAATTACTACTCATTTTGATTACCATTCCATCAGCGGGCGCCTTTTGAAGCTTGATATATTGGGGCATGATGATCCCACAATGATAAAAATGCTTGAAGATTTGACGGGGATTGACTCAAAAACCATTCCGCTTGACGATGAGGAAACAATGTCGCTTTTTACTTCCACTAAGGCTTTGGGGGTAACACCCGAAGAAATAGGCTCACAGGTCGGAACTTTCGGGATACCCGAGCTTGGGACAAGGTTCGTGCGGCAGATGCTGGAGGAAACAAAGCCTGCAACCTTTTCCGAACTGGTGCGGATTTCGGGCCTTTCCCACGGCACCGATGTCTGGACAAACAATGCCCAGGAGCTTATTAAAAACAATATTGCCACGCTGCGCGAGGCAATATGTACCCGTGACGATATAATGACATTTCTTATATACAAGGGACTGCCGTCGAAAAACGCTTTCGATATTATGGAGCGAGTCCGAAAGGGCAAAGGCCTTACCGATTCGGACGAAGAGCTTATGAAGAAATATAATATACCCGATTGGTATATCGCCTCGTGCAACAAGATAAAATACATGTTCCCGAAGGCGCATGCGGTTGCATATATAACAAGCGCGCTTCGGATTGCGTGGTATAAGGTTCACAAGCCCCTTGAATTTTATCTTGCGTATTTTACGGTGCGTGCGGATGAATTTGATGCGGAGATTATGTGCGATGCCGAAACTGCCAAAAAGAAAAAACGCGAGCTTGAGGGCCTGCAGGGGACGGAATTGTCCCCAAAGGATAAAAATGTCTTAACAATACTTGAAATAGTAAACGAAATGTATGCAAGGGGTATAAAATTTGTTCCGGTGGATATACATAAATCACATGCCAAGCGTTTTTTGGACTCCGGCGGCTGCATACTGCCCCCGCTTTGCGCCATTGCCGGCCTGGGCGGCTCGGTTGCCGATACCATTGTGGAGGCAAGGGAAAAGACGCCCTTTGATTCGATGGAGGATTTGCGAAGCAGGACGAGCATAAGCAAAACGGTGGTGGATCTGATGAAAAAACAAGGCTGCTTGGGTGATATGCCCGAAAGCAATCAAATAAGCTTTTTTAATTTATAGGAAATTGCGCAAAATCCGTGCAATTTCACGCTCCGGCGGAATGAATCCGCCTACGCTTACGCTCGCGCGGCGAGCGGTAGCGTTCGGGAAAGCGCTACGCGCCCGAACGCTTAATTTGGCATATAGGGCCAAGTTCTATATGCCTTAATCCTTAGGAGTGAACGGTGGATGCTTTCGGTAAAAGAAGTTATTGTTGTTGAGGGGAAATACGATAAGATGCAGCTTTCCCGGACCGTTGACGCGCTTATAATAACAACGGACGGCTTTGGTTTGTATAAAGACAAGCAAAAGATTGACCTGCTGCGGCGGCTTTCCAGGGAGCGGGGCATAATAATTTTGACCGATTCGGACAGCGCGGGTTTCAGAATAAGAAATTACCTTCGCCAATGCCTCGGCGAGGCTTGTATCAAGCATGCATATATACCCGAAATAAGCGGCAGGGAAAAGCGTAAGGCAAAGGCGGGACGGGAGGGCCTGATAGGCGTTGAGGGGGTAGACGGCGAAACAATAAAAAAAGCGCTTATACAAGCGAACGCAACCTGCGGCGACAAATCAAAGCCGGCGTTAACAAAAACCCGTTTTTTCGAGGACGGCTTTGCCGGCGTGCCGGGCAGCGCCGAAAGAAGACGAATGCTTGCAAAAAAGATTGGACTCCCTGAAAAGATTTCGGCAAACGCCATGATTGATTTTATAAACCGGATTTACACTTTTGAAGAATACCTTAGGTTAATTGAGGAGCTGTAAAAAAATGAAGATTACAATTATTCAAAACGGCATAAAAACACAAAAAAACGTTGCGGCAGGCACTTTACTCATCGAAGCGCTCGGCGGCAGGGTGGAAGCCTCTTGCGGGGGCAAGGGAAGGTGCGGCAAATGCAAGGTAATCGTTGACGGGCAGACGGTGCTGGCTTGCCTGACCCCGGTTGACAGGGACATGGAGGTTATCCTGCCGGATGATTACCGCGCAAAAATATTAACGGAGGGCATAACCCGGGATGTCACGCCCGACGGCGAGCCGGGACTGGGTGTAGCGGTTGATGTGGGGACTACAACAATTGCGGCAAGGCTTATACGGCTTGAAGACGGCGCGGTGCTGAAAACAGTTTCGCAGCTTAACAGGCAAAAACAATTCGGCAGTGATGTAATTTCAAGGATAGAAAAGGGAACTCCCCCTTTGCACGAATGTATAATAAAACAGCTTAATGATATTATTTCGGAGCTTAAAGGCAAAAATGAAATAAAGCGGCTTGTATTTGCCGGGAATACGGCAATGATGCATTTTGTCCAGGGCTTTAGCGTTGATACGCTGGCGGTTGCCCCGTACAAGCCTTACAATATTGAAATGATTACATACGATGCGGCCGATTTAGGCCTTGACGGCAATTTCGAAGCCATAGCGGCCCCGTGCATTGCAGGATATGTCGGCGCCGATACGGTATGCGCAATTTTAGCGTGCCAAATGGATATGGGGCAGGAGACAAGCCTGCTTGTGGATATCGGCACAAACGGCGAAATCGTGTTAAAGCACGAAGAAAATCTGCTGTGCTGCTCCGCCGCGGCCGGGCCGGCTTTTGAGGGCGCACACATTAAACACGGGACGGGCAGTATTGAAGGTGCGATTAACAAGGTGGTTATTAAAAACGGAATTCACACGGAAACAATCGGCGGCAAAGAACCGATTGGGATTTGCGGAAGCGGTATAATTGATGCAACGGCCGAGATGCTAAAGAATGACATTATAGACGAGTCGGGATTTCTGGAACATGATTTTAAAATCGCACCGGGCATATACATAACCCAAAGCGATATAAGGGAAATACAGCTTGCGAAATCCGCAATCCGCGCCGGTATTGAAACGCTGCTAAGTGAAAACGGGGCTGCAAGCGCCGATATAAAATATGCGTATCTGGCAGGAGGCCTGGGAAACTGCGCCGATGTTGAAAATGCGGCGTATATAGGGCTTATGCCGGCGGAATTAAAAGACAAGGCAATCGCAAGCGGCAATGCGGCCCTCGGCGGCTTGTCGGGCCTGCTTGTGAGCCGCCGCCTGAGGGATAAAGCAAAAGAAATCGCACACTCAGTAAAGCATGTGGATTTGGCGGCAAACGCCTTTTTTCAAAACAGCTTTATATCAAACATCTCGTTCTAATACACTGCAGTTGCCCTTAAACACCGAGCCTTCGTCAACAATCAGGCTGTATGCGGTGTGCTCGCCGCTGACGCTGGCGGTTCTTTTGACGCAAAGCATTCCTTTGGCGTTTATGTTGCCGTTTACCGTGCCTGCAATGATAATGTTGTCGGCGAAAATATTGCCGTTTATCCGGCCGCTCGTGCCGACAATCAAATCCCCTTCTATTTTAACTTCGCCGTTAACGGTGCCGTCCGCCTTGCAGTTTCCGTCAGCCGTAATATCGCCGTCTATTACGGTTTTTTTGCCGATTAAGGTGTCTATTTTCAATATTTCCGGATTAACATTGAATTTTTTGGGTATCAACCCTTTGATTTTTTCTAAAAAACTCAAATCATCATCTCCTTTTATCATGATATATTCGATATAAACTGAAAAAATCCTGCAATTTTTATAAAAATGCTTGCTTTTTATTGTTAATTAGGATATAATATGATTAATGTTTTCAAAGAGTGGGCTCAATTTCCCACTCTTTCGTATATTATTCGGAGGTTATGTCCTGATATGACTTATTCAAAAACGGAAAAATATGCGCTTAAAATATCGGAGGAAGCAGCAAAAGCGCATGGCTACGAGATTTACGACGTTGAATATGTAAAGGAAGGGCCCCATTGGTTTTTGCGGGTTTTTATTGACAGGGAATCCGGCGTCAGCCTTGACGACTGTGAAATTATCAGCAATATGATAAGTGCTCGCCTTGACAAGGACGATTTTATCAAGGGGAGTTATTTCCTTGAGGTGTCTTCCCCCGGACTGGAGCGTATGCTGCGCAGCAGCAGCCACTTTGAAAAAGCAATAGGCAAAAGGATTGCCGTTGCTAAAAAGGACGGAAAAACCATAAACGGAATTTTAACAGCAAGCTCAGACAGCGACATTACGCTTGACGAAAATATAATAATAAGTAAAAACATGATTAAAAAAGCAAATATCCTGTTTGATTTTATGAGTGAGGAGAGATAGATAAAAATGAACGAAGATTTTTTAATGTTGCTTGAAGAATTTGAAAGGGAAAAGGGAATTAGCAGGGATGTTCTGATAGAGGCGCTGGAGACTGCTCTTGTATCCGCTTATAAAAGGAACTACGGCTCCGCTAACACGGTAAGGGTTGAAATAAACAAGCAAACCGGCAACATGGATGTTTTTATCCAGAAAACGGTTGTCGACAAGGTGGAGGACCCTTCGACGCAGATAGCGGTTAAGGATGCAAAAAAGATAAATCCCGTTTATCAATCCGGCGATATTGTCGAGGAAAAGGCAGTGCCGCAAACTTTCGGGAGAATAGCCGCTCAAACCGCCCGCCAGGTGGTAACCCAGCGTATTCGCGAGGCGGAAAGGGGCATGATATATAATGAGTATGCAAATAAGGAGAACGACATCATAACGGGAATAGTCCAGCGTGTTGATAAAAAGAACGTTATGATAGATATCGGAAAAACAGAGATAATTCTTTCTCCGCAGGAGCAGGTTCCGACGGAGCAGTATAAAAGGGGCCAAAGACTTAAGCTTTATGTAGTCGAGGTCCAAAACACCACCAAGGGACCGAATATCCTTCTTTCGCGTACGCATCCCGGATTGGTAAAAAGGCTTTTTGAGCTTGAGGTGCCGGAAATACAAAACGGAACGGTTGAAATAAAAAGTATTGCGCGTGAGGCGGGCTCAAGAACAAAAATTGCGGTGGCCTCAAACGATTCAAACGTAGACCCGATCGGCGCCTGTGTCGGGCATAAAGGCACGAGGGTTCAAAGAATCGTTGAAGAACTTATGGGTGAAAAACTGGATATTATAAAATATAGCGACAATATCGTCGAATATGTTGCGGCGGCACTTGCTCCCGCAAAGGTTATAAAAGCAACGGCAAACGAAAAGGAAAAGGCATGCACGGTGGTTGTGCCCGGACACCAGCTTTCGCTGGCAATCGGCAAGGAAGGGCAGAATGCCCGTCTTGCCGCAAAGCTGACGGGTTGTAAAATAGATATTCTGAAAAGCGAAGGTGAAGAGGTTTTGCCTGATGAAGCATAGGGTATATGATAGCAGCGGCAAAAGGATTTGCATCAGAATGTGTGTCTCATGCAGGGAAAACAAGCCGAAAAGCGAGCTTATCCGGATTGTAAAATCGCCTGACGGAGTTGTTGCGATAGACGAAAAGAGCGCTCTGGCAGGCAGGGGTGCCTATGTATGCAAAAGCAGGGAGTGTATTGAAAAGAGCAGAAAAAACAGGGGGATTGAGCGAGGGATAAAGGCTCAGGTACCCAAAGAAATATACGAGGTGTTATTAAATTTTGAAGCATGACGGATTCCATAATATGATAGGTCTTGCCCGGAGGGCCGGAAAAGCGGTGATTGGAAGCGGATGTGCAGAAAATGCCGTGCGCGGAGGGAAGGCCAAGCTTGTCATACTGGCGGAGGATGCCGCGGAAGGTACCGTAAAGCGCTTGACGGACAAATGCAAAACATACGACGTTTTGCTGATTATTAAAGGAAGCAAGCAGTCAATCGGGCAAATAACGGGCAGGCAGCAAACCGCGGCAGTTGCGGTTACTGACATCAATTTCGCGAACGAATTAAAGCGTTTGTGTGAGGATACGGGGGTATATTAATGATAAAAATTAAAGTACATGAGGTTGCCAAGGCACTTGATTTAAAAAGTGCCGATGTGGTAAGTGTGTTGAAAAGCTTTGGGGGCAGGCCGAGGACGTACAACAGTTCGCTTGAATCGAACGAGCTTGATATAATATTTGATTATTTTACTCAAAAGTATCAAGTTGAGCAGTTTGATTTTATTCTTGAAAAAATGAAGGAGCAGCCAAAGAAAGAGGAAAAGCAGCCTGAAATTGACGAGTCTATAATTGAAGAGCTTAACACTCCGATAAAAAAACAGGCACGTTATGTGGATACCAGATCATCGAGCGTTGATCTGGAAAAGTTCGATACCGAAAAAATCGAAGAACTTGTGCCTGATATTATTGATGATGCGGAAACCAAAAAGCAAAAAATAAAGAAGAGCCAGCCAAGGGCAAAGCAGGAAAAGCATATACCGACTCACGAGCAAAAGCAGAGCCGGGAAAAGAAAGTGAAAAAAGAACCTGTAGTTGTGCAGATACCCGAAGAAATATCGGTCGGTGATTTGGCGGCGAAATTGGACCAGCCAGCTGCCGAGATTGTCAAACGTCTTATTATGCTCGGCGTGATGGCGTCCGTGTCACAAACGATTGATTTTGACACCGCTTCGGTAGTTGCGCAGGATTTTAACGTTTTACTTGAAAAAGAGGTAATTGTAACCGAAGAAGAACTGCTTATTAACGATGTTGAAGATACTCCGGACCAGCTTGAACCCCGTGCACCGGTTGTTGTTGTTATGGGGCATGTTGACCACGGAAAAACCAAACTTGTGGACTATATAAGAAAAACAAACGTAATTGCAACGGAGGCCGGCGGTATAACACAGCATATCGGGGCATACAGGGTTAAGGTAAACAACCGTGAAATAACCTTCCTTGACACCCCCGGGCACGAGGCGTTTACGGCAATGAGGGCACGGGGTGCGCAGGTGACCGATATTGCGATACTTGTTATCGCCGCTGACGACGGAGTCATGCCGCAGACGGTTGAGGCCATCAACCATGCAAAAGCGGCGGGGGTAGCCATAATAGTTGCAATAAATAAAATCGACAAAGAAGAGGCAAACCCGGAAAATGTCAAGCAGCAGATTACCGAATACGGTCTGGTGCCCGAAGAGTGGGGCGGCGATACAATTTGCGTGCCCATATCCGCTCTGCAGGGTAAAAACATAGATACACTTCTGGAGATGGTTTTGCTTGTTGCGGATATGAAGGAGCTTAAAGCAAATCCGAACCGTCCGGCAAAGGGCGCGGTTATAGAATCGCGGCTTGATAAAAACAGAGGGCCGGTTGCAACGTTGTTGGTGCAGAACGGAACGCTCAATGTCGGCGACGTTTTGTTTGCGGGCACATCTGTGGGGAAAGTGCGTGCCATGATAGATGATAAGGGAAAGCGAATAAAGAAAGCGGGGCCGAGCGTGCCGGTGGAAGTAATCGGCATAAGCGAGGCGCCGGAAGCCGGCGAGCTGTTTTATGTTGTCGGCGATGAGAAAAAGGCCCGCGCAGTGGTTGAAAGCAGAAAAGAAAGGGAAAAGGAAAAACAAAGCCAATCGATACAAAATATTGTAACTCTCGAATCGCTGTTTGAGCAGATAAAGCAAGGCCAGATTAAATCTTTGAATATTATTGTCAAAGCGGATGTTCAAGGGTCCGTTGAAGCAGTTTGCCAGTCCCTTGAAAAGCTGTCCAACGATGAGGTGCGGGTAAACATTATCCATAGCGGAGTCGGAGGAATAACCGAATCGGATATTATGCTTGCTTCCGCTTCAAATGCAATTATTATCGGATTTAACGTACGGCCGGATGCGGCAATAACCGAATCGGCAAAAATGAAAAAAGTGGAAATAAGGACATACAGGATAATTTATCAGGCAATTGAAGAAATCGAAGCGGCAATGAAGGGAATGTTAGAGCCGACTTACAGGGAAAATGTTACCGGTCACGCGGAGGTTCGCCAGACTTTCAAGGTTTCGGGAGTCGGGACAATTGCGGGATGTTATGTGTCGGACGGCAAAATAGCCCGCAACAATGAGATTCGGATAATGCGCGACAGTGTTGTTATACACGAAGGCAGGTTAAGCTCGCTTAAAAGATTCAAAGATGATGCAAAAGAAGTTGCGGCCGGCTTTGAGTGCGGCATAGTTATAGAGAAATTCAATGACATTAAGGAGGGTGATGTAATAGAAAGCTTTGTAATGGAAGAGGTTCCGAGATAAAGCAGGAAAGGAAGATACAAATGGGCGTAAACAGGATAAACCGAATTAACGAGGAGGTAAAAAAAGAAATAAGCGCTGTAATAAGAGAGCTTAAAGACCCTCGAATTGCCGACATGACAAGCGTGGTCAAGGTCGACGTAACAAAGGATATGAAATGGTGTAAAATATATGTCAGTGTTTTAGGCAGCGATGAAGAACAAAATTCCACCTTAATGGGACTGAAAAGTGCCGCCGGATTTGTGCGTAAAGAAATCGGAAGCAGGCTTGGGCTTCGTTACACTCCGGAAGTTGTTTTTATTCTGGACCACTCGATTGAGCACGGCGCTCATATTAATGAAATCTTAGGCAAAATCAAAAAAAATGGAGATAACAATGCTTAAAAAAATTGCCGATGTAATAAAAAAAGCAAAAAACGTAATAATACTTCCGCATAAAAGCGCAGACGGAGACTGTTTGGGGTCGGCGTTTGCGCTGCGGCTTATATTGGAGCAAACAGGCAAAAATGCCTCGGTAATTTTAGAAGAGGAAAATCCGAAGCTGTGCGGCATTTTATTCGGGACGCAGCCACAGGCGTTAAACGGATTCGATATGGCAATAGCGGTTGACTGCGGGGATATTGAGCGTTTGGGAAACCGCCGGGAGATATTTAACAGTTGCCCGGTAACGGTAAACATTGACCATCATGGCACAAATGACGGCTTTGCCCGTTATAATTACGTTGACAGTAATTCTGCCGCAACGGGGCAGATAATATATGAGCTTATGGAATTTCTGGGAGCAGTCCTTACCCTTGAAATCGCAAACAACTTATATGTTGCCATTTCAAGCGATACGGGCTGCTTTGCATACAGCAACACAACCGCCAAAACCCACAATATAGCGGCAAAACTGCTTGAGACGGGCATTAACCATTCGGAAATAAACGAAGAATTGTTCGGAAAAAATTCAATGGCAAAAATTATGCTCATGCGGGATGCGCTGAATTCCTTTGAAACATATGACGACGGCAAAATTGCGGTTGTAAGTATTACACGCGAGCAGATAAAAACGTCCGGGGCAGCGGAGGAGGATACGGGCGGCCTCATTAACCTTCCCCGAAGCCTTGAAACGGCTATGGTTGCCATATGCCTTAAAGAGTCATTGGAAGATGATTTTGTTAAAGTGGGGTTTCGCTCCAATTCGGTTGATGTATCCGAAATAGCAAAAAGCCTTGGCGGCGGAGGGCATGTCAGGGCAAGCGGGTGCAATATCAAGGGCAGTATTGAATCTGTAAAAAAAGCCGTCCTAAAAGCGACGAGAAAAGTCTTATGAACGGGATAATAAATATATACAAGGATGCGGGGATGACTTCCCACGATGTTGTAAACAAAATAAGGCGTATTGCAGGGATAAAGAAAGTAGGGCATACCGGAACCCTCGATCCGGATGCGAAAGGGGTATTGCCGGTCTGTATAGGCAAGGCGACAAGGGTTTGTGATATGCTCACTTCTTCGGATAAGCGATACACCGCCCTTTTAAGGCTGGGCATAACAACCGACACACAGGATATCGGGGGGAAGGTACTGGTCAGCCGCACCGTAGATGTGACGGACGAGCGTATAAGTGAAGTAATCGGCGCTTTTAAGGGTGATATATTCCAAATACCGCCGATGTATTCGGCAATAAAAGTCAAGGGCAAAAAGCTGTACGAATATGCACGCGAAGGCGTTGAAATCAAAAGGCCGCCCCGAAAAGTAACCATATATGAAATCAATATGCTTGCGAGGGAAGGAAACGATATCAGGCTTGATATAAAATGCTCCAAAGGCACATATATAAGGACGCTGTGCCACGACATCGGGGAGCGGCTCGGTTGCGGAGGCTGTATGGCGGACCTTATACGCACCCAAACCTCCGTTTTTACCCTTGAAAATGCGCAAAGGCTTGAAACAATCGAAAAATTCGGGATAGAAAAATATTTAATACCGGTTGACGAATTGTTTGATTATGAAAAAGTAACGGTTTCGGGCGATAAAGAAAAAATGATATTAAACGGCGCAAGTGTATATGTGGGCGCGGACGAAGGCAAATACTATCGGGTATATGGAAGTGACGGTAGATTTTTATGTATATCAAAAGGATTGCAAGGGAAACTGAAATTAGTGAAAAGTTTTTATTAGAAAAAGGCTGCTCTGTTGCGCTCGGTAACTTTGACGGTTTTCATAAAGGGCATATTTCACTTGTGAGGAAGGCTGTTTCATATGCAAGGAGCAACAATTCAAAGGCATGTGTGTTTACCTTCACCTCCAATATAAGCGGATCCCAATATATAACGTCAAACGAGCAAAGAGGGCGCATACTGAAAGAAGAGGGCATTGACTCATTTATAATGTGCAATTTCTCCGCAGAGTTCAAACGCCTTGAGCCGGAGGAGTTTTTTGACAAATACATAAAGAAAATTCGCCCCGGGCTGGTTGTTGCAGGATTTAATTACCGGTTCGGGCATAATGCCGCGGGGGATGCCACGCTCCTTGAAAAGCTGTGTGATGCAAGCGGGATTGAATTTGCGGTTTTGCCCCCTGTTATTTATAAAGGAAAACCAATAAGCAGCACAAGAATACGAAGTTGTATTGAAGCGGGAGAATTAAATGATGCGAAAAACATGCTCGGCAGGGAATTCTCCGTTAGGAGAAAGGTTGTGGCAGGGGACGGCATCGGCAAAATACTCGGCTTTCCCACAGCAAATTTAACGGTTGATAAACAGCAGGTTATGCCACCTGTCGGCGTTTATGCATCTAAAACATATATCGACTCTATGCAGATGCCTTCAATTACTAATTTCGGCGGCAAACCTACTATCAAAGACGGGGCTGAGCTGATTGAAACCCACATTATAGGTTTTGAAGGCAACTTATACGGCAAAACGATTGAAGTTGCATTTTTGGAAAAAATGCGTGATATAAAGCTGTTTGCTTCAAAGGAAGAACTTAGCAGGCAGCTTGTTTCCGATATAAATCTGCGCAAAAAGCTATGAAAGGCAGGGTGTAAGGTATGATTGTAGTTTTAAAAAAAGGCGCTACAAAAAAACAAATTGAAGATGTTGAAAAAAGGCTTATTGAACTGGGCTTTAAAACACATCCGATTTATGGGGATGTCAAAACGGTAATAGGTGCAATAGGCGATAAAAGAAATATAAATAAGAATAAAATACTTTTAATGGACGGCGTTGAGGAGATTATTCCGATAATGCTGCCGTATAAGCTTGCCGGGAAGGAGCTTTATAAAGAGGCGTCGGTTATTGATGTGGACGGTGTTAAGATAGGAGGAGAGCAGCTTGTTGTAATGGCGGGCCCATGCGCGATTGAAGGGGAAAAAGAATTTATAAGCGTGGCAAAAAAGGTTAAACAGTCAGGGGCAAGCATCCTGCGAGGCGGAGCTTACAAGCCCCGTTCGTCGCCGTATTCGTTTCAAGGGCTTGAGCTTGAAGGCCTGAAAATTATGGCGGCGGCAAAGAAGGAAACGGGGTTAAAGCTTGTAACGGAGGTAGTAGATACGCGCGATGTGGAAACGGTGGATAAATACGTTGATATGCTTCAAATCGGAGCGCGGAACATGCAAAACTTCCGGCTGCTTAAAGAGGTGGGTAGCGGCAGCAAACCCGTGCTGCTAAAACGCGGGCTTGCCGCAACAATAACCGAATGGCTTATGGCAGCGGAGTATATAATAAATGAGGGGAACGAAAAGGTAATATTGTGTGAGCGGGGAATAAGGACATATGAAACGGCAACCCGCAACACAATGGACATTAGTGCAATACCTGTTGTCAAAAACACTTCCCATCTTCCGATTATAGCGGATCCGAGCCATGCCACAGGTCACGCAAAATATGTTCCTCAAATGGCAAACGCGGCCATAGCCGCAGGGGCGGACGGGCTGATAATTGAGGTGCATGAGGACCCGCCAAATGCCATGAGTGACGGTGAACAGTCCCTTAGGCCGAATGAATTCGGTGACCTTATGAAACAGCTGTCTAAGATAGCTAAGGCGGTTGGGAGGTTTTTATGAAAATAGGATATTTGGGCCCCGAGGGTACCTTTTCACAGCTTGCCGCAAAGAAATATGCTTCCGGCGCCGACGTCCTGGTGCAGTACCCGTCGATAGCCGAGCTTGCCATAGCGGCAAATAATAACCATGTTGATGCCGCGGTTTTGCCGATAGAAAACTCATTGGAGGGCGGGGTCAATACCACCCTGGATTTTCTTGCTTTTGACTGCGATTTAATAATTTGCGCCGAAATATTGCTTAAAATCAGTCAAAGTATTTTATCCAATTCCGAAACCGTTACCAAGATTTACTCCCATCCCCAGCCGATCGGCCAATGCGGGCGTTACATATCACAGAATTACGGCAGCGTATCAATTGTGTTTACCGCAAGCACGGCACAGGCGGCACAACTTGCGGCAAAGGAGGAGGGTGCGGCCGCAATCGGCAGCGATGCGCTTGCGGATATTTACGGTCTGAAGGTTGTTGCAAGAGGGATTGAAGATGTCCGCACAAATACCACCCGGTTTGTGGTTGTCCGGAAAAACGCTGCGCCTGCTCGGGGCGCGGACAAAACATCGATTGTATTCAGCGTATCGGACAAACCGGGGGCGCTTTATAAAATGCTGTCCATTTTTGATATTTTCGAAATTAATATGGTTAAAATCGAATCCCGACCGGCAAAAACCGCACTGGGGGCATATGTATTTTTTGTCGACATAAACGGCTCGGTTGAAGATGAACGTGTCTGTAAGGCGCTTGAGCTGATAAAATACAAATCAACATTTTTTAAGAATTTAGGAAGTTACAAGGAGGATAAAAATGGCTGAACTAAGATGGAATCCGCTTATTAAAGATTGGGTGATGATAGCTTCACACCGACAGGGCAGGCCTCAAATGCCGAAGGACTGGTGCCCTTTTTGCCCGGGCAGCGGTAAAGTGCCCGACAGCTTTGACGTTTTGAAGTATGATAATGATTTCCCGGCTTTATCGCAAAACCCGCCCGTTCCGGACGATGTTGCAAACGATTTTTTTAAAACCGCCGAATCATACGGCAAGTGTGAGGTAATATTGTATTCTTCGGATCATACGGTTACCCTGCCTCAGCTTCCGGCTTTCCATATACGAAAAATAGTCGATCTTTGGACACAGCGCTTTGTTGAGCTTTCAAAAGATGAAAAGATAAAATACATCTTTATATTTGAAAACAGGGGTGAGGTTGTCGGTGTGACAATGCCTCATCCTCACGGTCAGATTTATGGATATTCGTTTATACCGAAAAGGATTGAAACAGAGCTGCTTTCTTGCGGCGAGCACTATAAGAAAACTGGAAAATGCCTTATTTGTGATTTGACAAAAGAAGAGACAGCCGAGAAAAAAAGAATTATAACTGAGAATGAGCATTTTATAGTATACCTGCCCTTTTTTAACGAGTACCCGTACGGCACATATGTTGTAAGCAAGAGCCATAAGCAAAACATTGCCGAGCTGAGCGACGGTGAAAAAGATTCGCTTGCTCAGATACTGCGTGATATTACCGGGGCGTATGATTGCCTTTTTGACAAGCAGTTCCCTTATATGATGTGCATGTATCAAAATCCGGTAAACAGCGAAGATGTAAAAGAATTTTACCATTTCAGGATAGTGTTTTACCCGCCGCTGCGTGCCGCAAACAATCAAAAATTCAACGCTTCAAGCGAAACGGGAGCCTGGGCGCATTGCAACCCCACCGCACCCGAGGAAAAGGCCGAAGAACTAAGGCAGGCATTGAAAAAATTCAAGTCATGAGGAAATACCCCATTTTTTAAAATTTATTGGAAATTGCGCAAAATTCGCGCAATTTCAACGCTTCGGCGGAGTGAATCCGCCTACGCTTTCCCTCGCGGGGCGCAATGTTGCGTTCCGGAAAGCGCTACGCGCCGGAACGCTTTATTAAAAATACTGTTTTCTTGTAAGGAGGCTATTGCAAATGAGTTTTTTAGAGCTTGCTAAAAAGAGGTACTCTGCAAGGAGTTACCTTGAAAAACCGGTGGAGCGGGAAAAGCTTGATATAATTTTAGAGGCGGGCCGTGTAGCCCCGACAGCCTGCAATAACCAACCGCAGCGGATACTGGTTGTTAATTCTAAAGAAGGCCTTGAGAAAATTAGTAAAAGCTATAAAAGCTTTGGCGCGCCCCTTGCGCTGGTAGTATGCGTTGACCATAACAATACATGGAAAAGGGCGTATGACGGCAAGAACTCCGCGGATATAGATGCGTCCATTGTTTGCGACCACATGATGCTTTGTGCCGCGGATATAGGTTTGGACAGCGTATGGGTATGCGCTTTTAATCCGGAGGTACTGAGAAAAGAGTTTAATATACCGGACCATATCGAACCGGTTAATATTTTGTTTGTCGGTTATGCCAAAGGAGAGCCTAAATCACCGAAGCGGCACGACAGTATGAGAAAGCCGGTCGGCAGCAGCGTTTTTTACGAAAAATTTGAATAGGCATAAGAGAGCCGAACTCTCTTGTGCCTAAGGCGGGGGAAAAATGACGGTTTATATCGGACAGGGTATTGGCATTATCGGGCTGTTGTTTGCAGTAATTTCATTTCAGAAAAACTCCAGTAAAGGCATACTGTTGTTTCAGATATTGGCAAGTACGGCATTTATATTGCATTTTCTGCTGATTGGCGCTTATACAGGTTCTGCTTTGAATTTTATCGGGGTTGTAAGGAACCTTTTGTTTTATTATATAGGCAGCAGACGGAGGAACAAATCGGAAAACCATGCGAATAAAAAGCTTTGGCTTTACCTGTTTATTGTAATATATATTATTGCGGGAAGTTTAACATATAAGAATTTTTATAGTATTTTCCCGATTGTCGGAACAATATTTTCAACTGTTTCCCTTTGGATAAAAAATCCGAAATATATAAGGCTTGTTATGCTGCCGAGTTCACCTTGCTGGATGATTTATAATTTTGTCAATATGTCGATTGCGGGAGTTATGACCGAGCTTTTTGTTATGTCATCGTTGATTGTTGCGATGCTTAGATTTGACCTTTTTCAAGCCCCGAAAGGCAAGTCTTCATGCGGGATACAGTAAATTTATCAGAAATATTAGGTCTATGCGGAACTTTTTTATGCTTTCATACGTCTTATGTATAAAATAAGGTTGAGGAGGAACATTATGAAAAGGATAATATCATGTTTTATCGCTATGGCAATGATAGCGGCATTATCGGTTCCCGCTTTTGCCGGTCAGGAAAACGCGGACAATCTGGAAACGGTTATATTAAAGGTACGCGGGAAAATCGATGTACCGCAGTCTTATGATGAATTTATTAGCAATATGAGGACGGACGAGTACGGGGTAACCCATTGGAGCATGCAATGGTCGCAAAAAAATGAAGAGGAAAGCTGGAACACAAGCTACATATCTGTTGAAGTAACAAGTGACGGTTTTATAGAGTCTTATAACAAATACGGCGGCGACGAACGGTATTCGGAATATGTTAAAATTCCGGCGGTGCAAAAAGATAAGGCCGACGAGCTGGTTAAATCCTTTATTTCAAAGGTATGTCCCGAAATAGAAAATGAACTTGAGTGGGAGGAGCCGAATATCAACAGCGGCATTTATTCATACAGCTTCAGCCGCAAGGTGAATGGAATTCCAATGCCGTCAAACAGGGCTTCATTTAGTTTAAACGGTACCACAGGCGAAATTACCAGTTATTATGCCAGCTGGAATACCAACCTTGATTTTCCCTCGCCTGAGAATAAAATACCTTTGGAAGAAGCCCAAAAGATTTTTAAGGAAAACATGCCCCTTGATTTGGAGTACAATATTGACAAGGACGGAAGAGTTTACCTGCAATACACCCGTTCAAGGGAAAAGGGGTCAATGTATATAAATGCAATAACCGGCGAAGTTGAAAAACCGGAATACTATTATGGAATATATCAAAACGGTATAAGATATGCTGAAGATGCGGCAATGAAATCCGCGATGGGTGCCGCCCTTCGTCCGGAGGAGCAAAAACAGGTGGACAATATTGCCGGGCTGATAACCGCGCAGGAAGCGGAGAAAAAGCTTCGCTTGGTAAAAGAGCTTGACTTTGACGAAAAGTACAAGCTTACAAGCTCGAATCTTTATCAAAGCACGGACTTACGCAGCAATGAAACCAAATATTATATAAACCTTTATTTTACCCATATGGATAATACGGAAGACCTGAGCGAGGAAAAGATAAACCTTAAAATTGCCGCAGGCGAAGGTGACGGGTACGCCAGCGCAACCTTAAACGCGAAAACCGGCGAGCTGATTTCTTTTTCAAGCAATATTTGGGGAATTCCAAGGCCGATGAGTAAAGCGGAGGATACGGCTGACGAAAAACAAACCAAGGCAAAAAGAGAACAGGCCAAAAAAACTGCCGATGCATTTGTATCAAAAATGCAGCCCGAAAAGGTTAACAAAGTAAAATTTATGGATGACGGCAGCAGTGATAATTTTACGTTTAACTACGCAAGAATGGAAAACGGTGCATATTTTATATACGATTCCATCAATGTTTCGGTAAACAAAGAGAATATGAAGATATCGCAGTATAACTGCAACTGGACGGATGTTAATGAAATCCCGCCCACCGACGGGGCTATAGGCCTTGACAAAGCGCATGAAATATTGTTTGGCAGCGAAGCGCTTGCCCTTGAATACATTATAAACGAAAAAGATAAAAAAGCAGTGCTTGCTTACAGGCTTTCGGATGATAACCCATGGCTGATTGACGCAAAGACGGGAATGCTGCTGGATTGGTCGGGCAAGCAATATGTCAAAGAAAAAGCTCCCGAATACAGCGACATTGCAGGGCATTTTTGCGAGGAGGCGGTAAAACAGCTTGCAATCGTCGGCGTATTTTTAAAGGGTGACCGTTTTGAGCCGGATATTGAAATTCTGCAAAAGGATTATGTAATACTGCTTTCAAAATTAGGCAGGTACTATTATTATGAGTCCGACAATATTGATGATATTTACAGCCGATTTATCAAGGAAGGTATAATGGACAAGGCAGAGAAAAACCCTGACGGCACCGTTTCGCGGGAGGACGCGGTTAAATACCTGCTGAGGTATTTAGGTTTTAAGAAGTTTGCGGAAATTCCGGGTATTTTTAATTGTGATTTTTCGGATGCCGATGAAATTGCGCCTGAGCTGGCAGGCTATGCAGCTATAGCAAAAGGGCTTGGCATTGTAAAGGGCAGCGAAGGAAAGTTTATGCCGAAGGAGGCCTTGACAAAGGCGGAAGCCGCGGTTTTGATTTACAACTGCCTTAAAGCGGATTTTTGATTTAGGCATTAACAATAAAACATAAACAAAAAAGGGGCCGTAAAAAGCCCCTCTTTTAATGCCTGCATTTATGCTCATAAAATACTAATTCAATTATTTTTTAAATCTTCCAAAACCTCATTGTTTATTACGATATCGGCTGATTCTTTCCATGCTTCTATTTGCTCGTTAAACCATGTCATGAACAGTTCGTTATTGCAGATATCCTTTGCTTCTTCAAAGCTTTTTGTGCTGCGGTCGGTAACGAGAATAATATGGTAACCGTACTGGGTTTTCACCGGCTTGCCGATTTTGCCGATTTCCTGTGAAAAGGCCGCGTCCTCAAATTCCGGAACCATTTGTCCTTTGCCGAATACCATGCCTTTGGTGTCATCCTTGGTGCCGGTATCCTCTGAGTATTTAGCCATCAGGTCGTCGAACATTTCCGGCTTTTTAAGCTCTTTTAAAATTTTATCCGCCTCGGCTTTTGCCTGCTCGTCCGTCCTGTTATCAGTTTTAATCAAAATGTGTTTTGCCGTTACGGTAGTAAAATTGTCGAAAAGCTCATCATATTTTGCTTTTAATTCATCATCCGGAAACACTTTGCTCTTTTTCAAATAATCCACGAAATTCTGAAGTACAACGTGTTTTTCGATAAGCTTTAAATACTTTTCTTCCGTTAAATTATACGATGACAATATCGAATTTGCGTTTTCCCCGTAGTTTTGCATAAATTGAAAGAATGATTCCTCCGCGGCCTTTTTGGTGTCGGGGCTGTAATTAATCCCTTGTTTTACAGCTTCGTTCAAAACCACGGTGTTTTCAATTTCATAATCCAAAGCGTTTTGTATTGCTGCCTGCTTTGATGAGCCTACGGGATTGAGCATTGACGACACTTTAACTTCGGAATTTGTAATTTCCGTGCCGTCTACCGTTGAAATCACCTTTGTCAGCTCGTCCACTATGTTTGCGGTATTTGTTTCTTCGTCCCATTCGATTTCCTTGCCGAACATTTCGGCAACGTCTCTTATCCAAACATAGGTTTTTCCGTCAACCACAAAATTATCGCTTTCGACCTTTACACCGTTAATTTTAACGGTTGTGAAGTTGACAAGGGCTTCCAGCGTCTTTGTCACAGAATCTGCCAAAGCCGGAAGCGCCATGATAAGGATTCCGCTGACAATGCCCGCTATGTAGCTTGTTGATTTTTTCATTGATATACCTCATTTCGTAAGTTATGTATTAATTAAATTATATCAGAAATCGCAGCATTAATAAATAGCAAATTCAAATAATTTATGAATTTTTGCTGACAATCATATTACGACAAATTTTTAAAGCTAACTTTTGTATAATAAAGACAAGGGGGAGATGGTTATCTTGTACACGGTATATATTGACGAGTTGTTTTTGCTGAATACTGCTTTAAATTATATATTACTGCTTTTGACCAGACGCGTTGTCCGCCTTAAGGCATCATGGCCGCGGCTGCTGCTTGGAAGCGTAATCGGCGCCGTTTATGCCGTATTTATGTTTTTGCCTCACAATAAATTATTTTATACCTTTTTCGCAAAATTTATTTTTTCGCTGCTTCTTGTTGCCGTTACATATAATATAAAAAAACCAAAGCAGTATGTTAAGGCGGTTGCGGTGTTTTACATGATAAGCTTTGCTTTCGGGGGAGCCGCTTATTCGCTGATTAGCCTTACGGGGCGCAGCGGTGATTATACACCCCTTAGAATACTTGCCCTGTCAACAACAATTGCTTATGTATGCATTATGCTTTTGTCCTCATATTGCAGGCGTTTGTATTTGAAAGAAAAATGCACCTCAATAGTTAACATTACTTTAAACGGCAAATCGGCCGCAGTAAATTGTTATATGGATACGGGGAACAATCTATACGACCCGGTTTCGGACAGCCCGGTTATGATTGTGGAACACAAAAGCATTTCGTCCATTCTCCCGTCCGAGCTGGGCGAATATTACAAACAGGGCACATTAGATGCCCTGCCCGTATGCGCAGGCAGAAAAATCAGGCTAATACCGTACAGCAGTATAGGGAAAAAAAGCGGCTTTATTTTGGGTTTTAAACCGGACAGCGTTGCAATCGAAGGTAAGCAAATATCCGACATAGTAATAGGGCTTTGCGAAAACGAACTTTCAACCGATAACAGCTATGCGGCTTTGTTAAATCCCTGTGCGTTGGGAGGGATAATATGAATATTTTGCTAAAGGCGCTGCTGCGCTTATGGTCGTTTTTGGCGGAAAAAATTCATTATATCGGGGGGAGCGAAGCCTTGCCGCCGCCCCTTACGGCGGATGAGGAAAAAAAGCTGCTCCTTAAAATCGGCAAGGACGGCAAAGGCGTCCGGAAGATACTGATTGAAAGAAACCTGCGGCTTGTGGTGTATATAGCCCGGAAGTTCGAAAATACTCAAATAGGAATCGAAGATTTAATATCAATAGGCACTATCGGGCTTATCAAGGCGGTAAACACCTTTAACCCCGAAAAAAACATAAAGCTTGCCACATATGCTTCCCGCTGCATAGAAAATGAAATTTTAATGTACATACGAAAAAACAACTGTTCTAAAAACGATGTATCGATAGATGAGCCCTTAAATACCGATTGGGACGGCAATGAGCTTTTGCTGTCGGATATATTGGGAACGGATATCGATATAGTCCATAGAAACATAGAGGAGGAGGTGGACAGGGAACTGCTGGTATCCGCAATGAAAAAGCTGTCCGCCCGGGAGACAAGAATTGTGGAGCTTCGGTTCGGACTTGGCAGCGAAGAGGAAAAAACACAAAAAGAAGTGGCGGATATGCTGGGTATTTCGCAATCGTATATTTCAAGG
This sequence comes from Clostridiales bacterium Firm_18, assembly GCA_001604215.1. Classification (GTDB taxonomy): domain Bacteria; phylum Bacillota; class Clostridia; order Monoglobales; family Firm-18; genus Firm-18. Next base: position 126,996 of record LVAX01000092.1, read on the forward strand.
CTTGAAAAACGGATAATAAGCCGGCTAAAAAAGGAAATTTTAAAAATGATTAACTGAATAAAAACACCTTCGGGGGAAACAATATTTATAGACTATAAATTCCCTTTGGAGGTGTTTTTTTTGATTAATAAAGTTGAGATATGCGGAGTGAACACAGCAAAACTGCCGGTTCTTTCCAACGAGGAAAAGGAACGGCTTTTTAAAAAAATACAACAGGGCGACAAAAAAGCAAGGGAAGATTATATCAAAGGGAATTTGCGGCTTGTACTAAGCGTTATACAGCGTTTTAACAACAGGGGCGAGTATGTTGACGATTTGTTCCAAATAGGATGCATCGGCCTTATAAAAGCAATAGATAATTTTGACGTAACACAAAATGTAAAGTTTTCCACATATGCGGTTCCAATGATTATCGGTGAAATAAGAAGATACCTGAGGGACAACAATTCAATCAGGGTAAGCCGCTCTTTGCGGGACACCGCTTATAAAGCGCTTGCCGTTAAAGAACGGCTGACAAATCAGAATTCAAAAGAACCGACCATAGGTGAAATTGCAAAAGAGCTTGATATGCCCAAGGAGGATATCGTTATCGCATTGGATGCAATCCAGGACCCCATTTCGCTTTTTGAGCCTGTTTACCATGACGGCGGCGACGCGCTTTTTGTAATGGACCAGCTTCGGGACGAAAAAAGCCATGACGACAGCTGGCTGGAGGAAATATCGCTGAAAGAGGCAATGAAACGGCTCGGCGAAAGGGAAAAGCATATATTGACGCTTCGCTTTTTTGAAGGGAAAACACAAATGGAGGTTGCGGAGGAAATAGGCATTTCCCAGGCACAGGTTTCACGTCTTGAAAAGTCGGCGCTTTCACATATGAAAAAGTATATTTGACATATTATTAATTTTTAATATAATAAATTTTTAAAAACCCGAAGCAAACTTGTTTCGGTTTTTTTCTTGACAAAAACGCAATAAGGTATTAAAATATACAAGTGGCAATCAAATGTTTCCGTAGCTCAGTAGGATAGAGCGACCGCCTCCTAAGCGGTAGGTCGGAGGTTCGAATCCTCTCGGGAACGCCAAAAGACGCCTTTTTTAAGACAACTATAAATGATGGATGAGGGAGCAGGTTTTGCATTTCTCATCCATCAAGGGCGGATACTTATTCGTTAATGGCTTCAATGCCTTGTCTTTTTAATTCTTCAAGCTTATCCCGCATTTGTTTTAGTATTTCCGGGGGATGTCCTTTCCAATCCAATACTTCACCTACAACACGCAGGGGATATTTAGTACGGTAGGAACGCGTTGGGTTACCGGGGAATTTCTTATCCGTAAGATTAGGATCATTTTCAAATTCGCCTGTCGGCTCCACAATGTAGATACGACCAACTCCATCTCCAACCGCAAGTTCTGCGCCCCATATTGCCGCATCCATAGTTGCTGTCAAATAGACAAAGTTGGCTTTTTTTCGCTCACCATAATTAGAATTATAACCGACTTCTATTAAATCACCTGTTTTCAAGTCAGCTTTTGTACCATGGTAAAATGGTCCGCTGTCTAAGACTTCATTGCACATGCTAATACTCCTTTTATTATTACAATTCTTTCATCGTCAGCCCATGTTTATTACACGCAAAGTATAGCTTTCCGCGATTATACTTTGGAAACCGCACTTCACTCGCCTGCTCAGGGTAAAGCTTTATAAGCATAACACGATCATATGCTACAAATGCGACAAAGCTAATATAATGGTCTTTACTCATATCATGTGAAAAAGTAATGTAATAATCGTTTTCAACTGTTTCAATGTTTAAATCATATTCTTCATTATTTTGCAGCTCTAAACCGGTTAGCTTGCGCCCGCAGCAGGCTACGTCCGCTTCTGACGTTGCTGTAATAACATTCCCGCAATCCCGGCACATATAAAATTTAATCTTTTTCATATTTCCTCCGTTTGTATTGTTGGATTCCAAATCCCCCGATAATATTTTTTCAATGTGTACGTTGAATATTTGTGACAGTTCACGAAGCAGGGATACGTCCGGACAGCCTAAACCCCGTTCCCATTTGGAAATCGTTTTATCACTGATATTCATAATGTCTGCAAGCTGTTTCTGCGTCATCTTTTTTTCATTTCGCAGCTTAAAAATCAAATTGCCTACTTTATTGCAATCCACGCGATCACCCCTGCATCTATTATAACGGCATCTGTTTTAAAAAGCAATAAACGCTCCGTAGAGTTACCAAAAATGCTGCTGTTATTACATGTAATCCATAGGATACATACTTCCGTCCAAGCCGTCTATAAGCTCTATACCGCAAACAATGCCGTCTTTTGTAAGGAAAACCATACTCTTTGTGCTTTCGTTTGTTGTATATGCATATGCTGCGTCATATTCGCCAAACCAAGCCTCATCATCATAATTGATACTATCGATTTTTTTAAATTCAGGCCGATGCGTCAAAAGGAATTCTTCAGTATCACCGATTGTGATACCCGCCGCCGCATATTGATTCTGTTTGGCGCGAAGGGTTGTAACGAGATACACACCCTCGTAATTGTTTAAATAAGTTACTTGCAGCCCATCGCTCTCCACTACCGTTACCTGACCGAAGCTCTCGGCGCGGAAGCTTTTTCGGTCTTTCTCAATAAGGTTGCAGCCAAACGGGAAATCAACCGGATATACATCCAGGCATATGCTGTGACCGCTGCCTGGTATAAATAAACTGAATAAACTGTTTTTATTGCTTGTTGCAAAATCCCCTAAGCAGGGTAAAAGCTCATAATTGCTAACAGCCTCTCCTGCAAGCAGCTTAGGCATATAGTCATGAATATTTCCTGACGATACGGCAAATAAGTCCGCACCTTTTATTGTAGCAGCAGTACCCCCTTTGTTTGCCCTTGCTGCCCGTTTAACGCTCTTTTTGATTTTATCATTATTTTCTGACATCATCAGATAATCATCGGCTAATTCTTTATCTCCGCCTTCCCATACCGGATATTGAATATCGGTTGGCATGCCGAAAACATAGGTATAGCCGCCTTCCTGCAAAGCAATGGTGCGATTTCCCGGATCTGTAATATCGTCGTGGGTAAGGTTGTCACCCTCCAGCATTTCTATATAAAACAACATTCCCGTGCCTTCTCCGTATTGCTGGCGGATAGCCTTATGATAGACATACACAATATTATTGTATTTCTCTTCAATTTCATATTTATTTTTCCAGCTTTGCGGAAGCTCAAAAGAACAATCAAATGTCCTGCAAGTATATAAAATACTGTCATTGAAATTAAAACCAAATATTACACCTGCAATACCCATACCCAAAAGGAGTAGGATAAATGCAAAAACCCCAGCTTTCTTTGCTTTTGTATTCAAAATATTTTCAAACCTCCTTTTTGCGCTTTTCCCATTTTCGGAAAAAGATGTAGATAGTAACGGTGCTTTTATATAGCAACTCATCTTTATTCCCTCCTATTTTAAAGCTGATAAAACACATTTTAATATAGTCTCTGTGGCATGCCTTTCAAATATATAATCTCACCGTTTTTTATTTCAATAACGGTTTCTTGAACTATCTTTTTGCTATCAAATTCATATTTCTTATAGGTTACTATCCCATCTCCATTACCTTTATCCTCCCATTGTTTTTCGTATACATAACGCATACCGTTTTCTACTTTTTCTTGTGTTCCAATCCAATATGGGTATTCGGCAAAACTGCTGAGTAGACTATTTGATGCCTCAACATTCATATTAGGTAATTTATGTTCAAAGTCGGCATAACTTCCTATCTCCGCTCTTCGACCAATTGATTCTAAATAAGCCTTAGCATATGCGCTCTCCTGTTTTTTACATTCTTCATAATCTTCTCTATTCGCCGATAATGCTCTGTCCCAGTACTTCTCCGGAAACATTTCCTTAATAGACGGCGTATAGTCACTTCCATCCCTTGCAGGCTTATATTCTATTAAAGTATACCTATCACTGATGTCAACCTCAAAAGTAATTCGAGTAGGGATTATACCACTGCCGGATATCTTTATAAAATTACCGTTTTGAAAACCATACTCCCCATAAGTAGCAAGCACATAAGCTTCAATAAGCTTTTTTTCATCATTTTCGCCTTTATCCGAAGTCCCTAAAATAATATGCCCCTCGGCGACACATTCTCCTTTTTCGTAACCATTTGAGTTACTAATTAAATTTGCGTCAGATACGGCACGGTCAATATTATTTGTGGCATTTTTCATAGATATAGCACTAAAGAGTGTTTTAAAATTTTCAAAATCTGTGCTGTATTCTCTCAAGGGTTTATCAAAAACATTGTCAAAATCCTCTCTTAAATATGTATAGCTATACATTGCACCTTTATACTTAATTTCATCTTTAATATTTATGGTTATACTATCTACATTGTCAATTAAGCAAAACATAAGTATAGCATTTTTATAGAAACCATCGGATTTCACTGTACCATTAATTACTGCCTTATCATAATCATCAATAATGTAGTACAATGTAACTCCATAAGGTTCACTATCTGTATGAAGTTCAATCTTTTCAACCTTAACACCCTCTGCAAAAGGCAAAAGCCTCACTATTTTAGAAACGCCTGAATTATTGCCAACATATTTTATTTTGCTGTTGTATAACTCCTTTATCTGTTTTTCTATGTTTCCTGACATAAAAACAGAAGTAGGACCGTCACTGCCTTCAATAATACCAATATTGCTGCTGCTATTACAAGCAACTAATGCGCCAACAACTAAAATAGTGCATACTGCAATTATAAATGCAATCACACCTGTTTTCTTTGCTTTGGTATTCAGTATGTTCTCAAATCTTTTCTTTGCCCTTTTCCCGCTCTCGGAAAAGCTTGTGGATAGTGCCGGCGGATTTATATATTTACTCATTTTCTCTACCCCCGTTTAAAGATATTTTGTTTAAAATCGGTGAAATAATAAGCAGCAATAAAATAACGGCCGACATAGAAAGAGAAATCATGAATATATTGTTTAGCATTTACTCGGCCTCCTCTATAAATCTTTTAAGCTCCTTCAAATCATCCTTTGAAATACTTTTGCCGTCATAAAGGGATGCCACAAGACTTGTAAGGGAATTGTTATGGATTTTTTGAAAAAAAGATTTACTTTCTTTCTGCAAATATTCCTCTTTACCTACAAGTGGCTTGTAAACATTAAATCTACCCTCTTTGTGGCACTTTAAAAAACCACGGTCACACAAGCGAGTAAGAAAATTAAGTACAGTCGTTTTTTGCCAAGTCTTATTAAGTTTTTCCATTATATAATCGGATGTAACCTTCTCATCCGCATCCCAGATAATCATCATAATTTCAAGCTCGCTGTCGGGAAGCTTTTTTATGTTAGGCATTTATATCTCTCCTTGTTTTGCAATTGTCGAATATATTCATATTTTACAACTGCAAAACGTGTTTGTCAAGATATTTCCGGAATTTAGTTTCCGCATTTTTTCATGCCGACCTGAATCCAATATCAGTTATTAAGCTGAGCTGGATTGTTTTTAGTTGGGTTGTTTTAGGAGGTTTCCGCAGCATATCTGAAACTCCCTAATCTTCAAGGAACCTTTCATCTGCATAAAATGCCGATAGATTATGGAACAGATGGTCTATTGTTTTCTTTAGCACCCTTAAGATTTTAGACAGATGACAGCTTTGACTCGTCAGCATACCGTAAACCATTTTCCACACATGGCAACGGTTACAACCATTTCCATTCGGAAAATGGTGAAACTTAAATTGTAAGGACTCTGTCCGATCCCCAAACACATTTTACTTGCTCACCAGAGCCAAAAGTATAAAAGGCAGACAAAGCTGCCTTTAGCATAAGAGTATAAAAGACTTATTGCATTAAATATCAATGTACTGTGGGATACTTCCTAACACAACAGTTGCTGGTTGCCCCAAAGCTGAATAAGGTGCTATAACAACTGCAACCGCAGCCCCAACATACCATTCATATTTTATTTCCCTCGCGCCTGAACCATCATTTATCCAACAGTTAAACAGGCTTTCATCAATAAAGATTTCATTATCATCCGAATGTAGTGAAAGTACATCTCCGCTTTGCGCGAAGCCGTCCAAATTCAAATACCAATCCCCATCTGTGTGCTGGTAGTTTAATGTGAAAATATGTCCGTCAACGATAACCGCCCAGCCTGCCCCACTTACGCCGTTCCAACTAACAGAGAGGCCACGCTCTGCTGCTATTTCTGTTAGTGCCCTAATAGCCAGTCCTGTCAGATCAATAAAGTATCGCATCTCACTTCCGAGGTGGTGTCAAGCAAATGAACCGTCTCCCCTGCTTTTCAAAACCGTCCCCCTGCTTTTCAAGGCAACAATAAAGAACCCCACCTTGCATCAAAGGTGAGGTACTGATGTGTCTAATGACGCTAATTTTGATACAATCGGCGTAAGTCGGGACTTATTACGACGAAAGAATTGACTAACACCGAAAGTATATTGGAAGATAAGAAAGCGAGACAACAGAACCGTCCCATTGTCTTACATTAAAGACAATAGAACCGTCCCCTTGTCTTCTTATGAGCCATTTTACACCATCCCCCTTTTCAATAAATGAATAATGCTTATACCTTCTTTGTTCTATGACTTATCCCAAATATATATTCTCATTATGCCATTCTAAATAGTGTGGACCTGGAAGTTGTTCTTTTTTCCCCGGCAAAATTATCAACTTACTTCCATGGTGTGCATAGTACTCTTTACCATTTCCAAAGTCTTCCTTGATGCGGCGGCTTACCTCAACATTGAATTCTTTATCAATTGTTATGTACCCCCGATCAAACAAGGTATGAAAATCTCTTCTAAGTAGTAGACCATTATTAATTTCATGAGGTCCATCAAGACTAAATGGTTTAATATGGGCTGCCTCTAATACGGGTAATGTTTTTTCACCAGTTATTGCACATCTTCTATGGTAAGCATCAGTAATAAGGATCTTGAAAGCACCCTGCCCTATTCTTGGTTTTATCTTCTGTTCTTTACCATATCGGCTATTTACGGAGTCTTCTCTCAGTAGATTTTTATTGAATCTCTGGCTATATAACACTTCCTGTATTTGTTGATATAACAGCTTACCATAATGTTCAGAAGTATCGTACGTCTTACCTTGTACGATGTTTTTGCTCCAATTGTCCGGAACAGTGATCCAGTCATCTTCTTCTAAATAAAAAGGCATCGATAATATAATACAGCCAATCTGAGGATCCGGATCAGATATACGATTTGTCTTTCTATATTTATATATCCTGTCATGTAACTCGAATAGACTCCTAGCTCCATTAGCTAATCCAAAAGCTTCCCATGCTAATGAAGATGGTAATATTGAGAACTTCAGAAAAAAGCCACCGCCTACAATATAATCTTGTGGACTATGTAATTTAAATAAAAACAAATCACCTTCGTCAAGAGCTTTGAAATTTGTTTTTCCTCCAGGTTTCCAAAAGTTCACTTCGTCACAATTTGCCTGCTTTAAAGTTTTAAACCAGTCATAGTCCGTGATCCCAACATACATCTTCAATATCTTCACCAGCTTTCCTTTATACACCTATAACGCTCGTCGTTAATGTTTCTACGCCGCCGGATAAGTGGTATATACAAACTCATAAATCTTTCGGCGATATTCATTTAATAATCTATCATCGTAACTATCAGGTAGTTCACTCCATAGGGTATCTCTGATAAGTATATCGACTGCTGCCTGAGTTTCTTCCTTTTCTGTCCAATGATCTAATTCACTGATTTTATCCTTGATTCGTTCCAACAATACCTTGGCAAGCTTTTTAACCTTTTTAATCTCAGCCGGAGTAAGTGAGTCCTTTAAAAGCAAATCATACATAGCCAATTCTTCGTCATTGTTAAATCCTTCCCGTACGTATCTTTTTTCCTCATCATCCAGATCATTTACGAAGTTAGTTAAGTCAATAAATGTTTTCTCTATGGCAGCTTTATCCTGTTCAGCATTGTATTCCTCAATAATTTTCTGATATTGTTCATAATAGTTAATACGCGATGGGTTGCGCTTCATCATATTATCCAGCCTGTCATTGATAAGCTCCTGTAAATCTTTCATAAGAAGATTCTTATTCTTAACACGTGCAAATTCCTGCTGCAAGCGTTCAAAGTCAATATGGCTAATATCAAAGCGGCGACTTTCAGCTAAGTATCCACCACCATCTTCGTTTACATGATCTGGTAGCTTAACAACTTTGATATATTCACTAACTATATTGTGCAGCTGAATCATTAAATCTGTATTATCCGAATGCTTCCTTTTTTCCTGCATCTGGTCATAAACTGCACTGATAGCATTTTTATAAGCTCGGTACTGATCTGTGATTTCTTGTTTTTCGACATACTTAAACAGTTTGAATAATTCCCTAACCATAACTTCAAAACGTTTCTTCACTTCCTCTGAGACGCACATGGCATTGGCTCCCTCTTGAACCAAGGCCAACTTGTCAAAGTCAACTGCCTGAACGAGATCTGACAAGCTAAAACCATGCTGTTTCATGTATTCGATGATATCATTGGTTAATGCAATGATACGAGCAATCAATTCTGCTTTATCAGGAGCAGGATCAGATCCATCAGTACCGCCTTTAGTTTTTGTATAATCAGCCAAAGCCTTCCTCAGTGCTTTAACAACACCAACATAATCAACAATTAGGCCATTGCTTTTTCCCTCATAAACACGATTCGCTCGTGCTATGGTTTGCATTAAGGTATGTGCCTTTAATGGCTTATCCAAATAGATTGTAGAAAGGCATTTCACATCAAATCCTGTCAGCCACATAGCGCAAACAAATACGATTCGAAATGGATTATCAGGATCCTTAAATTCCTTGTCCATTTCTCGTTTTTCCATTTTGCTGCGATGGGGTTTAATATCCAGTCCCCATTTTTCAAAAGTAGCTACTTCATTTTGTTCCTGACTGATAATAACCGCCATTTCTGTGTTTTTCATCCACTCCAGCCTACGGCTGATTTCCATGTATTCCTGTTGTGTGACTCCAGATAGTGAAGATTCAATTTCTTTTATTTTTAGCTCCCAATATTTCTGAGCTAAATTAAACATTCGAACTGCAGTTACTTTATTGATACAAACAAACATGGTTTTACCCGTTGTCCACAACTCAGAGTAATGCTCTACAAAATCCTTTGCAATGGTATCCAAACGTTTTTCACTGGTAAGGACATGTATGTCCTTAGCTAGTTCCTGTTCTAGTTTAGCCTGCTGATTGACATCCAGATCAGCCTGTTCTATTGCATCTAATAGTTCATCATTAATTTCAGGATTATCTATCTCCAGTAGATCGGCTCTATTCTCATAATATAGAGGAACTGTCGCTCCATCATCTACAGCACGCTTGAAATCATAAATGGAAACATAGCCGCCAAATGTTCTTTCGGTAATATTGTCGTAAGCGAACAGCGGTGTACCTGTAAATCCTATACGGGAAGCAGTAGGAAGCAATGTACACATATTATCAGCAAATATACCATTTTGTGTACGATGTGCTTCATCCGATAAGATTATAATGTCGTGGTCAGGAATAATTGGTGGTTCATCTGGTTTATTAAACTTATGTATCAATGTAAAAATAAAGCTTGGATTTCCTTTTAACTTCTGAATTAAATCTTCACCGCTAGTAGCAATAAACTGTTTGGCCTTCGTAGTACCAAGCAAACCACAAGCTTCAAAAGTATCACTAATTTGCTTATTCAGCTCTTCACGATCTGTCAAAATAACAAATGTTGGGGAGCCTGCAAATTTTCGCCGAATCTTTTGTGCAAGAAATACCATGGAATAACTTTTCCCGCTACCCTGAGTATGCCAGAAAACACCCAGTTTACCATTGTTCAGTTTTCGATTCTTATAAGATTCAACAGCTTCGTTAACACCAAGGAACTGATGGTTTCTTGCCATAATTTTTGCCGTTGCACCACCAGAAGTATCAAAAAGGATAAAATTTTCAAATAAATCCATAAAGTTTTTCTTATTACAAATACCTCTCAACATAGTTTCCAGTTCCACTGACCCAGTATCATCTTCATGCAAACGTTTCCAATCATTGAAAAACTCGTATTTACTACCTAGGGTACCTACTTTGGATTCCAAGCCATTGGACAACATCACAAAGGCATTGAAATGAAATAGCTGGGGAATGGTATCTAAATAGTCAGTGTAATTGCAGGTGTAGGCGTCTTGTACATCCACATTTTGCTTTTTTAGCTCTACAAAAAGCAGAGGGATACCATTCACAAAGCCAACAATATCGGTTCTGCGACGATATAAATCACCGTAAATCTTCATCTCCTTTACAGCAAGAAAATGGTTCTTTTCGGGATCAGAGAAATTAAACACCCGGACCAACCTATCCTCCTGCTCTCCATCAGCTCTCCTAACTTTTATAGGAATGCCATCTCGAAGCATTTTATACTTTTCTCGATTGATCTGCATTAGGCTGCTAGAGGACGTATAAGCAAGGAGTATCTTTATTGCAGAATCACAGTATTCTTCTGTTAGCCAGTCGTTATTATCAAACAGAGCTTTCCGAAGGTAACGGATAAGAACAATTTCTTTATAGCTTTTACGCCCAATGGTACCATTCTCACCGAGGACTTCCTTATTATAAGCAAACTGAACATCCCACTCTAATTCATCATGAAGTAGGTTTCCCGCACTATTTTGCACTAATATATTTTCAGAATATTCCCAGCTCATCTTATACACTCCCTTCGTCATACATTCTTATAACTTCATCAACTGCTTTCTCAGAATAAAAATACTTCTTTGTACCTGTTTTTATTTTGGGGTCTAAATATCTTGTCTGACATAATGTGTTATTCTTTTTTATTTCTTTCATAATATCATTGAATATACTATTAAACTTAATGTCTGGCCGATTCAACTTAATTCGTTGCTGTAGTTCTTTATAGGATAACGGTAACAACTCAGGTTCCAATCGAACCAATGGTGCCTTCTCATCATCTGTAATTCGAACCGCTTTTATTAGTCTAACATCAGCATTTGCTTGGTCTATAGCAGCAACTAAATCAGCGTTTTCTGCCTTCTTAACACTCGCTGTAAATAAATCAAAACCAACGATAATTGTGTCGTGAACTTGTTCTTTGTACAAGGTCTTAATGCTGTCAAGTACTTTATTCACGAATTTATTGCTTCCTTTGCCACCCTTTTGTTTAAGATATTCCACAGGGTCAAAAGGTGGTTTCAAACCAACAGGTAATATTATCAGGTTATCATTTTTAGTAATGTCTTTATTAAAGTACTCCTTCAGAAAATTATCATAATTCAGTACTGCTTTGCTAATAAGCATAAAAATGATAGGATCTAACTTTTCATCAGCATAATGAATATTAGAACATCGAAATTCATTCAATAATATGATGTTATCAAACACAGCTTGAAATTCTTTGTTCTTTTTAACCGTATTTATATTATCTCGCACAAGCACTGCAGCTTTTGTTAATGAAATTGTATGCTCACTATTCTTTTCAAAGATTCTCTTTCTGCCTATAAACTTATATACATATGCTTTAAGCGCTAATTCCCAGGCGTTTACAATTAGTATAGTTGCCGTAGGATACCTATAAGGAATATTAGGCTTATTATGTATCTCAATTCCTGCAAATAGTGCAGCCTGTGATGAATCTAAAAGTAGTTTTGTGATAGATTTTCCTCTTGGCATTATTACACCTCAATTTCACCACTCATTAGTTTAGAAAGAAGTTTATCTCGTGCTTCTTTCAACTTCTCATTTTGCTTACTCAAAGCAAGAATATTGCTAAAGAATGGTTCAACCAAATTGTTAAATTTTTTAAGAATCTCATTTTCTGGCTTTAGTAACTCAATATTTTCAAATTTTGTCTTATTAACATTCGTCATTGTTGCGCCATTGCTTCCAACACCTTCAAGCAATGATTTTATTCCCTTCATCTTAAAAAACATATAATATAAATGATCTTCGTCATTAAGGACTATAGAATTTATCTGCTGATTTGTTTGGCATACCTCGTGAGTTATGCAAACAAGACCTACTGTAGCTATGCAAGAAACCATAATACTCTTCGGTGGCAAAAATTTATTCTTCTGTGTGTTTGCTCCTCTCTCAGATAATTTCACTTCGGTTTTTAATGGGTAGATAACACCATGCATATCTGGAATTTTTACAAAGGGTATATCTTCACCATAATTTTCGACTATCGCTGTAGATGGTGTTTTTCCAGTAATCACTTGTCCCATTCTCTTTACTCTAGTCAGTTTCCACCCCTCTGGTACACCATCTTCTATCTTAGTCTTTTCATGTCCAGGGAATCGCAACTTTACAAACCATTCTTTATATAACCACATGGCAGCCTCTTCCAGTAACTTAATCTGCTTTTGGTTATTTTCTATTAAATCATCATAAGCAGAAAGGATGTCTGCAATTCGCTTTTGCGTGGTGAAATCCGGAACTCTAATACTAATTGAGCTAAGTGTATTTCGATTTAAAGTCGGAACTGCAGAACCTCCCCCGTGCTTATCGGTAGAAAAATTCATTAAAAAATAATAAACAAATCTCGGATAGTTTCCTTTATAATCCTTTACATATAAGGTAGTATTATGTGGCCAGTAGTTATCATTTATATATTGAGCTTTGCCAAGTGTTCCAGATCTTCCAATAACAACTCCGGGACCATCAGCTTTATACTGATTATGATATCCCATTATTGATGTAGAACTTACAACTGGATAGGGGCCATCTATAAATTGTTCTCTAGTTAAATCATGACCTCTTTGAAGCTGTATAAAATCTATAAACTTTTTATTCTCCCACTTCATATCCCCAGCTCCTCAAAATTCGCCGAAATAATATCCATTAACTGGTTTGCTTCTGCCTGCAAAGTTAAGAGTTCCTTATGTATTTCAGTCATTCTTTCTTCAAAGATTTCATCATCTTCTTCTACACGAGCTACTCCCACATATGCACCCGGAGTAAGGCTCCAGTTCTTTTCTTCTATTTCATCTATAGTTGCAACTTTACAAAGTCCCAGAACATCGGTATATGTGCCGTCTCCGAATTTTTCAGTGAGCCACTTTGCTTCTTTTATAACTGTGCGGCATGCTTTAATTTGAGATACTACTTCCTCAATGCGAGTAGAAACAGATTTCTTGAAACGGTCCCAAGTTGTTGCGGTTTCATCGATGGATTTAGCAAACTCCTTAACTTCATCCTTCTCCAATCCATCACCGTACTCACAAAGTGCTTTTAACGATGCATTAAGTTCTGTAGTATACTTTTTCAACAAATCATTCAGCGGTAACAGCTGGTTAATATCCTCTGAAATTATAATGATATCTGAAATCTGAACTCTCAATGGTTTAAGTTTCTCACCATAGCCATTCAACAATATCGACACACTTTCAAATTCAGCATCTAGTTCTCTACAATCATTGATAATTTGAGTCCTATAATCCTGTAATAGTTTTGTGTATTTCTCCGTCTCTCCACGATAGAGCCAGACAATGGCATTTAGGTTTTTCATCTGCCATTCACTCCACTCATTGAGTGTTCGATCCACTACGGTATAGTAATTACGTGAATCTATAAAAAGAACTTTATCCTTTAATTCTTCTTTCTTCCCCTTATCAAAGAACCACAGGGAGCAAGGTAATGAAACCTTGTAAAAGAAGTTATTAGCCACTGACATTAAACAGTCTACATGTCCGGTCTGAATAAGCTGTTTTCTGATTTCTCTATCCTTATTGCTACTATCCGTAGCAGAAGCAGCCATAACAAAACCAGCGCGTCCGCTATCATTTAAATAAGCATAAAAATATGAAATCCAGAGATAATTGGCGTTAGAGACTTCCTTTTTCTGATTTACCCCCGGCAGCCCAAAAGGTAAGCGTCCTGCATTCTGAGTAGATTCTGCTTTTACTTTATCTACATTAAATGGAGGATTAGCCATTACATAATCGCAGCTACCTTCCAGATTATGAGCATCATGATAGAAGCTGTTAGCCTCATCACCGGATTTGATTTTTGCATTCAGACCATGTACAGCCATATTCATGATACATAACTTAGCGTTAAACTCCACTTTTTCTTGTCCATAAAAAGTCATAACAGAATTAGCATTGATGCCTTCAGCATTAACAAAGTCACTGGAAGAAACAAACATCCCACCACTTCCACAGGCTGGATCCAATACTATCCCATGAGTTGGCTCAATTATATTTACAATCATCTTTACTAAAGATTTAGGTGTAAAGAAAACTCCATCATCCGAAGCGATAGCTGAAGCAAACTTATTTAAGAAATACTCATAAATACGACCGAGGATATCATCGTTGATTTCGTTCAATGCACTATTGTTAAAAATACGCAACAATTCTTTCAACAAATCATTTCTAAAAGAAGTATATGTTTTAGGTAGTATTCCTTTCAATTGAGTACTCTCTGCCTCAATAAGCTCCATAGCTTCATTGACTGCTTTCCCACAATCAGCATCGTCTGGCAAATTGAGCAGATAATCATATCGAGCCTTTTCAGGTAAAAAAATAGCGCTTTTTTGTTTAAAATCACTTGACTCAACAGGAAGTACACAACCATTTCGTACAGGACGGTCTTTTAGTATTTCTGCCTCTACATATTTAAACCGGCTATATGCATAACGCAAAAAGATTAGACCAAGAACCGGCATGCAATATTCTTGAGAACTTAATTTAGAACCTTGACGTAAGAGATCCGCCGATTCCCATAACTCTGATTCTAATTTTCTTATATTTATCATTAAACAAGCCTCCATTTGTTTGGTAATTCACAATAATAAGCATTAACTGCGTTTGTTATCATCCATTTCCATGATATCACAGACGTCACACTCCAACGCTATACAGATTTTTTGTATTATTTCTGTACTAACATTTTCGTTTTTACCAAGCTTTGTGATCGTAGCAGAACTAATGCCTGCAAGTTTCTGTAAGTCTTTCTTTTTCATATCTCTATCAATAAGAAGCTTCCAAAGTTTTTTATAACTAATTGCCATTCTAATCACGTATAAATTGCATTCCTCTAAATTTCCATATGTTTCAACAAAGGTATTCTTGTCATAGTATTTGAACCACTGCTGACCTTGTATATGTCAATTGAAAAATGGTCCACGATTGCAATCGAAAAATGGTCCATTTATTCCTT
>LVAX01000093.1 GCA_001604215.1 Clostridiales bacterium Firm_18
TAACATGTAACATTATATGGTATTCAGTTACTCCATCTTCTATTATAAAAGCAGAAACTTCAGCACGAACACAGTGATAAGTATATGATGTGTATTTCATAAGTTCGATTTCATAATTGTTTCTCCACAAAGATAGATAATATTCCAGATGAGAAGAGCAAAATAAGAAGAAAAAGTCTAAATCATTCAATCAAAAAGGCAAGTCTCACGACTTGCCTTTTCTTTATTTAACCATTAAACAATTGTACTATAGGTTGTATTTTATTTCTTACGCCCAATGCTACGAACAATTTAATAAATCTCAGTAGCGACAATTGTTTTCCTCAAAATTTCTAATTTATTATTCAGACTTAAAAACCCAGAACCAACCTGTACTCCATGAAGACATGTTAGCATCTTCTGACCAAGATAAAACCATCTTATCATCTGTAAGCGATATTATCTGATATTTTTTAATCTGACTACCTTTGGCTATATACGTTTCATTTAATGCATAACCTCCTAATACACCACAAGAAGAGGTCAGCGTACCATACCAATTTCCAAATACAGCATCTCCTGTACTAAAGTCTAAGGTACCAGTCTTGCCATTGCTTAACTTAATTTGCTTACCTGACATGGTAAATGTCATAGTGGCACTGTTGCCTTCACCGGCAAATTGTCCTTCAACACCATCTGCACCCATAGTCCACCATTGAGGCCCTGCTGCTCCATCATAAAAGCCACCATTACCAAAACATGAACCATCGGCCCATTTCCAGACTTTTTCGCTACCATCAAATAACAAACCATATATTTCGGGCACAGGATATGCCAGTTCTTGAACATTCACGGTAAACTCTTTCGTCACAATTTCCCCGGTTTGATCCATAGCAGTTAACGTAATCTTTTGATTCCCTGTCCCCATTAGCTGAATCTTACCACTGTTTGAAGCGAGTTTACTGATACCATCTGTCCATTGGCAAGTCACAGGACTCTTGCAATTTAAGATTGCCATATTAGCCGCTTTTCCATTAATAATCTCTAATTCACAAGTTGCATCTAGCTCTCCTGAGAATGCTTGTGCTGTAGAACCTTCAATGGTTTCCGGCTCGCATGATGCTAAAATTGCACCAAATGCTATAAGGAATATATATATTATCTTATTCATAATAACTTTTTATTAAAATCAGTATAGAAATCCAATTATCTTGGCCAGCCACCATATTCACTATCAGTTGTTCCCCAGCCTTCATTTTGCTTGAACTTATATTGTTCTCCGGCTTGAGCAGACAAAGAAATTTGATCAGTTGGTAATGGTGCAAATCCTTTGGTTTGAGTATAACGACTTCCGTAACCACCATTAATGCTGCTCACGTTATTTTTCCCAGGCGTTCCTGACAAATAAATATTCACATTATTTTGTTTATCAAGTGCTGTTTTAGCATAATCATCACCATAACGACGCAAATCATTCCACCGAACACCTTCAAATGCTAATTCCCATCGTCTTTCATTTCTAAGTGCCTCTACAGAATATGCTACTGCCGGCAAACCAGCACGTGCCCGTACTTTATTCATACCGGTTGCATCACCAGTTAGTTCGGATTGCATTAACAATACTTCAGCAAAACGAATCAACACCATATCATTTATGCTATTTAACTGGAAGTTATCCTCATTACCTCTTGACCATGTAAGGTTAGGGTCCATCGCGTTTGAGAATGAAGCCCAAAATGAAGTTCCATCATCTTTACGCGCAACAACTGGCATAATCTTTTTCTGAAGATAATCCGTTTCTTGTGCAAAATCATTCCATCCACCGGCACCATAAGAATAACCCGGAAGATCATTAACTTTCTGAATAGAAGCATCCCTACGTGGATCATTTGGTTCTGCGGCATTCCAATCAGAATACAAATTAGGAGCCACCGGACCTGCTCCCCATCCTTGACCAAATGGGAATGTTTTTGCATAATCCTGTCCACCACGAACACCAAAATGAAGTGCGTAACCATTTACATATCCAATGGTGGTGCTCCAAGACGGTTGCGTATTATACTTCACCATAAACATGGCTTCAGGGTTTGTTCCATAATCGTTCTCAACCCACACCAGGCCCTTGCCTTTATAAGCAGAAAGCTCATCATTAACAGTGCAACGATTTGTATAAGCCCATAGATTGTAATAATTAGGAACCAATGAATATCCTGAATTTGCAACACAATCATTAATTTCATCAATTACATTTTGTTTGGTTATTTCTGTTCCATCAGGACATGTAACGGTTTCGTCGTTATAAAAACCTGAATAAAACAAGTATGCGCGACCGAGCAAAGCCTGTGCACAATACTTATCTACATGACCAGTTCCCATCTGCGCCTTTGCTGGCATCAACTTAATGGCAGCCATTAAATCTTGTAATATTTGCCCCCAAAGTGGCTCACCAGATATCTGGGGCAATGTAGGGTCAGCTACAGAAGAAACCGGGCAGGGTATGTTGCCAAACATAGAAGCCAATTCATAATAATAGTAAGCTCTCAAGAAATAAGCCTCTCCCTTATACTGATTCAAAGCTTCTTCAGTTACCCCTTTGCAGTTTCCTAATGTTTCTATTGCCATGTTAGCTCTAAAAACACCTTTGTAACGATCTTGATAAAACTGCGTATACATGGTTGAACCTGTATTCAGCATTAAGTCTTCGGCTTGCATCAATTGGTCATTGAAACCACCACCACCCAAACGGTCGTCTGAGGCTAATTCCGAGTAATAAAAGAAAGAATATTGCGGATTAGCATTAACAATATTCAAATTGTTATATATTCCCGTAATTACCTGTTCGGCATCTTCAGCTGTTAACGGATAGTTGCCTGTATTCTTCTGAGTATAACTTTCCGAATCAAGAAAATCATTACAAGAAGAAAACATCATGGCCGCAACCGCAAAATAAATTATCTTTTTCATACTAAATAATTCTAATTAAAATTTAAGATTAACACCTACCAAAAATGTTCGTGGACTCGGATAGAATCCCAAATCAATACCTGATCCCCATGAATAGTTTGTCTCATCACCAGAAGCACCAACTTCAGGATCCATACCAGAGTACCCTGTTATGGTAAACAAATTCTGAGCAGTTACATAAAGACGTGCCTGTTGAAACGGTGCTCTGGGGAATAGCTTTTTAAAATCATATCCCAAAGTAATATTTTGCAATCTGAAGAAATCAGCATCTTCCATGTAGATATCAGAAATATTAAGGTAATTATAATTATTACCAGGAACTAAACGAGGCAATTTATTGGAAGTTCCTTCTCCGTGCCAAGTATCATAAACATCTGTTGTATAGTTATCATATTGGCTGTCTCCAAATTTACGATATGATTTGGCAATCTGATGACCAAACGCCCCGTAGCCGGCAATAGTCAAATCAAATCCTTTATAACCGAAATTCAAATTCAAACCGGCAGTTAGATCTGGGTGCGGATTACCAATATTAGTTTTATCGGCATCAGTAATTGCTTTATCACCATTCAAATCGACAAAAATCAAA
>LVAX01000094.1 GCA_001604215.1 Clostridiales bacterium Firm_18
TACGCTCGCGCGGCGAGATGAAGCGTTCGGGAAAGCGCTACGCGCCCGAACGCTTTATTCTAACTTATAGAAAATTGCGCAAAATCCGCGCAATTTTACGCTCCGGCGGAATGAATCCGCCTTCGCTTACGCTCGCGCGGCGAGATGAAGCGTTCGGGAAAGCGCTACGCGCCCGAACGCTTTATTCTATTTTGCCCAAAAGATCGCAAATCGCACCGTATATTTTTTGCGTGCCGTTGGTTATGCCCATGTTTGCGGAATTGTTGCTCATTCCCTCAAGCCTTTCTTTATCGCAAAGCAGCATATTTATAGCCTTTGTCAAAGCGCCGCCGCCAAGCTCGTCTTCCGTAATCACAATTGCTGCTCCCGCCGCTTCAAGTGCCCTGGCATTATGCTCCTGGTGATTGCCCGTTACATTGGGTGAAGGAATTAATATCGCCGGTTTCCCCAGCGCGGTTATTTCGCTGACTGTGACGGCGCCCGCCCTTGCCACGACAAAATCCGCCGCGGACAAAACCTGCGCCATGTTATGTATGTATGAAACAATCTTTATATTCGGCATGCTTTTGCCCGTTATTCCCTTTTTGCGAAAATCTTCAAGCACATTGTCATATTGGGCAGCCCCGGTGGCAAGCAAAAGCTGATAGTTTTCTTTATCCCTCGATTCAACAATAAATTCAAGCAGTGCGTCGTTTAAACCCTTGGCCCCCAGGCTGCCGCCAAATGCCGCAATAAAAGGCCTCTCGTCAAGACCTAACTTTTTCTTCGCATCCTCTTTTGTCATTTTAAAAAGCTCGGGGCGAAGCGGATTTCCGGTGTATAACTTTTTTTTGGCATTTTTAAAGCTGTTTTGACTTTGCAAAAAGCTTATGCAAACCATATCGACAATACCGCTTAATATTTTGCTGGTAAGGCCGGGGGAAACGTTTTGCTCGTGTATCAGGGTAGGTATTTTTTTTCTTGCCGCGGCAACAAGCACGGGGCCGGAAACATAGCCGCCCGTTCCCATTACAACATCCGGTTTGAAACTTTCTATTATTTCCACACTTTGGGCGTATGCCCCGAAAACCTTGGTAAATGCCTTGATATTATTTGCGCTTATACTTCTTTTAAAGCCTAAGACATCTATATATTTTATTTCAAACCCTTCCTTGGGGACAAGCTCCCTCTCAAGCCCGCGGCGGGTTCCCACAAATAGAATTTCGCTGTCCGGATTTTTATTTTTTATATATTTGGCAACAGCAATGGCAGGATTTATATGCCCTGCCGTACCTCCGCCGGCAAATAATATTCTCATAATTTCCTCCTGTTTTTACACAATACATTTATATTGCGGCTTTATGCCAATCCTACTTTGAATATCTTGATATATTAAGCATTATGCCCATACAGCACATAATGGCAAAAAGCGCGGTGCCCCCGTAGCTGAAAAAGGGCAGCGGCATGCCGGTTACCGGCATTGAAGACGTTACAACCGCAATATTGATTATTACCTCAACGGCTATTAAAGACGTGATGCCTACCGCCAAAAGGCTGCCGAAGGTATCGGAGGCGTTCATGGCTATTTTTATGCCCCGCCATATCAGCGCCGCAAACAGGAGTATTGTCAGAAACGCCCCGATAAACCCTAACTCCTCGCACAAAATTGAAAATATAAAATCATTGTGAGGCTCGGGAATATATAAAAACTTCTGCCTGCTTCGGCCAAGCCCAAGGCCGAATATGCCTCCGCTGCCGATAGCAAATAACGATTGTATGATTTGCCAGCCGTCGCCGAGTTTATCCCGGAATGGATCAAGAAAAGCGGTTATCCTTCTCCACCTGTATTCCGACGATATCACCAAAAGCCAGCCCACCACAACTGCCGGTGTGCCGAGCATCAGCAAATGCGAAATTTTCGCCCCCGCCACGAAAAGTATTATTACCCCCACAAGCACCAGAACCACCGTTCCGCTGAAATGAGGCTCCAGCATCAAAAGGCCGGCAAAAATCCCAAGCACGCCCAAATAGGGAAGCAGTCCCGTCCAGAATTTTTCCAGTATGCCCGGATTTTTTGAAAGACTTCGTGAAAAAAATATAATTACCGCTATTTTTGCCGCCTCGGAAGGCTGAAATGACGAAAAGCCGAGATTGAGCCATCTTTTCCCGCCTTTTATATCGTCACCGATAAACAAAACCAACATAAGCAGCAGTATGCTGACTATTAAAATGGGTAAGGCAAACCTGCCAAACCTGCGGTAGTCGAAATTGGCGAAAAACGTCATGGCCGCCAATGATATCAAAGCCCATATAAGCTGCCTTTTAATAAAATAATAAGCATCGCCAAAATTGTGCCGAGCCGATTCCGAGCTTGCGGAAAAAACCATAATAAGTCCAAGTGCCAAAAGAGCCATTACTATTATAAGAAATTGAAAATCAATTTGCTTTTTTTTCACACTTAAACCTCATTTCTTATTCTTGCAACTTAAAATCAACACCAAATATTACACAAACAGCGAAATAACAGCCATGACAAGCGTTATCCCCGAGAATACAAATACTATTCTTTTTTCGCTCCATCCGCTCATTTCAAAATGATGATGAATAGGGCTCATTTTAAAAACCCTTTTCCCGGTCAGCTTAAAGGAAATGACCTGAATTATAACGGAAAGTGTTTCTATAACATATATTATTCCCACAAGTAAAAGTATAAAAGGGTTTTGCCTAATAAGCGCCGCCGCGCCTACCGCGCCGCCCAAAAAAAGCGCACCGGTGTCGCCCATAAATACGCGTGCCGGGTTTTTATTAAAAACTAAAAATCCGGCTGTTGCGGCGGCAACGGTATAGCAGAAAATTGTTATCGGTGAAGCCTGCTCATACGCCAGGCCGAAATAAATCAGTATAATTATCGTAACGCTGCATGCGAGCCCGTCTATCCCGTCGGTTAAGTTAACACCGTTTACAACAGAAAGAAGGAAAAAAACCGCAAAAGGTATGTAAAGCCAGGAAAAATCAACAAAATATCCGGCAAAGGGGATTATTACCGACGTTGACAATAAGCCATTCCCCAGGCCCGCAAAAACAAAAACCACAGCGACCAAAAGCTGCAAGGCCGATTTTTGCCATGCAAGCAGCCCTAAATTTCTTTTTTTCCATACCTTTATAAAATCGTCCGCAAATCCGATTAAACCAAACCCGACCGCGCAAAAAACCGCAAGGTACGAAGTATAATCAAACCCACTGCGGCCGGCAGCAACAGCGGCTAACACGGCAACGGCGATCGCAATCCCGCCCATGGTTGGGGTTCCGCTTTTTCCCCTGTGCCATGACGGCCCTATATCCCTTATCTCCTGTCCGAATTTTAATCTAATTAAAACCGGGATTAAAACAGGAGTCAATATTAACGAAAGGACAAGCGCACATACAGGTGCCAAAAATATATTCAAAACAAATACATCTCCCAATTTTTAATTATTTTAAAAATTCTTTAACACCCGTCGATATTTCTTCAAGCTTCATTCCTCTTGACGCTTTGAACAACACGGTGTCACCGGGTTTTAAATCCGATTTTAAGTATTTTAGCGCCTCGCTGTTCGTATCAAAGGATACAACGTCCGAAACCCCGAGGGAAATTGACTGCTCGGCTATATATTTCGCATCGGAGCCCACGGTAACAAGCTTATTGATTTCAAATTTTGCAACACATTCGCCTACATACCGGTGCTCCCTTTCGGCAAACCTTCCTTGCTCTAAAATATCGCCGAGAACGGCGATTTTACGGTTTGCCCCTCCGACTTGCGATAAAACTTTAAGTGCGGCTTCCATAGAGGTTGCGCTTGCGTTATAGCAGTCCTCAATCAGGGTTATACCGCCGATTTTTTCGATTTTCTGCCTCATGCCCTGAGTGGAAAAATTCGATACCCCGCGTATTATATCATTAACATCCATTTTAAAATACATACCGATTATAACGGCCGCCAGTGCGTTATAAATATGATGCTGCCCGATTTCGTTCACCTCGAAGCAATATAAGCTGCCGCTTATTTCAACCCTGAACTTGCTTTTATCATTGCCGAGTATTATATCGGTTGCGATAACATCCGCCTTTTGATTGTCTATGCCGTAATATATCATGGTATGGGGCAGCTTGCCCTTTAAGCTGTATAATATTTTATCATCGGCATTTAAAACAACAATGCCGCCCGGCTCTAACTTTTCAAGAATTTCAAGCTTTGCCTTTAAAATATTTTGCTGGCTGCCCAAATTCCCGATATGGGCTGTGCCGATATTTGTCAGCACGGCAATCCTCGGCTGTGCTATTGAAGTCAGCAGGCTTATTTCGCCGAAGTTGCTCATACCCATTTCAAGCACTGCCGCCTCATGCTGCCTTGTAAGGTTAAACACGGTAAGGGGAAGGCCTATATCGTTATTGAAATTGCCCTGATTTTTAAGGGTGTTGAAGCCCTGCGACAAAACCGAAGCTATCATGTCCTTCGTGCTTGTTTTCCCAACACTGCCCGTTACCCCGATTACGGGAATTTTAAACCTTTCCCGGTAGTTGCGCGCAAGGGTGCACAGCGCTTTTCTTGTATCTTCTACAATAATGGCCGCTTTTTTCCCGGGTACTTTAACTTCCCTGTCAACCAAAACCGCGGCGCCATTTTCCAAAAAGCCCTCCGCAAAGTCATTACCGTCAAAGCGCTCGCCCTTAATTGCAACAAATATGCTTTGGCTGCCGCCATTCCTGCTGTCGGTTGTCAGATCGCTTATTATAATATCACTTTCGCCGCGCAGCTCCCCTCCTACCACATCGGCGATTTCTTCTGTAGTATAGCTTTCCAAAAAAGGCTTACCCCCTCTTTAATATATCCTCTACAATTTCACGTTCGTCAAAATGTATCGTTTTATCCGCAAGTATTTGATAAGTTTCATGCCCTTTGCCCGCAAGTATTATAACATCGTCCTCCGTTGCATGGGTAAGTGCAAATTCAATGGCGTCACGCCTGTTTTCCACAACAATATATTCCGCGGTTGCATCATTCATTCCGCTGAGAATATCCCTTATAATTGCCGCCGGCTCTTCCGTCCTCGGATTATCCGACGTGATTATGCAGTAATCGGCAAGCTCCCCGGCTATTTTCCCCATCCTGGGCCGTTTTGTTTTGTCCCTGTCGCCGCCGCAGCCGAATAAAACCACAAGCCTTCCTTTGGTGAATGTCCTTGCGCTTTCAAGAATGTTTTTAAGCCCGTCGGGAGTATGGGCATAGTCAATGATAACGGTATATTTGCCTCCCGTGGGAACCAGTTCAAATCTTCCCTTTACTCCCTTTGCTTCGCCCAGTGCCTTTTTGATACTGTCCGTTTTTATTCCCGATTTATGCGCCGCGGATACCGCGGCAAGCGCGTTATATACCGAAAATCTTCCCGGTATTCCAAGGGACATCCTGCTGCCCAGACAGTCAAACTCTATGCCCTTCTCGGAGATTCTTATACCGGACGCCCTGATCGTGCCCTTTTCTATACCGTATGTCAGACAGTCGCAGTCCGCAGAGCTGATTATTCTTTCGGCATACGAGTCATCCTCATTAATTATACCATACCTGCACATATCAAACAATTTCATTTTTTCAAATAAATAATTTTCCATATTTAAATGAAAATCCAGATGGTCCTGTGTAAGGTTGGTAAAAACGCCCATGTAAAATTCGCACCCGTCTACCCTGTGCAACGCAAGGGAATGGGAAGAAACCTCCATCACAACATAATTGCACCCAGCATCCGCCATTTTCCGAAACAACCCTGCAAGCTCCCGGGATTCGGGCGTGGTGCGCTCGGTTTCCAAAACCTCGCTGCCGATAAGGTTTTGGTTTGTGCCTATAAGCCCCACCTTATTCCCTTCGGCTTCCAATATTTGTTTTATTAAATAAGTTACGGTAGTCTTCCCGTTTGTCCCGGTCACTCCTATAAGCTTAAATTCACGTGACGGGTAACGGTAAAAAGCATGCGAAGCCCTCGCCAGTGCCTTTCTGCAATTGCTTACCGTAATACACGGAATATTTAAATCTTTAATTTCACGTTCGCACACAACGCAAACAGCGCCTTTTTGCTGTGCTTCCCCGGCAAAAAGATGCCCGTCCGTTTGAAAACCGCTTATCGCAAAAAACACGTCTCCTTTTTTTGTTGTTCTCGAATCATAGCTGATACCGGTGACTTCTATATTTAAATCAGTATCAATCAAGCTTTTTATATTCATAAAACAATTCATCCCTTCCGTTAAAAAGCTGATAATGTATGCTTTATATTATTCACCCGCTTCAATTCTTCGAAATTCAACCGTAACAATCGTTCCCACATCCACGCTTGCTCCTGGGGGCGGATCCTGCTTATACGACACCACTTCCCCGCTTGCCGGCGTTGACCCCGCACCTATTATTTTAATGTTGAGATTTGACCGTGAAAGAGTGTCCGATGCCTGGACAACCGACTTTTGCAGCACATTGGGAACCACTGTCTTTGTGACGGTCTGGTTTTGCTCGGTGTAAAGAGTTATAGTTGACTGCTGGTTAACCTTTATTCCCCCTTTGGGTATCTGGCTTAGTACTTTATCCCCTCCGCCCTCGATTTTAACCTTAAGGTTGCTGTTTGTGATTATATTCTTCGCCTCGTTTAAAGGTTTTCCCGTTACGTTCGGGACAGTCGTCTCGAGAGTAGCCTTTTCCTCGGGCGTATATGCAGGCTCTATGCCCAGATAATTCAGCGTATCCTCCAAAATATTGCGGACAACGGGAGTTGCTATCTGTCCCCCGTAATAAAGGCCGGCAGAAGGTTCGTCAAGGATTACAAGGCAAACCACCTGCGGGTCGTCGGCAGGGGCAAAGCCTGCAAAAGATGCTATATATTTCCCGTTTCCCCTTGGTATTTTTTCGGACGTGCCGGTTTTACCCGCAACCCTGAATCCTTTAATATAAGCGCCCGAGCCGGTTCCCCCGGAAACAACCTGTTCTAAAATACCGCAAAGGGTTTTGCTTGTTTCGCTTGAAATAACCTGCCGTATCATTTCACTTTCATATTCCACAACCACATTGCCGTTGCTGTCCGTGAGCTGCTTTACAAGATGAGGCCGCATGAGCCTTCCGCCGTTGCACACAGCCCCCACGCCGGCTATCATTTGAAGCGGAGTGATTTGAAAGCTTTGGCCGAAAGAGGATGTGGCAAGCTCGACTTCATTGAAATTTACCTTGTCGTGGAAAATTCCGTATGCCTCCCCGGGCAGTTCAATTCCGGTTTTTTGGGTAAACCCCAGCCCGGAGAAGTATTCCATAAACTTTTGCTCGCCGACCCGCGAACCCACCTCTATGAATACGGGATTGCAGGAATTTTTCACGCCGTCCACAAAGGTTTGAGATCCGTGACCTCCTGCCTTCCAGCACCGTATATTGTAATTTGCGACTTTCTTAGACCCGCCGCAAAAAAACATATCGCTTAGTGAAACTGCCCTTTCCTCAAGTGCCATGGCCGCGGTGAAAATTTTAAAAGTGGAGCCCGGCTCATAGCTGTCCACAACAGCCTTGTTACGCCACATTTTGCGAAGCTCCTCCTCTTTTCTTTTTGCGCGTTCTTCACCCGGGAGCAATTCCACTTCGCGCTTTATTGCCTCGTTCTGCAAGTAAAATGGGTTGTTAAGGTCATAGTCCGGTTTTGTTGTCATGGCAAGAATTTCACCCGTCTTAGGGTCAAGAACAATGCAAGCCGCACCGTTTTGCAGCTTGTTTTCAATCAGCGCCGTTTCAAGGTGCTTTTCTGCAAACCGCTGGATGGTCTCGTCTATGGTAAGCACAACATTAAGCCCGTCCTGCGGGTCAACAAACTTTTCATATTTAAAAGGCATTTCCGTGCCGGCCGCGTTTTTTGCCGATATAACGCGTCCGGGCGAGCCTTTAAGGTATTTATCGAATACCATTTCTATACCCTCAAGCCCCTGATTATCCAGTCCCGTAAAGCCTATAACATGGGAGGCGAGGTTCCCGTAGGGATAAAACCTTTTGGTATCCGCGTCGAGCCTTATGCCGGACACCTTATTATTTGTTATAAATTCGCGCACCCTGTCCGCTTCTTCTTTTTCTATTCTTCGCTTGATTATTTCATATAATGAATTTTTCGAAATCTTCTCATACACTTCTTCATATCCCATACCCAGTACATCGGCAAGCCCTGCCGCCACTTTTTCAACCGCTATTCTATTTGAATTCGCCTTTACTTCCGCGGGCGATGCCGTAACCGTTTCAACCGAAGCGGAAACCGCAAGCTGCTTGCCGTTGCGGTCGTATACCGTGCCGCGTTTGGAATTTATAATCCTGTCCCTTGTTTGCTGCTCGATAGCCTGCTTTTGCAGGTTCTCGCCCTTCACAACCTGCAAATAACCCGTTCTGACGGTAAGCGCAAGGAGCAATAGTACGCAAACGGCAAGCATAGCATACATTCTTTTATTTTGTTTCATCCTGACCTTGGACAAAGACATCCTAATATCCCTCCGAAGTTGCCTTAAACTGTTTTTCCTGCAAAAATACCGATGCCGGTCAATTATGCTAATTCCTTACTAAAAAAGAGCCTTATAAAATAAAGACTCCTTTATTAACTAATATGAAAAATTATTTTAAATATTCCAGCAATCCGCTAAATGAAGATGATAATGCTCCTATTATACCCCGTTTAGACGAATTTGAATTGCTTTTTGCAACCTTTTGCATTGAGTCGCCATGCACAGGTTGAATATATACAATTTGATTTGATTCAATCTTTTTCATGCCCAGTTCGTTTTTTGCATACTCCTCCACCTTTGAGGCGTCCACCATGCTGTCAATCGCCAGCGCCTTTTGCTCATTTTCCCTTTGCAAGTCTTCAAGCACCGCCGTCCGACTCTCCAATTCGCTGTGAAGGTCGTAAAGGGCAACCCATCTTGAGCACAGTAAAAGCTGAACCAAAAATACAATGACTACAACCGCTATTAACTGATATTTAATTGTTTTCTTTTTTTCTTTAACCCTTGGCTTCTTATTCGGGGCGGTTTTTGTCAAAGGAGCAGCAGCCGGCTGAAGCTTGTAAGCATTACTGCCATATGAGGGCATCCCTTATCACCTCTTTACAGTTTTTCCGCAATTCTAAGTTTTGCGCTTGCACTTCTCGGATTTCTCGAAAGCTCCTCTTGCGCAGGCAAAACAGGTTTTTTGGTTATTATCTTTACCTTAGGCACTTTTTTGCAGACACATACGGGAAACTCCTTCGGGCATACACATCCCTTTGCAAGTGCCGTAAATGTGTTTTTAACAATCCTGTCCTCCAACGAATGAAAGGTTATTATCGCAAGCCTTCCGCCGACGGACAGCACATCGCAAAAATCCTCGATTGCCGTCGCAAGCTTTGAAAGCTCGTCATTTACCGCAATTCTTATCGCCTGGAACGTCCTTTTGGCTGGATGCTTGCCCTCCCATCGTACTTTTGGGGGAATCGCGGATTTTATTATTTCCACAAGCTCAAAGGTTGTCTCGATTTCCCTTTCTTCCCGGTATTGTACGATTTTTTTTGCAATTGCCTTTGAAAAAGGCTCCTCGCCGTATTCAAACAATATCCGCTCTATTTCCGTCTGACTGTATTCATTAACAATCTTTTTTGCCGTTAAATCACTTTTTGTATCCATGCGCATGTCAAGCGGCCCATCAAAACGGTAACTGAAGCCTCGCCCGGGTGTGTCAAGCTGATACGATGACACACCAAGGTCAAGCAATGCTCCGTCAATTTTTTTAATTATGAGGGTTTCCAAAATACTTTTTATGTTAATATAATTGTCGCTTACAAGTATACACCCGCCGGCAAGCTTCTCGGACGCCGCCTTTATCGCGTCACGATCACGGTCGATGCCGATTAGATTCCCGCCCTTTTCAATTATCCCAAGCGCGTGGCCCGCCCCGCCCAGTGTACCGTCAACATATATTCCATTCTTTTTAATGTTCAATCCTGATATTACTTCTTCCGGCATTACGGGAACATGCAGGTAATTCCCGTTTTTCATATGCCCAAATCCTCCATATGCAAAGCGACTTCATCGGTATTTTGTATGAATTTCGCATTCTGTGCATCCCAATTAGCCTTGCTCCAAATCTCCGCTCTTCTGTTAAGCCCTATTACTATTACATCCTTTTCAAGCTCGGCGTAATCACGTAAATTTGACGGGATTAAAACCCTTCCCTGCTTGTCCGGTTCACATTCGGTCATGCCGCCGTAAAAGAAACGCTGTATTTCACGCCCCTTAGACAAAGAAAGCTCGGACAATTGCTTATCAAGCTTGCTCCATTCGCTTAAGGAAAAAATAAAAAGACATTTGTCAAGCCCTTTTGTAACAACGAATTTTTCCCCAAGCTCGTCGCGAAACTTTGCAGGCATTATCATTCTTCCTTTTGCGTCTATATTATGTTGGAATTCTCCCGTAAGCAATTCGTCACCCGCCTTTTTAGGGAACATTAACCACTAATCACCACTTTTTTACCACACGATTATATTATAATGGATATTTTTTATGAATTCAATAGTTTTGAAAAAAAATTTTAATAATTTTACACTTTCATTACATTTTTTATCAATAAAAGAACAAAAGTTCGAATGACAGAGGGACGAATCAAAAAAAAGCATCCGGATATGTTTGATCCGGATACTTGTTAAGATTAAACCATTATTTAAGGCTTAAGAAAATCGAAAACCTTATGCATAGGCATAAGACAGTTGAACTCTATAGCTTATTATTCCCAAACCTTCAATACCTTGCCGGTTACGGCGCTGTATTTGCCTTTTATATTATATGAAATACCCGAGCTTATATGATTAAGTGTGGGGGTAAAATATCCCCTGTCGTTTACCCTGCCCGTTAATTTGAAGGTAAGGATTGCGTCGAAACGCTCCGGAAGGTCGGCGTCAACCGTTCTTCCGTCAGTCAGTTCCAGGAATCTTTTTGCCGGAGATGATTCGATATTTATTAAAACACCCATTTCGCTTGTTATTTTTTCGTTTAAATAAAACCTTCCGTTTAAGCTTTTTTCAAGGCCGCGCAAGTTGCTCTCCCTTATATTCTTAACTTCAAGGGTATAATAAAAATCCGAGCTTTGTACAACGGTTTTTGTAGGACCGCCGAGGAACCTTACATATATCCCCGCCAAAAGAATAACAACCGCGGCTATCACCGCCAGATCGACAATGCTTATCTTTCCAAACAGTTTTCCGTTTTTGTCTATCATTTCGACACCTCCCTAATGTCCGTTACATAACAATCGGCTATGCCAAAGCCTTTGCCTTTAACGGGAGTCAGTTCCCCTATCCTGATTTCTTCTTTTTCGCCCTTGAAATAATCCTCCGTTTCGATAACCTCTTTTTCGATTGTAAGGATAACCTGGTAATGCGAAGGGTGCGGCGTCCAAATGTATTCTCCTTCTAATATATCCTTGCCAAGCCACAGATAAGGCTCTGTTTTAACATTCTTTAAAATGCCGGTATCAACATTTGATTTGCCGAATATTACGCTTTCCCCCCGCCTTTGCTCAATGCTTTTTGCCTGCTGCTCGGTAAGGTCAACCGCTAAAACATCAAATTCGATAACAGTTTTTTCCCCGCTTGTAAAGGTATCGTTTTTATTAAAATAATAAACGGCAATTAAAGCAACCCCAATAACAACGGCAAATACTATTATAATATCCAGTGCTTTTATTTTTTGCTTCATTTTTCATCCTTCCCTTCAATAATGCTGTAATAAAAATCCTCCATGTTTTCGGTCATGATTTTAGAAGTAAAACGGCTTTGGAAAGCCTGCACCGCCGCATTTGAAATATCATTTCTGAGTTTTTCGTCCGTTAAAAGCTTTATAATCTTTTGTGCAATTGCTTCCGAATTCTTTTGCGGTACGACAAAACCGTTTACACCGTCTTCGATAAGCTCGGGATTGCCCCCAAAATCGCTTACCACAGCGGGCTTCCCGATACTCATACCTTCAAGAAGCGAAAGGCTTGCGGCCTCCGTGCCGAAGGATGCGTTAACCTGAACATCCATTATATTTTCAAGCTCGTTTACGTTTTTTAAAAATCCGGTAAACAAAACGGTATCGCCAAGCCCCATGTCCGCCGCAAGCTGTTTCAGCTGCCCTTCGCAGGAGCCGGTCCCCGCGATTACAAAACGGGCCGCAATCCCTGCGTTTTTAACCGCCTTCGCCGCTTCGATAAAGTACCTGTGTCCTTTTACATGCTCCAATCGCGCAATTATCGCAACGACAAACTCATTTGGTGAAATCCCGAGTTTTCTCCTGACCTCCTGCTTTTCATCCTCCGTCAGCCTTTCAATAGAATCCACCCCGTTGTATATTACGCGTATTTTCCTCTCATCAATTCCGGTATCGGTAAGGTTTTTCTTTGCCGCCCCGGCAACCGCGATTATACCGTCCGAAAGCAGTGACGCCGCAAATCCGTTGATTTTTTTGCCAATACCCTTTGTAAGATACGCCTTTTGAGGGAAAACACTGTGCCGGGTATATATTATTTTGCTCTTGCCCGCAAGTCTTGCGGCAATTCTTGCGGACAACGCGGCGTGGGTATGGACAATGTCGGGCTTTTCTCTGCTTATTATTTTTCTTAAATCAAACACGGCGGACGCGCCAACCGACTTGTCCGACATTCCTTTTGCCTCAATAACGTCAAATCCCTTATCCTTAATTTCACGTATCAAGGCACTTCCCTGCGGAACAACCACAATAACCTCAAAGCGCTCCCTGTTGCAATTTGCAAGGTAGGTAAGCAGATATTTTCCCGCACCGCCTATATTTGTATCACTGATTACATGCAATAGCTTTATCACATAAACCACCGCACCTTCCTTTTACTGTCGTTGTTTTAATCGGGGAGTGGCATTAATTCCGGCTGCCATCACTATCCAAAAAATTAAAAATACCCTGTAATTATACCATACATAATCAAATGCGCCCTGCAGCATAAAACCTGCCAAGGCGGACACTGCGGCAACGGAAAAGACGGCCGAAAAGCCTTTTTTAACCGAAATCCGAACCGCCAGCATTTTCCTCAGCGCCGAAACAACCGTCAGCAGCAGCAGCCCAAGCCCCACTATGCCCGTTTCGCACAGCAGCTGCAGATAAATGTTATGGGCATGCGGTGCGGCTACCGTGCTGTATGAGTAGAACGGATATATTTTATTAAAAGCATTGCTCCCAAGCCCGATACCGTAAATTCCGAAATCCTTTAACATATTTAAAGTGCCGAGCCAGATATAAAGCCGGTACGAGGTTGACGAATCGGTAAGGTCTCCTATGCTTGTAAATCGCGCAATTATACTTTCGGGCAATACAAAGGGCAAAACAAACAAGACCGCCGCTGCAAGCAGCACAAGCCTTTTGTCCGTAAGCACAGCAAATATCGCCGCCGCCAGTATCAAACCAAGCCAGCACCCCCTTGATTGGGTAAGCAGCATGCAAAGCAGCATTAACGCCAGCACAGCAAAATAATAAAGTCTTGACAAAAGTGTTTTTCTTGTCCAGACAAGAGCGGAGCACAGCGGTATCATAAGCAGCAGGTATTCCCCCAAAACATTTGGGTTTTCAAGGGTGGAGTATACCCGAAGCGCAATATCGCCGAACATTTCCTTGTCAAGCCATGCATGCCCCGTATTATCCCCGAAAAACCATTGGTAGATACCGTAAAGGGATACCAGCAAACCCGAAAAAACCATTACTGCCGCAAGCTTGCTTAGTGATTCCCCGGTATCGGCGGTATCCGACACAACAAAAAAGAAAAGCATAAACACCGTGTATAAAAGCCAAATTTGTATACTGCTTTTAGGGGTAAGGGAAAAAACCGCATAAAAACCAAACACAGCTATTAAGGCAATAATATAAAAGCTTGTATTGTCAAGCTTTGACGGCCGGGCCTTGCGCCTTATGCAATCAATGGCATAAAGCCCGACTGATGCAATCGCTATTGCCGCGCAAAGCATGGTAGGCACAATAGGCGCGGCAAACACCAGAACAAATGCCAAAATCCGATAAAGCCGAAGGCCTGAAAAATCAAATTTGCATTCCGTTATCTTTTCGATAAACGCACATATCGCCGAGTTTTTAAACCAGCGGGCTAAAAGCCGCCCAACGCGCAAAGCAGCCGTTATTAAAATGCTTTCGCTTAAAGAACGGTCAATTATATCACTTGCTTTATCAAGCAAATTCGATATTCCGTTTATTAAACCGCCGACAAACAAATAAAAACAGCTGTTTTTTATAATCGCATAGTCCGTATCCCGCAGGATAAGGCTTTTTATCAGGCTTTTATCCCACTGTAAACGTACTTTTTCGCCTATTTTCCCGATGATGCTGTTTTTTATTATTTCAGTCATTTTTTATTCATTCCCCTCCCCTTCTAAAAGGCTTTTGCCTGATGAAAAGTAGCGATTAACCTTCAGAATGTATAAAACCGCAAAATATACCGGTATTGCCGCAATTACGGCTGCAAAGGTATTAATCCACACGTTGCAGCGGGCGGTAAGCCATTTAATTGCCGCAGCGGCGCATATGGAAACGACCGCCGCCGCCAGTACCCTGCCCAAAAACCCAAAGCTTTTTTTCCCGATAAGCGAATGAGTTTTTTTGTTCATGCTGTATATAAGAATTATTGAAACAATCATTGTCGCAAGGGATGCGCCCAAGGCAAGCCCTCCGATTCCAAGCCCAAGCAGGTTTGTAAAAACAAATGCAAACAAAACCGCGCAAAAAACACCGGTGAGCGAAGCTATCATCGGGGTTTTCCCGTCTTTTTGAGCGTAAAAGCATTTGCTGAGAATTTCATTCGTTCCGTAAAATGGCATGCCGATACTGTAAAAAAACAGCGCCGTACCGGTTAAGTATATGGATTTATCCCCGAATTGCCCGCGGGCATATACAATCGTAATGATTTCTTTCGAAAGAAGCATTATTCCTGCCGTTATCGGCACTATAATAATCATCATGGAAGCCATCGACCTGTTCATGATGCCCGAAAAACCGGCGCGGTCTCCTCCTCCGCTCAGCTTGGACAAAGCGGGAAAAATATAATTTGTTATGGCAAAAACAAAAATTCCGACGACTATTATGTACAGCCGGTTTGCAAATTCCAATGCGGCAACCGAGCCCGTTTCAAGGTATGAGCCGAATACGGTATTGACAAGTACACATATAGGCTGCAGCCATGAACTTACCAGCACAGGCAGCGCCATTACAAAAACATCCTTTATGCCGGGATTTTTTAAATTCAAGACAAAAGTGTACCTGTATTTCTTTTTTATAAGCGAGGGGATTTGCACAAGCACCTGAAGCCCCCAGCCGACAAGCATTGCAACGGCAAGGCCGTATATTCCGAAATATTTGTTTAAAAACATCAAATAAAAAATTACCGCCGCATTTGATACAAGGCTTATTATCGCGGGTATGTTGAACTCGCCCAATGATTGCAGTATGCCGACAACGGAAAACGCAAGCGTTGTAAAAATTATGGACGGGAGCATTATAACAAGCAGCTTGGAGGCGATAATCTTTGTATCCGCGGAAAAACCGGGCGCCATTACGCCAATCAGCCATTTTGAGAACAGCACTCCCAACACACAAAACAGGGCGGAAACAATCAAAGTTAAATTAATAAAGCTGTTTGAAAACTCGGCTGCGTTATCCTCTTCATTCTTTTGCAAATACCGGTTATAAACGGGTATAAAAGTTGATATGATTGCCGCGCCAAGCGTAAAATCAAAAAAAAGAACGGGTATTCTGCTTGCCGCCATATAGGCATCAAGCACGCTGCTTGTTCCGTAGCTGTGTGCCAATACAATGTCGCGAAACATTCCCGCAGCCTTTGCAAGTAGTGTTGCAAAGGCTATAAACCCGACGGTTTTAACTGCTTTGTTCATTTATCTTCAACATACGCCCGAACAAGTTCTTCAAGCAGTTCATCCCGCTCTATTTTCCTGATAAGGGCACGAGCGCCGTTATGGCTTGTGATATATGTCGGGTCGCCGGAAAGTATATAACCCACCATTTGGCTTATGGGATTATATCCTTTCTCTTTAAGCGCCTGGTATACCAAAAGAATTATCGTCCTCGCCTGGTTGTCGTTATTGTCATGCCTTGGTATTTTTCTTGTTTCGTCCATATAAAATCACTCCCCCAACTTATAAACGCAGCTTAGCGCCTAACTTTTTATCCAGCTCGGATAATATGCTATCCATAGCCGCGTTGACCTCTTCGTCCGTCAGCGTCCTGTCCGCCGCCCTGAATGTAAGCGCATATGCAATGCTCTTACATCCTTCCTCGACCTGTTTTCCTTTATATACATCAAAAAGGCTGTAATTCTCCAGTATGCCGCTTTTTGATTTTCTGAAAATATTTTCAATTTGCGCGGCGGTTACCTCGTCCGGAACAATAAGTGCAATATCCCTTGTTACCGCCGGATACTTCGGCAAATGCCTGAATTTCTTGTCAAGCTTTATGCACTTTAGCAGTAAATCAAAATCAATTGCCGCAGCGTAGCAGTCCTTACCTATACCGAAGTTTTTTGCCACCATCGGGTGAATACGTCCCACTATCGCTGCCGTCTGACGGCGCAAACTGATTTTAGCGGTTTGTCCGCCATGGAAAATCGGGTTTGAGGTTTCCGGTTCTATATCAAAAGCCGTTATGCCGAATACCTCAAACAGCTGCTCCAGGATACCCTTGATATTATAATAATCAATATTGCCGTACATTGCAATTATTATTTGCTGCTTTTCAACGGCAAGGCCATTTTCTCCGCCCTTGTGATAGGTGGTTGCAAGTTCGAACAAAAAGGCTTCGTCAATGCGCCGGTTATAGTTAACAGACAAAGCCTCCAATGCGGAGCCTATGGCGTTTGTCCTTAAAATGCTGAGCTCCTCGCCCAGCGGGTTGGAAATTTCGATATAATCATCCCGGGGAATACTTAGCTTATCATAAATCTGCGGGCTTGTCATTGAATACGTTATTATTTCGCTCAGCCCTAATGCGGTAAAGGTACTGCGCACCAGATCCTCCGCATGCTGCTTTTCATTTTTTGCTCCAATAGTCGCCGTTCCGGTATAAAGCCTTGACGGAATTTTGTTATAGCCGTAAATTCTTGCAATTTCCTCGGCAAGGTCCGCCATGCCCTCAACATCCCCACGATACGAAGGAACCTCTACAATATCGCCGTTTATTTGAAAGCCCAGTGCTTTAAGAGTTTCCACCATAAATCCCTTATCTATATTTGTACCTAAAAAACTATTAATTTCCTCAGCATTAAACGGTATTTCGGTGTTTGGCCGCAAGGGGGCGCAAACATCAATAATCCCGCTTACCACTTCTCCGGCATCAAACTCGCATATAAGCTCACATGCCCTTTCAAGGGCAGGTATGGTGTTTGCCGCATCAAGGCCCTTTTCAAACCGAGAAGACGATTCCGTTCTAAGTCCGAGCATCTTAGCGGCCGACCTTACGGCAACCGCGTTAAAGTTAGCGCTTTCCAGCAATATTTCGGTGGTATCGTCCGCAATTTCGCTGTTTTCACCGCCCATAACGCCGGCAAGCGCAACAGGCTTTTCGCTGTCTGCAATAACAAGAGTATCGCTGCCGAGGGTGTGACGGGTACCGTCAAGAGTTGTCATTTCTTCACTTTCATTGGCAGTGCGGACTATTATTTTTTTGCCGCTTATGGTACGCAAATCAAAAGCATGCATGGGCTGGCCGTATTCAAGCATTACATAGTTGGTTATATCCACTATATTATTAATGGGGCGTATTCCGCATGCTTCCAGCCTGCGCTGCATCCACTCCGGCGAAGGCTGTATTTTTACATTCCTTACAACACGGCAGCTATACCTCGGACAAAGCCTTTCGTCCTTTACCTCAACACTTATATAATCCTTAATATTGCCGCCGTTTTCGCGAACGCAAGAGGTTTTAACGTTAAAATCCCTGCCCAGCGTTACCGCGGTTTCCCGTGCAAGCCCGATAACACTCAGGCAATCGGGCCTGTTTGACGTAATCTCAAAATCAACAATACTTTCGTTAAGCCCTAAATAATCCCTTATATCCATGCCAAGGGGTGTTTCCTTGCTCCATACCATTATACCATGGGCACGTTCCTCCTGCAGCCCGAGCTCATCCTCCGAGCACATCATACCACAGCTTTCAACGCCCCTTAACTTGCCTTTTTTTATTTTGCCGCCCGGAAGGGTCGCGCCGTCCTTTGCAACCGCGACAAAGTCACCCTCCTTCATGTTGTCGGCTCCCGTTACAATCTGCAAAACCTCATCTCCAACATCAACGCGGCAAACAACAAGCTTATCCGCATTGGGATGGGGCTCTATCTTTAAAATTCTGCCCGTTACAACACCTTCGATATTTTCTCCGGTATTTTCAACGCCCTCAACCTTGGAGCCGCTCATGGTCATATCTTCGGCATACCGCTCCGGGGAAATATCCTTTATATCAACATAATCGTTAATCCAACTGAGTGGAACCTTCATTGTGTGTTACCAATCCTTTCTTATACGACTTTGCAAGATTAAAACTGAAGTAAAAATCTTAAATCATTCTCATAAAACAACCTTATATCGTCAATTTCGTATCTTCTCATCGTTGTACGCTCAAGCCCTATCCCGAAAGCAAACCCGCTGTAAATTTGAGGGTCTATATTGCATATTTGAAGCACCCGGGGATGTACCATGCCGGCGCCGAGAATCTCGATCCAACCTTCATTTTTGCATACCCTGCAGCCTTTTCCGTTGCATGCGGGGCAGGATATATCAAGCTCGCAGCTTGGCTCGGTAAAAGGAAAATGATGCGGGCGGAACCGGGTTTTAGTTTTATCGCCGTACAATTTCTTGCAAAACGCGTCAAGCGTACCTTTAAGGTCGCTCATCGTTATGCCTTTGTCAACCACAAGCCCCTCTATCTGATGAAAAAGCGGAGAATGGGTTGCGTCAACAGCATCGCTTCGGTAAACCCTGCCCGGCGCAATAATCTTTATCGGAGGCTTTTGCCGCTCCATAACACGTATCTGAACCGGCGAGGTTTGAGTACGCAGCAAAACATTTTCGTTTATATAAAAGGTATCCTGGGTATCCCGGGCGGGATGCCCCTTGGGAATATTCAACGCCTCGAAATTGTAATAATCAAGCTCTACCTCCGGGCCTTCGGCAATTTCAAAGCCCATGCCGATAAAAATATCCTTCAGCTCATCCAATACCTTTGTAAGGGGATGCTTCTTGCCTATCGGCTGCCTTTTTCCCGGCATGGTGACGTCTATTTTTTCTTCCGCTATTTTCTTTTCAAGCAGCTGCATGTCAAGACGTGATGACAATGCCTCTATTTCGCTTTCAATAAAACTGCGGATATCATTTGCCATCTGACCGATAACAGGCCTTTCCTCCGCGGACAGCTTTCCCATCCCCCGGAGAATTTCCGTCAGCCTTCCCTTTTTGCCTAAAAACTCAATACGAAAGCTTTCAAGCTCAGCCTTCGAAGAAACATTGCCAAGTGCGGCAACTGCCGCCTGCTTGATTTCATTAAGCTGTTGTTTCATATCCATTAGCCCTTTCTTGTATACTATTAAAGTAAATTATAGCATAATTAGAATTTATATACAAGTAAAAAATCTA
Organism: Clostridiales bacterium Firm_18; assembly: GCA_001604215.1. GTDB lineage: Bacteria > Bacillota > Clostridia > Monoglobales > Firm-18 > Firm-18. Next base: position 19,690 of record LVAX01000094.1, read on the forward strand.
ATTTGAATTTTCCGGTATTGTTCCGATAAAAGAACAACAAAAATCTATTATACTTGAAAATTGCCGGCTTTTATGTTAATATATAAATAAAAAAGCGTTCCGGCGCGGAGCGCTTTCCGGAACGCAACATTGCGCCGCGCGGGCGGAAGTGTAGGCAGATTCATTCCGCCGGAGCGTGAAATTGCGCGAAAGTCGCGCAATTTCCAATAAATTAAGAAATAAAAAATAAATCATATGAATTTTGAGGTGTAACAATGGATTTTTTTAATGAACACATTGTAGCGAGAAAAAAGGGGTCAAAGGAATATCTCTTTACGGCGGCAATAATACTCGGAGCTATATTGCTGATTTTTGTACTTATGTTGTTTTTGAATTACCTGCAAAGCTTTTTCTTGCTTTTGGTGGCCGGTGTAATATATTTTATGTATATTGGAATTACATCGATGAATATTGAATATGAATATATTGTAACCAACGGAGAGCTTGATATAGACAAAATTGCGGCCCGGCGAAAAAGAACACGCATCCTTTCGGTACATTCGCGCTCCTTTGAGTACTTTGCCCCTTTAAACAGCGAGCATAAAAATGCTTACGACAATACAGGCATTACCAAAAGGCTTGATTTGACAAGCAATACGGGCAGCAGCGGGGTTTATTTTTTCATATATTACAAAAACAACGATAAAATTTGCGTAACTTTTGAGCCTACCGAAAAAATGATTGAATGTTTTTCCAAATATGTGCCGAGAAGGGCGTTCTTCAAAGCATGATAACGGGAAACGGAATAGATATAGTCGAAATTGAAAGAATAGAGGCTGCGCTAACGAGGCGACCGCAGCTTCTTTTGCGTATTTTTACGGAAAACGAGCAAAAATATATCAAAAAAAGAGGACAAAACCCCGCTACCATAGCAGGCTGCTTTGCCGCAAAGGAGGCTACCATAAAAGCAGCGGGCGGAGGGTTTATCAAGGACGTTGAAATAAGCCATGACAAAAACGGAAAACCAAGCGTTAAATTAAAAGGCAGAGAAGACTTACAGTTTGCCGTATCGATTACCCATTGTAAAAAATACGCCGCTGCAAGCGTAATTGCGATGGAAAAAACTCCGGTAAAAAAAGAAAAAGGTGATAATTAATGAAAGTTGCCAATATCCGTCAGATGCAGTCAATCGACCGGATAAGCATTGACGAATACGGTATCTTGGGCACGGTTCTCATGGAAAATGCGGGCAGGGCGGTGGCGGAGCACGCCGCGGCTTTAGGCGCCGAAAGTTATGCTGTGCTTTGCGGAAAAGGCAATAACGGAGGTGACGGCAGTGTTGCGGCCCGCCATCTTTTCAATATGGGAAAAAAGGTAACGCTTATGCTGATAGGAAAACCCGATGAGCTTTCAAACGACGCAAAAAACAATTTCCAAACAGCGCAAAAAATCGGTATTAGTACGGTAATAGGGTTAAACAAAAAAATACTGAAAGAAAGCGATATTATAATAGATGCCCTGCTCGGTATCGGGGCAAAAGGAGCCCCGGCGGGTGAAATTAAAAAAGCCATATCGGCTATAAACGATTCTAAAAAAACGGTAATTGCCGTGGACGTCCCAAGCGGAATAAATGCGGACAGCGGCGCGGTTGAAGGCGAATGCGTACATGCCGATTTGACCGTTACCTTCGGGCTGTTAAAAATCGGGCTTGTTTGTTATCCTGCCGCCCAATATGCGGGCAAGGTAAAAGTATGTGACATTTCCTTTGCTCCGCAGGCCGTCCTGCGGCAGAATATCGAAGTGTTTACAGTGGACTGCGCGGTTATTCCGAAAAGGGAAAGGCTTTCGCATAAAGGCACCTTCGGCAAGGTGCTTGCTATTTGCGGCTCTGCGGAATATACAGGCGCCGCATACCTGTCGGCAACCGCCGCTTTAAAGTCAGGCTGCGGACTTGTTACTCTCGGTGTGCCCCAAAGCATTTCCGGCATTATGGCACAAAAACTCACCGAAGTCATAACAATGCCGCTTGGCGACATAAACGGCAAACTGTCGGCAGGCTGTATACCGCTTATTGTTGACGCCATAAAAGAGTGCAGTTCAATTATATGCGGCTGCGGTCTCGGACAGTCGGATGACATAACCGAAGCGGTTATGCATATTATATCCGAATCAAAAAAGCCGATTGTGCTTGATGCAGACGGAATAAATGCAATTGCAGGGCATAAAGATATATTAAAGAAGAAAAACTGCGATATAATTATTACTCCCCATATAGGTGAAATGTCACGCCTGACGGGCAGAAAAACAGAATATATAATGAATAATTTCATGCCTGTTGCAAAAGATTTCGCCCGCGAATATAATGTAATAACGGTTCTAAAAGGTGCAAACACCGTTATTGCACTTCCCGACGGGAAAATTTATATTAACACAAAAGGAAACAGCGGGATGGCAACGGCGGGAAGCGGCGATGTTCTTGCCGGAATAATCGGTTCGTTTGTCGCGCAAGGCCTCCCGCCCTGGCAGGCGGCGGTCAGCGGTGTATATATCCACTCATCGGCCGGGGACATGGCCGCAAAAAAGCTCGGGGAGCACGGAATGATTGCAGGGGATATTTTAGACAATATTCCTTATGTAATAAGAGAGGAAGTTAATAGGTATGCCGGAAAATCTGTACAGGACCTGGTGTGAAGTATCGCTTGATGCTATAACGCATAATTTAAACGAGTTTAAACGAATTGCCCCAAACGCCAAAATCATGGCGGTGGTAAAAGCGGACGCTTACGGGCACGGCGTTCAGGAAGTTTCAAGGACTTTTGCGGACTCCGGGGCGGATGCTTTGGCGGTGGCATTTATAGACGAAGCTATCCAGCTTCGAAAAAACGGTATTGACATACCTATTTTAATTTTAGGACATACTCCCGTTGAATATATGGGGGATATTATTGACTATAATATAACACCTGCCGTATATAATTTTTCAATCGCAAAAGCGGCGTCAAATGCCGCCCAGCGCAAGGGCAAAACCGCAAAGCTGCATATAAAAATCGATACCGGCATGAACAGGCTCGGCTACCCGGCAAGTGACGAAACTATTGATTCGATTCTTGACCTTGCAATGCTGCCCAATGTTGAAATAGAAGGTTTGTTTACGCATTTTGCATGCGCCGACGAAGAGGACGAATCTTTTACAAAAATGCAATTTGAGCGGTTTATGTTTATTGCAAACGAGCTGGATAAAAAGGGCTTGAAAATACCTTTAAAACATGTTTGCAACAGTGCTGCGGCAATGCGCTTTCCCGAAATGCACCTTGACATGATAAGAATCGGCTTGTCTTTATACGGCCTGTATCCGTCTAAATTAAAATATGGTTTAAACCTTCAGCCGGCAATGCAACTTAAATCGACAATTGTGCATATAAAGGAAGTTGACGCAGGCGAGATAATAAGCTATGGAGGTACATATAAAACCGAAAGGAAAAGCAGGCTTGCAACAATACCGGTCGGATATGCGGACGGTTATTCACGGCTGCTGTCCGGCAAAGCAAGGGTTATAGTAAACGGGAAGTTTGCACCCGTAGTTGGCAGAATATGCATGGATCAATGTATTATTGATACAACAGATGTCAATAATATAAATATTGAGGACGAAGTTGTGCTTTTTGGTACAAAAGACGCCTTGACCATCCCCATAGAAGAGCTTGCGGACATTGAAGGCACAATCAGTTATGAGCTGTTATGCGTAATTGGAAAACGCATACCCCGGTGCTATACCCAAAACGGAAGAGTTGTGGAAATTCTTAATTATCTTCTTTAATGTTGCCTTAAATTTACATTGACTGCAACGCATAAAAGGTATATAATAAGGTATATCAGAATAGTATATACAGATAGATATAGAGAATTCAACTCGAATGGGGGACTGGTCAAAGTGGCAGAGTCAAAAAGGATTTTGGTATCACTGCCAAATGCTCTGCTTGATGAGGTTGATGCCTTTGTCAACCGCAGCGGTATAAGCAGGAGTGAGCTTATACGCGAAGCTATGAGGGAATACGTATCTCATCGCAAGAAGCTCGATATTGAAGAAAGATTAAGAGAAGGGTATCAGCTCATGGCGGATATTAATCTTGAGTGGGCCAATATGTGTTTTGAGGCAGATAATAAATTGCATTTTGAGTATGAGGAAAAACTTTCGGAGTGTGAATAATGTGATAGTAAAAAGGGGAGACATATTTTACGCAGACTTAAGTCCTGTTATAGGTTCCGAGCAGGGCGGCGTAAGACCTGTGCTTATAGTGCAGAATGACATAGGTAATAAATACAGCCCAACAGTCATTGCCGCAGCGATAACATCGCAGATAAACAAGGCAAAAATGCCGACGCATATTGAAATAGATGCAGCGGCATACGGGCTGGCTAAGGATTCAGTGATACTTATGGAACAAATTCGAACCATTGACAAAAAACGCTTAAAAGAAAAAATCGGGCATTTGGACGACAACCTTATGTCCAAGGTAAACGAAGCCCTGGCAATCAGCTTTGGGATAGAAGAATAAAAACGATACGAAAGGATAATAATTATGAAGAAAAAACTGGCTCTTGCGTTGACGGCAGGAATGTTGCTTGTGGGCGTAGGGCATATGTTTGCTGCTCCCGGCGACGAGGACGACCCGATAATTACCCTAAGCTATATAGAGCAAGTACTTGTCCCGTCCATTACAAAGCAAATAAACCAAACGGCGGCGCCTGTATTTGAAGTGGTTGATATAGAAGCAGGTTCAAGCCTGATATGCGAAGCCGGCACAGAGCTGATATTGAGAAAAGGCACCGCAACCGTTATTGCAACGGAAAAGGGCGGCTTAGCCAACGTCACTTCCGGTATAGACCTTCAAAATAACGCTCCGGTACCGGCAAATTCATTATTGATTGTTCCGTTATCGGACGGCCGCGGCATTACGGCACAAGACGATTTAATTTTAATGATAAAAGGAAAATACACAATCAAGCAATAAACTTCGATATTCTTCGATTTGACCTGAATTATTTCGCGAAATTTGTGAAATTACTTGACATATAATTAGATTTGTGTTATTATATTAAAGCACTTTAAAGGAGTGTCTTATTCATAAATATCGCGGGGTGGAGCAGCTTGGTAGCTCGTTGGGCTCATAACATTAAGGTTATGGTTCGCAAATACCGAAAAATTAAATATCGCGGGGTGGAGCAGTCTGGTAGCTCGTTGGGCTCATAACCCAGCGCAAACAACTTAATAATTCTATATCGCGGGGTGGAGCAGTCCGGTAGCTCGTCGGGCTCATAACCCAGCGCAAACAACTTAATAATTCTATATCGCGGGGTGGAGCAGTCTGGTAGCTCGTCGGGCTCATAACCCGAAGGTCGGTGGTTCAAATCCGCCCCCCGCAACCATCAAACCCTTGAAATCATTGGATTTCAGGGGTTTTTACTTTGTCATTTCATACCACTATTCTCTCTTATCGTACCACCATTTTTATCATACCACCATTATTAGGTAGCGATGGGAATATGCTTTAAATGTCTGGTTGAGGTGCATTTTTAGGATTTACCACTACAAAATACCACCGTTGCATTTATACCACTTTTAAAAGTGATAAATTCTTCTTTACAAATTCGCTCGGTTCGGTACAATCAAGATTATACTTTACTGCGTGTTCAAGGAATAATTTCATCGCTTCTTTGTCAATGACAACTGTAACATTTTCGTTTGCTTTATTTTGATTCTCACTTGGCTTTTCTTTGCGAGGGTCATTATCTTGCTCCAGCAAGCCGATGGTTGCCTTCTTCTTTTTATCATGCGTATGTAAATAGATTAGAGAAGTTTGCTCATCAGAATGTCCTAATAATGCCGCAAGGGTTTTTAGATCCCCTCCCTTTTCGATAATGTTCATTGCAAAGGTATGCCTTAGAGAATGGAAATTTGCCTTTGCTATGCCCGCTCTTTCAACATAACGGTAAAACACATCTTCATAGGTTCGCGGATCAAGCGGATTTCCCATCTCATTAAATAACAGAAAATTATGTTTGTTAAAGGACTTTCCAAATTGCTTTTTGTAAGCGCTATTAAGGTCTATCAACCGTTCGACCGCTTCCCTAACGGCACTTGTCATTGCAACGATTCTTTTACCGCTCTCGGTTTTTACATCACCTAACACAATTACAGTCTTGCTGTCAGCTGCCATTCCGGTGTCAATGATTAAAGCATCCTTGAGAACGCCACTTTCCGGTCTTTTTCTTCGTGCAAGTGTTTTTTCTATACGTATAGTGTTTTCCTTTAGATTGATAAGTGGGATTCTCAATCCCAATAACTCGCCTAATCGGACTCCTGTGCCAAGCGCGATAATAATACCAAGCGCCTGCATCTCTCCAAAGGTATAAACCGCTTTGCTTAATTCCACCTGCTCAGTGGCAGACAAAAATCGCATATCCGGCTTTTTTTGTTTTGGCAATTTTACATAGACAAGTGGATTTTTCTTGATGAGTTCGTTTTCGACTGCTTGTTCTAATGCGCAGTTCAGCATATTGCGAATGTTTTTCAGATATTTAGGAGATAATCCACCCTTTCCGTCAAGCCTGCCATTTTCATATTTCTGATTGAAAAAGCGTTGGAGCGTATCGCACTTTAGGCTTTTTAATGGGCATTTGCTTATGTCATGGGGCAAAAAGTGTTTATTGATATAATCCCCGTAAGTATCATATGTTGCGGTCTTGATGACGGGATATGCAAATTCCTCACGCCACTTTACTAACCAATCACCCAAGGTGTCCTTGCTCTGCTCAATATGCTCGCCTTCTAAAATTTCCGCAATGATTTTGTTTAGACGAATCCGCACATCTGTTTCGGTTTTCCCATATATGCTTTTCCGCTTGCCTTTTAAATAGTATAAGCCTTCCCAAGTACCATTTGCTCGTTGCCTGATTGTTCCTGTTCCGTTTGATTTTTTCGCCATATTATTCAACATCCTTTCAAGATTTAAAATATTGAATAATACGAAAATTTCTTGAATATTCAGTTTTCAAGGAACAAAAGGGACTACACTCCCTATATGTATTATATAAACCAATTCAATACAAGTCAAAAAATTTTCGTATTATTCTGCCTTTAATTCGGAAGCGGTCACACAATTTTCATTGTACCAATTTATAAATCCAGCTTTTGGGACAATCACTAATCGTCGCCCCGGCGTTTTCAAACGTGGAAAATCATTAGAATTGGCTATATTATAGGCCGTTGATTTACTTACACCTAAAAATAATGCAATATCCTTTACGCTCATGTTTTCGGGTAAATTATCAAACTTGGTTTTCGTAGTTTTTTCTGTGGTCATAAGATATACCTTCCCTTCGTTTTTCAAAAATTGGCATGAACATTGTACAGGTGGTGCCATTAATTGGATTGTTTAAGTTCATATACATTCCTCTTTTCTTATTTATTTCATTCATATCAAAAATAAGCAAACGACAATTCATTTTCTTATTTCTGATATGAAAACAGGCTATGCCGGACGGCTGTCTGCAAAACAGCCCACAGGAGTTACACCTTTCCCCATACCTATGGCGAACCGTTCAATGCTGTGAAGCGTTCAAAACGGGAGTATCATTATACCAGGAACAAAGTCATGGCCAATAAGTCTGCTGCTTATCTTGCGGCTTAATATTTTCGCTCACGTAAAAATGCGGTCATGGCGCAAAAGCCGCACGGCTCGTCTGTCCCGGAACGTATCCGACTGCCCTATACTGCGCAAACGCGCTTTCTTTATCAAGGAACATTAGGTTTTCATCAACCTATCAAAGTGCATTAGTTAAAATGCGCTTTGATAGTGTGACAAAAGCCATCCCCAGGAGTGTGGAAGGGGAACACACTCTTGCGTAGGCTAAAAGGCTATGCTACCTTAAATTTAAGGATTTTGGTAATCAGCTTTGTTTCCAGTCGGCGGCGCATTTCTTCATCGACAACCATATAAGAATTGCCGTCTGAATCATACAGCATCCTGGTTGACAGACGTGCTATGTAGCCTTCATACCGCTTTAACACAGCGTTGATAGCATCCACATCGCCGTTTACAGCAGCCGCAATGACAGGAAACGAAATTGCCGCATCATTCTTCTGCATCGGTTTTACCTCCCATATATTTTTTTAATTTGTTTAATGAGGTTGATCGTTGAAGCTGCACTGTACTTCGGGCCACATCCAAAACATTTGCTATTTTTACATCTGACATATCCAGAAAATATGATAGCAATATTATGTTAAGGCTTTTTTCAGGCAGTGTGGACAATGCTTCAGCAAGTAAATCACTTTCTATTTCCACCTCAAATCCACAAGTCGTGAATTTGTTAAGGTCGGTTTTGTACTTGTCTATTGTCACAAGTTCATCCATTTGCTCTTGTGTCATCTCACAAAATAGTATTTCATTATTCCCATTACGTTTAAGACCACGCATAATATCCCTGTGTTCCTCACGCAATACTTTTTTGCAAAAGCTGTCAAATTGATGTTCAACGGTTTTCCTTTGGGAAGAAGATTGCTCCATTAGAGTTCACCTCCTTCCGTTTCCGCAAGGCGGTTTCTTTTTTCCCCTTCACTCACTATCCCGTTTCGAAACACCAATTCTGCCAGGTTTTTAGAAAAATATTTTAAAATTTTTAAAAAAATCATATTTTTATTTCCCTTCAAATGAATCCTTAATTAAAAAATCAATTTGAAAGGAGGGGGTGATCTGGCGTTATAAAGCACTAAAATCGCAATATAAAAGGGATATAATAAGAATTTTTTTGTTAAAAAACATTGGTTTTGTTTGAATTTTGTCGATAAAAATAGTGCCGCAATCCCGTTAAGGACTGCGGCACTAACAATGTTTTTATTTTTTGATATAATAATTTTTTTCCGTTTTCGGTGCTTCATTAAAATATCCCCTTCGCGGAAACAGGCACACGCGCCAGATTTTCCATTTTTTTGTAGTTAAGGATATTTTAATGTAGAAATATGTCAAAATAATTGTAAAAACATTGTAGAATGATTGCAATTATCGCAAATTTAGACATAAAAAAACACCGCACAATATGTTTTGCGGTATTTTTCTTGCATTTCGCTAAATATAATTGTTATTCGTCGAACGAATATCCGTAATCGTACCGACTAATAATATACTTTTGAGAGTTTTCATTACTGTGGAGCTTTTTACGTAGTCTACTAATGGCACTCCGCAGTGTATTCTTATCGTCATTGACTTCGAAACCCCATACATGATCAAGGATTTGGTCACATGAATATACCTGTTTGGGATTTTCAATCAAAAACGTAAGTAAATTATAATCCTGAGTAGTCATATCAACTCGCCTGTCATCTACATATACACTCCGGCTATTTAAATAAATAACAATATTTTTGTATGAGATAAATTCAACATTCTTTCTTTCGAAGTTCCTTTCCTCCATGCATTTGCGCATTAATACGATACCGCGCTCTACGCTTTCATCAAGATTATTCCACCACCCATCAAAGTTGTCCGCGCCATTTTTTAAAGCCTCAATATTTTCTTTCATGGTATAGTGAGATGTAACAATTCCGATATGTATATGTCAATTGAAAAATGGTCCACGATTGCAATCGAAAAATGGTCCATTTATTCC
>LVAX01000095.1 GCA_001604215.1 Clostridiales bacterium Firm_18
GACTATTGTCCATTTTTTATTTTTCCTATAGTCCAATATCCTTTCTTTGCAAACATCTAAACAAGACGGATTGTTCCCGTAGACTAATGCGAGTTTTACTTCCTTCTTATTCAAGCTGTAGTTCAGTTCTGGATCGTGCAACAACTGCAACAAGAACAGAAAAGGCTTTACTAGCATCCTTCGGTCAATATTTTGAAAATCAGGAATATCTGAGAAACACGGAAACTGGAAATTCAACAAGGCAACTTGCCACATGTGGAGAAAATCCAATCTCTCTTCAAGAACTGCAATAAGTGTTTTGGATGGCCGATAGGTCCTGACATCTATCTGGAAAATTAATCCCAGAGCTCTGCAAATACCAAAAATATCTGACAACTCTCGATTCTGCTCATCTGATAGTACCACTTGTAGATTTTGATTTGTGGCATTGGAGAATAGAGTAATTAGACTATTCGTCATTTGAAAAATAGTCTGCTTACCATCATACTTCGGAAATTTCCATATCCTTGTTGAAGAGGGATCAAAAGATAGAAGCCTAGTGAGATAGAAAGCTGAATCCATTCTGCTACCGTTCTCCCCTACTTTACCACAAGAATCTTTTCTAATCGCTGGCTCAACTTCGAATAGAGAGTCTCATACGGAATTAGATCCAAGATATACGTACCACCAAGCACATTGTAGTATTTTGTTAATGCTCCGAGGTGATTTGTATTCACATTCAACCCTTTATTCTCCGCATCAATAAGAACCTGAAGTAAAACTTTTACCAATTGCTTGTTATTGGATAGGTTCAACTCAAGTATATGGAAGACAAAATCGGCATGTCTTGTTAAATAATCGGAGTACTGGAAAGGATCGGAGAGAGTCTCATCATAAGTAAATCTACCTATCCACCAAAGTCGTGACATTGCATTTCTGATGACAGAACGGCGAGGTCCGAAATTAAAGAAAAAATGATCACGTATTTTCTGCTCAGAATCTACTCCCCATCGATACTGTACATAAGAATAAAATGGTCCCAGACATAAGGCTGCCCATAACCTTTCATCGGATGCTTGGGAGTCAGTAATATGGATAAGATTACCATACACTCTCCTTACATTCTCGGCTTCCGATTCATACGGTTTCGAAGCTGAAAGGTCTAAACCAAACGGTTCATATTGAATTTTTGTAAGTCGAAAAGGTTCATCATCAAAAAAAACTTTTAACCATGTATTCGTTGTTTCTTGGAAACTTTTAAGCATTGTTCCATTATCTAATTCGATTTTTAACTCGGTTATTCGATTCTCGGGCAAAAATGGTAAAAATTCTTGACTCATGATATTGAATCTCCATCATCATAGGTATCACGAAATTCGAGAGTATCAGAAAGTTCATACAAGGAGCCAAGCAAGGGGTAGTCAAGTATCTGTTGTGCTAAGTACAATTCCGATGTATCAGAACTTCGCAAGTTTAATTTCAATTCCTGAGCTCTCTTCTCAATGGAACGGAACCACCGATAACTTGAGTATTCTTCCAGCGTCTCCTCGTCTTCTTTAAAGATTTGCAAGACTTGAGCTAAAGCAGGGAAAATCAGTAATGTGATCAGCAATCCTCTGATTGACGCATTGGCATTGAGACGTCTGTAGTTTTCATACTCTTTTTCCCCTAATAGTATACCAATTCTATCTTGAGGAACTGTCACTTCAAATCCTTGGAAATCCTTGGCTGAATTTTTTGTAATATAAAATATTGAAGGGATTGTTGCCAAATCATCCTTATGCTTCTCAATCATCAACTCATATCCAGGAGCAACAGCCAATACACAACCAGGATCAAGTTCAAACGCGAAGCCGCTATAGTCAGTATTGAACTTCTTATTGGTATATTGCTCAATTGGTTGCATTACAATAATAAAAGGGCAAATTTGTAGCTTGCCATTCAAATATTCTTCTTTTACTACGTATTTAAAGGTTGAAGTTGAAAATGCTATTGCCTCTCGAAAGCCAGTTTGTGAACACTCGAGATGAAATACAATTTTGGCACTTCCTTTTTCTATAAGTTGGTTTAATTCTTCATTATTGGTATCAGCTGTAAATA
>LVAX01000096.1 GCA_001604215.1 Clostridiales bacterium Firm_18
AGAACCACTCTATATTCCGACAAAATATCCATTCCCAATATTCCATGAGCATTCGGCGACATATCGATATGCATTGGCACATCTTTTCTTGTTATATCACCTATAGATAAAAGCGGGATGGTAGCTTTCTTCACCGTTTTAGTTTTTCCCAAAAAACCATGGGATTTCGCGTTCCCAAGAATCCTTATACCCGACGGGACATTTTTATCTGTAATTTGCGATGATACCGCTCCAGTATCTAGAAGCATGTCTCCTATATTTGAAGCAATAAAAACACTATTATTGTCTTCTCCTTTTCTGATTATTCCTGTAGGTCTCATTCTATTTCCTGCTACTGATGTTTTTTATAGGCACGACATACACCCTTTTTGCCTTGGCGCTTATCCTATTTCGGCTTTGCCTTCTGCGCCGAAGGCGGCGGCCTAACAGTGCCTTGACCATTAACGCGTCAATTGGCGTGCTTTTTGCGCCTACTTATATTCTCTTGCTTTCACTTTCCAGCAAAAACCATGATAATAGGCAGTGTCAGGTCGAAGCTTTTGTTAGGCAATTTTCTTTTTTTACTTATATGCGTCTTTTCTATTTTCTATATCAATTATAAATACAATTACTGTCTCTTCCGATACTTTATAAAATAATCGATAATCTCCTATCCTATATCGATAAATCTCTTTATATTCACCCTTTAACCTCTTAATATTCGGTCCAAAGAGGGGGTTTTCTCTCAATATTGGATAGATATAGTCTTTAATTTTCTTATATAGGAACTTGTACTTTTGAGTAGTTACTTTTTTTTCAAAGGTTTCAGTTTCTGCAATTTTGTACTTAAGCAATTACTTTATACCTTCCTTCAGAAATATCTTTTATCCCTTTCTTAAGATCTTTCTCAAAGGTCAGTATTTCTTTCATCTCATCATCACCTACAATCGATTCGTTAACAGTAAAGTTTAATGCCGCATACTCTAAATAGTTTGATATAGTCCTCTTTTGTCCTTCAGCTGCTTTTTTAAGGATGTTATAAGTTGCCTCTTCTACTCTAACAGTAATTGTCTTAGTCATACTATTCTCCTTGCTTCAATAATATTCATTACGCTTCTAAATGTCAAGCATCGATTCCGCATTGTATTATATATGCTTTATTTATAATGTTTTATATTGCGCGCATAGGCGCGTCTGCCTAATATTCGCTTAACCTGCAATGCGTCGTTGGCGCGTTTTTTGCGCCTGCTTGGATTATCTTGCTTTCACTCTTACGCAAAAAGCGTGACAGTAGCGTTGTCATGGTCGAAGCTTTTGTTAGCCGATTTTTACCTTTTTATTCTTAAACCTAAATACTCTTCCATTGGATCGAAATCTCTATCACTATGAAGTAGTTCAAATCCTTTCTCTATACAGAATGTCCCAATTATTACATCTATCGTCTTCCTTACCGTCACTCCATACTTTCTTAATTGCCTATAGTTTTCAGCTGCTCGTAAGGCCATTTCTTTGCCAAGGAAATCATAATACTCCAGCCTGTCCATTATATTCTTAGCAACTTTTATATCTTTCTCTTTTCTAAAACCTTGTAGAAATTCAACTATTATTATATCTCCGGTAGCTACTCGATTATATAATAATTCATTATCTAATATATCAGTTTGATGGGTTTCAATTCCTCGTACATAATCTATCCATACTGATGTATCAGCTACTATCATTTGTCGAGTCTCATCTCTTCCAGATCCCCTTCCCACACAAGCTTCCCGCGTAACTTTCTTATTTCCGATTGCTCTCTTTGAGTAACCAAAAGCTTAAGAGCTTCTTCTATGGTCTCTCTTTTGGTCTTTAATCCAGAAAGCTTTTTAGCCTTATCCATTAATTTATCATCAATTACAATATTCGTCCTCATATAATACCCCCGCTATGTGTACATTCTTTTCATAGTATACACATTGCTATTGCAATTGTAAAGCTTATGCTGAGCCCACCGGGCAGGACCACTACAGAAACTGAATAAGGTGGAATATCCTAGGAAAAGGAGGGTCCACCATGAGGAAGAAGTTCGACGAGCAGTTCAAGGCAAAGGCGTCAATTGGCACGCCTTTTGCGGCTGCATAGATAATCTTACTCTCACTTCCTCGCAAAAAGCGTGACAATAACGTTTGAGGTTAAAACTTTTATTAGGTTGTATTCTTTTCAATTAGAACTTTTGAGATTTTTATTTGGAGAAATCCTTTATTATCATGTATTCCTGCACCTGGACCATTTAATTCATCATTACATACTAATTCTAATTCACCTTCTAGTCCCTTTGGCACATATCCTTCATTACCAATGAAAAATATTTTTCTCCCTACACGACCTATTAAGCTACCTTCATTCACACCTGGCATTGGATATGTTCCAGAAGCTTTATATTTATCATTACCGTTTCCATTAATCCATCTGTATGCTCCCCAATATGGATTTACATACCACGTCCCTGAAGCCTGAACTAAGACTAATTCTTTTTCTTTTGAAACAATCATATAGTTAGTCTTCTGCCATGGTTGATCTGCATATATTCTTATTGAAAATCTGCTATCTAATACATGATATGTTTCTTCATCAGTATTGTGTATATAATAATCGGACATAATAACTCCTTTGAGTAAATTGTAATATTAAACCTATATTCTGAAATTGATGCACTACTAATTAGATACTTTTAAGCTCACTATTCATTTTAATAAGTGGTGGACTAAAACAATACATATTATTTGCCCTCCTTATATTTTAATTTACCAACCTAACATTGGTTTAACCTGCGAGCGCGTCCTTAAGGGGCGAACCCGTAGGTCGCAGCTTTTTAAGGGGGACGCGAGACTTGTTTCGGATACACGCGCCTTTCTTAAAACTTTTATGCACCTTCTTCTCTTCCTAATGTGTATTAATTCCAACTCACACACAGCAAATAAGCAAGCCTCGTGCCGCAATCTTCAGAAAGTGTCGTCCATATTATTTCTTTCTGCCCAACACTTTGCGTGGGCCTACTGAAACCAACCATTCTACTATATGGATCATTATAGTCTTGAATGAGTAGCCACATTTAGCTTGCAAATAGAATATGAAAAGGCCAGCTTTCACAAAGGATTGCCTCACCACATTTCTCTACTCAGCTTAACATTGGTTTAATCGGTAATTCCATGCCCGAAGGGCTCGGTGCGGTTTGTGCATTGTTGTTCTGCACAAACCATACCAAATGATTTATAAGGTTGAAGTTTTTGTTATGTACTTCTTTTATTAATACGATTCAAGGAAATTATTATTTTTCAAGAAAGCATAGTATCAAATAAATAAACTTTTATAGCATACGCTTTCAACAACTACAGTTATCTTTAGGTATTTTGACTAGTTTGCTACAGCTCTAGTTAGAATATTTTCTTTCTAATCAAAACAACATTAAACCAAGCGCTTGGATTTTTGCTTTTTCTGATAGTCTAGGGTATAAATATTTTATTTCAGTCTAATAAACTATACTTCGTTTTTATATATCTTCTAGAAGAATAATGACTATTAGTGTTTTAAAGCCTAAGGCAGTAATCCTTATATTCGTAATAAGTACGCTAAACCATGCTTTCTAACTTTACTACCATCTTGAATCGCTCCAGTCACATCATTTATTATTGATGTTAAAAATGAACCTGCCATACCTCCAAGCGTTGCCGTCATACCTATGTTTCCAGTAGTCAGTGCAGAAAGAATTGAACCGCCTGAAGTTAAAATTGTGCCTGCTGCTTTTACCCCAACGCTTGTGAACATTTTCGACCAGACTTCTGCCATTTCATCCCGAATACGTCTTGCTTCAGCAGTGACATCAGTATCTATCATTTTACGAATACGATTTATTATCGTTGATGATTCATCTAAGTCGTCTAGTTCATGAACACATGATTTGACATACTCCGCAAACCTTTCATATGCTGGTTGATTAGCTTCCTTGTATTTTCGGATTTCACCATAAGTCCGTTTTATTATTTCTTTCTTATCGACAACACTTTCAATAATACCCATGGTCAGGTATCCGAGCTTACTAATATCTATTGGATCAGATAGTTCATGACTCAATAATCTCTTCTTGAAATCTGGAATACGATCAGAAATATGGGTAACAAGTTTCCATGCGATAATAAGTAATTCAAACTGGTCTGCTTTAAAGCAAGTTGCAACAACTTGGTCTTTCTGCATATCTCCAAGAATCGCTATTAAGTCTGATACTATTCGGAATACATGAAAACCTGCATCAAAATAACTATCAACTGAGTTGTTTTTTAGTTGGTATTTTGTTAATCGCATTACTTCTTCTGCGATTGTGTAGTCGAAAACAGATTGTTGTATTCCACCTAAATTATTCTCAAGAATTTCATATTGTTCTAGGTCGTTAGCATCAAGATGCCTGGGTAAATTTTCTCTCTTAACTAGTAAGTTCCTTCTTCCAAAGTTGATAACTCGTGCATAGTATATGGAAGAAATATATCTTAACTTAGGAGTATTAAAAAGAATCGGGTGATAAGTTATGCCAATTCGCATAGCTTCTTCCGCCTCAAATACAAATTCTGGAACAGTATACAAATCTTGGATTCGATCAATTATTAAGTTATCAATATAGATTTTTTCAGTAACTTTACTTTGTATTTTGTCTAACGATATTTTTTGATCTAATCCAACTATCATCAAGCTGTCAAAAGACAGTGCGATCCTCTTCAAAATCGCACTATCAAGTAGATTCGGGTTACAGAATGTAATAGCTGAAATGTTTTCTTTATGAACGCTCATTTTCTGCTCCTTCCAAGTTGAATTGACAATTATTATAATTAACACATAAGTAGATATATCCAATTATTGTAGAATACTTTATTTTTATAATGACATAGTATTATTTCTATAACCTAGAGCACCTTGTTAGGGCAGATTAATAGATACATTTATTCTAAAATCAATTATGTTCCCTTTCTCATTAACAAATTTACTTTTTTCATCACTATAATAGTTTAGAGTATACAATTTCGAATTGTTCTAATAATTGTTTTTCAAAACACATTTTATCTCTTTCTATTAATAAACAATTAAATTGCGCCGCGTTAGCGACCTCCGCATAACATTGGCTTAACCTGCGAGCGCGTCCTGAGCTTGCGTTGCGGAGCAACGTGTGAGGCTTGGCGCGCTTTTTGCTTATGAGCGTAACGAATGCACAAAACGTAACAATAACGTTATCCGGTTGAAGCGCTTGTTAGGCTAATGATCTTATAATTCTTTATAGTCCATATTTGTATGAAATATTAATTCCTCATCTTTATAATCTTCTTTTATTATTCCTTTGAATTCTTCATTACTACATTGTATCCCTACTTTTCTAGCTACGGAAATCGCAAACTCCCGATAAGCAAAACCTAATGCAGTTATTAGGTTTCTATCTTCATATATTGGTTTTCTAACAAGATTTTTTCTTGGTATAAACTCGTACTTATCTATTACTTCTTCATACAAGCCGGCACAAAACTTACGATCATCCAATATGCCTGCTTTCGCAAGCAATATTGGCGAACTTGATATACTACCAATATTAATGTTTATGTCGTCTTTAAATCGTTTAAGAAACTCAATAATTGCATCATTGTTAAGTGCACATCGATAATCCCATAACCCAGGCAGCACTATACAATCATATAATTCTCTATCGAACTTAGAAAATACTTTATCGGGCACTATGGAGAAACCATCTTCACTTTTTACGACATCCAGTGTTGAAGAGAATACGGTTATTTCCTTTCCATTAAACTTGAATAATTCTGTTAAGCAACTTATCTCCTGCAAACTAAATTGCGGATAAACAATTATGCCCGCTTTTTTCAC
>LVAX01000097.1 GCA_001604215.1 Clostridiales bacterium Firm_18
AGTCCTCACAGAATCGAAGCGAAAGCGAAGTTACAAAAAATGTGGCTGTACTTCGCCCAGAGCATCTTGCTTTTTTAGACTACGATGTAATTTATTCCGAAATACAAAGATATAAAATTGAAAAAGCACGATACAATGTTAATATTACGCGAAAGGATTTGAAGGATTTACTTCAGAACACTCAGTGGTACAAGCTTCTCATTCCAGAGGATGAACTTGTTGTTCGTAGTTTTGAGGATTACAAGCGTTTTGAGAGAATAGCTATAGCTTTGCTTACAAAGTATTTCGACAAATTTTATTATGCTAAGCAAAATCGATGGGAATCACATGTGGTTGGATATGAACTCATTCCAATGGATGATAGTAACGAGAATTTCCTGAATGAAGAAAATGACGAATACAACATTAGCATTGATGACACAAGTGAAAACGAGACTGCGATAATATGGCTTCGTCAGATAATTGCAGAAGTTGAGAAGGCGAAAAAGGAAAACAGATTGCCATCATTTGTAATTCCACGTCAAGGAGATATTGAGGCAATCAGTGTTCCGGCGCATTTGTATAATCCTCTTCTGTGTCTATCCAAGGGAAACTTAGAGTTAGGGATATCTCCCGTTGCACTTAATGAGGATGAGTTAAAATTTGTCAAAGCACTTCAAAACTATATCATTAATCATACTGATATCTTTGCGGATAAAGAAATATACCTAATCCGTAATCGCAGTAAAAAAGGTATTGGTTTCTTTGACGATGCAGGTTTTTACCCAGACTTTATTATGTGGATGATTACCGGAGAAAAGCAATATATTACCTTTATCGAGCCTCATGGAATGGCAAGAGAGTCATTTACATCAAGTAAAGTTGGTTTGCACAGTCGATTAAAAACCGAGATAGAGGCAAAGCTTAAAGTTCCATCTGTGACACTGAATTCCTTCATACTATCTACAACAAAATATTCAGACCTTGTAGATAAAAGTGTAACTGTTGAAGTATGGAACGCAAATCATGTGTTGTTCATGGATGATAGTAAGTACATTGAGATGATTTTTGACAAGCTGAAATGATTACGCTTTGCAACAAGCTTTTGTTATAACTATGAAAATAAGGATGGATGCGAATGTATAAATTGCTTTATAGCACTGATTACGGGAAATATTATGTAGGAAAATGCGAAGAAACAATAAGCCGTCTGAATCTTAAAGGGAAAGTACAGCTTATCTTAACATCTCCGCCATTTCCACTAAACAACAAGAAGCAGTATGGTAATTTAACTGGGGATGATTACTTGCAATGGTTCAGTGGACTTGCTGAGCTATTCTCAAGTGTGCTTACCCCAAACGGATCGATTGTAATAGAAATGGGAAATGCATGGGAAAAAGAGCGCCCTGTACAATCACTCTTAACTCTTAATTCTCTATTAGGTTTTGTAAATAACGAACGAGCTGGTTTGAGATTATGTCAAGAATTTATTTGCTATAATCCAGCGAGACTACCTTCACCAGCTCAATGGGTTACTATCAATCGTATCCGGACAATTGACAGTTTTACGCATGTTTGGTGGATGTCAAATTCTGATTTCCCCAAAGCAGATAATCGAAGAGTTTTAAGACCTTATAGTAAAAGTATGAAGCGGCTTTTAAAGTCTGGAAAATTCAATTCTGGTAGGCGACCATCCGAACATGTTATCAGTGAAAAAGGCTTTTTGTCAGATAATAAAGGAAGCATATCACATAATGTACTTGAATTGGAGCAGATAGATGAGAACAAAGAATTACGCCTTCCATATTCGATGTTTAGTATTTCAAACACTAAATCAAACGATTTTTTTACAAAGACATGCAAGGATCGCGGAATAATACCTCATCCTGCACGTATGCCTCTAGAATTGGCGAGTTTCTTTATTGAATTTCTTACAGACGAAGGCGATATTGTTCTTGATCCATTTGGAGGAAGCAATACGACTGGATTCTGTGCCGAAAGAGCAAAACGTAAATGGATTAGCATTGAGGCGAATGGAGATTACGGAAAGCAATCAATGATTCGTTTTGAAGATCCTTCATTAAAAGCAAAAATTAAAACGGAGGAAAATAATTATGGGACTGATGCAAGAATTACAGAACTTGGCAATAGTTGATATTTTTAAAGAAGCAAAAAAGCCCGAGTTGTTTGTTGGAAGGCCGTTTTACCTTGATTTTGATAAAGCATATCTACTGATAACAGATGCTTGGAAAGAAAGGGTAGGTGGTATTCCTCAAGGTACCTTTATCCTTGCTTTTTATGAAAATGAAAATGATGACGTCGATGAGTGTCTATTACTAAGAGCCCTTAGGCCGGCGAAATTACCAACTGATAATGATGTAATTGCATCTATGGTTGAATACTATAAAGATAATTTAAAAACATCAGGTAAAAAGAGTCAGCTTGATGACTTCACAAAATACACATTTAGTTTTTCAGGGCTCGAATGTCGAATTTTAGGAACATTCTTCCGTGACAGTAATGGGAAAATTCAATTTGGTGCTGATGTTGAAAATTATTATAGCGCTCACAATTATGTTGCTTACAAACCAGTAGGAGATATACTTGAGCAAATCGTAAACTTTAGAGATGGCAATGGGGCAATAGGTAGCACAACAGATTATCGAATTGGTAAGATTAGGTATAGCTCAAGTCGTCGTTTCCAAGAAAAATTTATTGATGTTCCTGTTTATGTTAGCCCAAGTGATTTTCTAGGAAAACGTACTGCCCTTTTTGGTATGACAAGAACCGGCAAATCAAATACTGTTAAGAAAATTATAGAAGCTACAACGGAAATAAGTAATAAAGCCAAAGAGATATGTACAAATGTATCAACAACCTCGCCTACTGATAATATCCAGCAGTTTAATAATGATGGAATTACAAAATATAAGGTCGGACAGATTATCTTTGACATGAATGGTGAATATGCAAATGCAAATTTACAGGATGAAGGAACAGCCATATTTGAAAAATATTCAAACATTACAACACGTTACAGTGTCCTTGAAAAACCTGGTTTCAAAGTTTTAAAGGTAAACTTTTTTAAAGATATTGCTGTAGGATTTGAATTGATCTGCAGCCTACTTGCAGATGAAACTGGCGATTACATAAAGAGCTTTATTTCTGTTGATCTTGAAGAACCGGAGGATAAATTTGGGTCAGCATATACTAGGTGGGCCCGAAAAGTATCCGTTTACCAATGCTGTTTAAAAGCTGCAGGGTTTACAGTTCCTAAAAATCATATAATTAAATTTTCTGGGCATAGAGACATTAATAGCAAGATAATGTCAGGGAAGACACTTGATCCTTCTAGTGGAATAAGCCTCGACGACGCAATTGCATTTTGGACATGGGTAGCGGATAACCAAGATGATCCGTTTTTTGTAAATTATCGATCAAAAAACGGACATGACTGGGTAGATGAAGATTTAAAGGCTCTTTTGGTTTTCTTGACCAGAAAACGTAATTTATCTGGTGCGGCTAGTCTGAGCGGGTTTAGAAAGCTGGTATCGCTGAAAGATTATCACACCATACAATCAGATACATCCTTTGAAACAGATATTGTTGACTGCCTAAGACGCGGAGAAATTGTAATTATCGACTTATCTCAGGGAGATCCGAATATTCAAAAAACATTTGCAGAAAAAATCTGTTTAAGCGTCTTCAAAAACTCTATGGATAATTTTGTTAATAACCGCCCAAATAACTTTATTCAGTTTTACTTTGAGGAAGCACACAACCTATTCCCACAAAAGGATGATAAGGATTTGAGCCGAGTATACAATCGGATTGCAAAGGAAGGCGCAAAATTAAACATCGGATTAATTTATGCAACACAAGAAGTAAGTTCCATCTCATCAAATATATTAAAGAACACACAAAACTGGTTTATCGCCCACCTAAACAATGATGATGAATTAAAGGAATTGAGAAAATTCTACGATTTCGAAGATTTTTGTGATAGTTTAATTCGATACAGTTCTGGAAGTGATAAAGGCTTTATTCGTATGAAGACATACTCAAATGCTTTTGTCGTTCCAGTGCAAGTTGACAGATTTACTGCACAAGGAGATTAAATCTATGAGTTATGGAAACGACTTTTCAAATAAACCATTCGAAAGAGCAAGTAAAACAGCACATACGAATATCATCAATGATGTTGAAGTACAATCATTTCTCACAAAATGCAAAATACCTCCTTATCAAGATGATGTCGATGATGCTGACATGAAAATCCATATGCTTGAGGTGCCTTCCAATAATCCCATAAAAAACATCATAGCAATTGATGGTGGTTATACTAATGTTTTTGTAAAAGAAGAATTCCCATCCTCTACTATTGCTTTTTTTCAATTTGGAGCGCTGTTTTTTAAGCATCAGGATTTAATTGATTTAAAAGTAAAACCTTTTATTGATCCTGATGATTTTTCAAAGCTTCAAAATATTCAAAGAATAAAGTTAGTTGTGCCAACAAAGGGTATTGCACTTGATGGTGAACCAGATTTAATTAGTTCAGTTAGAAAAACTATTTATGATTTTTTCTGTACTCAGCCAGAACGTAATGGATTTATGGATGCATTGAAGTGGCTAATTTTTGAAGAATACGATTCGTCATCTAAAAATGTTACTTGGCATTTAGCAACTTGCCCGTATTGCAGCGAAGGGGTTGATATTCAGGCAAAGGACCTTTCATCTACATACACTATCACCTGTCCACATTGCGGTGGAAAAATATATCTCACTGATGTGTTTCGTCTTCATGAAGCCATTGACAATGAACTTGGTGCTGGAGGAGTTTTAGGTTACCTGTCTACAACAGTAGAGCAATTTATTATTGTATTCTTAATAAAACAAATGTTATCCATTAAACCAAGCCTTTTGTCCGAGACGTTATTTATAAAAGACGGACCACTTGCCTTTTTTGGTCAAACTGCGAACATTCACAAACCTATGCGTAAGCTAATAACCTATTTGAATAAATATCATGCTATTTATGTCGTTGGTCTAGAAAAGAGTGGTTCTTTTGTAGAACATGCTGAACAAGTATCGAAAAAGATGGTTCCAAAACAAATCTTGTTACTCGGAAACAAATATATTTACAAATATATTATTCCTGGACAAGCAAGAAATAATGAACCATATGCAAGTTCTTCCTATTATGGCCATAAGCTTATTTTTAAATCTGAATATAGCAATGTATACGTAGCAACGATACCCAACATGCAAGCATTGGCAGAACCGCAAATAAAAGATTATATCAATATCCATACGGTACTTTACAATGTTACAGCATTAAGATGTGATTTATATTACAATTCACTTGTGCCAGTTGTTTTAGCAAATAAACTGGTTTCCCTGGCTGATCATCCAAGTGCTGACTTGTTGAAATCATTCGCACAGAATAAAATTCTATAAATGTGATTAGTGACTTAAATTTGTTATCGACTCATTCCCGCGAACGGACAAAAGCTGTTGAACTGTTCCCGCGAACCGATAGTGCCCATAAAACCCACTATTGACCTATTCCCGCGAACGGACAAAACGAAAAATACAGACCAGACATCGAGGTGAGCCTATCGTTCCACGTTGAGTGCGTGGTATTGATGTCAAGAGTAAAAGATTGAGAGAGTTGAAAACCCTTATATATCAATGTTTTCAGCACACATGGGTATGAAATCCATTGGGCGAAAACATGAAATTATCACTTCGCGGAAACAAGTCCATAAAGGCAGTATTTGATAGTCAAGTAGTCAGGTTAGATGTCATAGCCCCGAGAGTGGTCGGTTTAGATGTCAGCCTTCGCGAGTGCACGATTTAGATATTTTTTCAGAATTTTTTGAGGTTGTGTGAACAGGTTGGATGTAAGTAAGAAATATGTGTAGCGATTAAAGAAATCGATAAATCGGATTTTACAGGAGTTTGAGCATGAAAAACATTTATTTAATTGGCGGAACAATGGGAGTAGGAAAAACAACTACTTGCCAGATTATAAAAAATAAATTAAACAACAGCGTTTTTCTCGACGGAGATTGGTGTTGGGATATGCACCCTTTTCAAGTGACAGAGGAAACAAAGCAAATGGTATTAGAGAATATCTACTTCCTTTTGAATAACTTTATTAAGTGCTCTGCTTATGAAAACATCGTGTTTTGCTGGGTTATGCACGAACAGACTATTATTGACCATATTGTTTCACGACTTAACACAGAAAACTGTAAGGTTCATTCCATATCTTTGGTATGCAGCGAACAAACATTGCAAGCGCGCTTGAGAAAGGATGTTGATGCTGGTATTCGTACAGAAGATGTGATTGGTAGAAGTATAGAGCGAATACCTCTTTACGAAAAATTGAATACGTATAAAGTTGATGTATCGAAAATCAGTCCAGAGCAAGTTGCTGATTTTATTATTAGGAACTGTTAAATTTCAATTTGTCTGTGTACTAATTATAGCAAACGAGACCATCTACTAAAATCGAACAAACATTGCTACATGGGAACAAGCGTGAAGGCATGATTTAGATTATGCCAGAGCGATTTAGATGTTTTTTCGGAAGTTTTTGAGGTTGTGTGGTCAGGTTGGATGTTTGTATAAAGTCGTAGGATCGGTGAGTGTATTTTAATATATACATTATTATCTTTAAATGGAGGGATATCGTGAATAAGTCAATATTGTATCAGGAGTATACCAGATCATGGATTGAGAGCACCTTGGGCACTGAAATTATGATACCTATATATGGACCTTTTAACAAACAAGGCATTAATAATTTGTAGGGGAAGCGGGTATAAATGTGCGAAAAAACATTATGAAATCAGTGGCAAACATTCTATCAGCAAGCAGAATAGTATTATCATTTGTACTGCTGCCCTTGAAGGTTTTTTCTATACCATTTTACATCCTGTATGCCATATGCGCTTTGACGGATATTCTTGATGGTTTCGCAGCTCGCAAGACACAATCGGAATCGGAGTTTGGTGCAAAGTTAGACAGCATTTCAGACACTGTATTTGTAGCTGTGTGCATGATAAAACTGCTGACGGTTATTGAGATCAAGATATGGCTTTGGATATGGATTGCTTTAATCGCAGCAATTAAACTGGTAAATATCATATCCGGTTATGTGGCAGAAAAGAAACTGGTTATGCTGCATACCATTGCAAATAAGATAACAGGTTTCTTGCTACTCCTGCTTCCGCTGCTTGTCGGAACCATTAATATAAATATATCCGCAATTCCGGTTTGTATGGTGGCGACATTTGCGGCGGTACAGGAAGGGCACATTATAAAGAACGGAGGCATAAAATGAAAAAAGTCAAAATCACCGTTATGAAAATGGCATGTTACACGGACCTGATTGAAAAGTACGAAAATCCCATAGAGCATGCCTGCAACATGAAAGTCGGACAGGTTTTCATAGCTAACGGATGGCAAAGGCCGGAGGGTTTTTGTGACAGCGCATGGGATAGCATTTCTGCGTTTGTTATGACCCTTTCCCACGGCGGTGAGGATTTTTATAACGGATGGATGAAAAACAAGAAGTCTGCTATGATTTCTTGCAATGACGGCTTTCGTCCGGTCAGCTTTCTGCTGGAAGCTTTGGACGAGGAAGCAGAGAAATAAAGCGTTCCGGCGCGTAGCGCTTTGCGGAACGTAACATTGCGCCCCGCGAGGGAAAGCGTAGGCGGATTCACTCCGCCGGAGCATAAAATTGCGCGACGTTCGCGCAGGCTTCCTATAGATTAAAACAGAAAATCATGGATAAATTTTAATTTTCGGAGTGATAACATGATTATCCTTATTACAGGTGCAACACATACCGGAAAAACCAAGCTGGCACAAAGGCTTCTTGAAATGTATCATTATCCATACCTGTCAATAGATCATCTGAAAATGGGGCTTATCCGAAGCGGTCAAACTGATTTGACCCCGAATGATGATATTAAACTTAACGAGTATCTTTGGCCGATCGTTCGTGAAATAGTCAAAACCGCAATTGAAAACGAACAAAATCTGATTGTCGAGGGATGCTATATTCCATTTGATTGGAAGAAGGATTTCAAAGAATGCAATCGTGAATTCGTCAGATTCATTTGCCTTGCTATGACTGACGCATACATCGAATCTCACTATGAGGAAATACTTCGGCACAGCTGCGATATAGAAACCAGACTTGATAATTCATATTGCAGCCGGGAATTGCTGAAGCGTGATAATCATTTCTATATTGACGGATGCGTTAAAAACAACCTTCCTTTAATCATAATTGATAAAGATTATGAGTCAGTTATTAAAAATCTGACAGAGAATAAAATTTCAGTTACTCTTCCATTTCATAGCTGACTTTTAGAAAAGCATAAATAGGTGTTAATAAAAACTTAGAAAGGTGAGCAGAATGGCTGTAGAGACGCAATATGAATCAGATGTTAAATCAATACTTCAATAAGAGAAAAACATTTTAAATATACCCCTGAAATTACTGATTAACTTTCGAATGTATTATATATATTGCCCGGCTCGGACAAAGGGAGAGAATGCTATGGACCGGTATCTTATGAAGAATATCCTGCTTCCCGGCGCATTGAACAAGCGAATTCTCAAAATCCAAAACAATCAGGAAGAAATTGATTCTCTGATTCACGAATACAAACCGTTTATTATGGCAACCGTGAGAAAATGCACGTATAAAAGTTATATTACCGAACAAGACGATGAATACAGCATTGCCCTCATTGCGTTCGCCGAAGCGGTTAAAGCATACCGCGAGGATAAGGGCAATTTTTTGTCTTTTGCCAAAAATATTATTAGAAAGCGATGTATTGATTATTACAGAAAAGAAAAAAGGCATTTGAATAGCCGGTTGTCTTTGGACAATGCCAATGAGGAAGATACGGAAAACAGCCTTATCTATCAGCAATCAATGAAATATTACGCTCAAGACGAAATCGCCCAAAACAGGGTGCTGGAAATTAATCAGTTCAAACAAGAGCTTGCAAAATGGAACATTTCCTTTTCCGATCTGATTCACGTATCGCCGAAACAAGTGAAAACACGTCAAATGTGCAAAGAAATTATTGGTTATTTGATAAGAAACAAAGAAAAACTTCAGTACACATTTCAAAAACAAATGCTGCCTTTGGCCGATATTGAAAAAGAGACGCATATACCCCGAAAACAACTGGAACGGGTGCGAAAGTATATAATAGCAGTGTTAATTATAAAAAAAGGAGATTATCCGTTTTTGAACGATTATATAAAAGATTGGGGGTGCGGCAAATGAAAGCAATTGTAATGGAAATCGGCCCTGAGCATACAATTGCACTAACCCCGCAGGGAGAATATATCCGGCTCAAAACATTGTCACATTACAAGGTAGGCTGCGAAGTTGAATATACTTCGGCTCCGGCTATAAAGCATTGGGCAAGATATGCCTTTGCGGCTGCCGTTTTGATTTTTTGTATAGGCATCGGCGGATTTATACATGCTTATACCACGCCTTACAGTTATGTAAATTTGGATATTAATCCCAGTGTTGAGATTGCAGTCAACCGGTTTGACCATATTATTAACGTAAAAGGCATGAATGCTGACGGAGATGCACTTTTATTCAATCAATCCGTTATTTATAAACCTTTAAGGAACGGGGTCGATATTTTACTGGAAAAACTGGACCAGGGTGGGTATTTGCCGGCAGACAGCCAAAGCACTCTCGTATTCACTATTGCATCGGAAGACCAACGGAAAATTGACCACTTAGACGAGGCAATCGGTGAAGCGATTAATCAAAAGCTAAGTGCTCAAAGCAAAGTGGAGGCTTATGTCATCCATACCGACATGAAAACGCATTCAAACGCCGGTAAATATAATCTTTCATCCGGAAGGTTTTTGTTAATACAAGAGTTGCAAAAAACAACCAACCAGAATTTGAATCCAACTGTAATGAAGGATACCCCGATTGCACAAATCGTAAAAATGATTAGAGAAAAGACCACGGAGCTTACCGGCAGCGAGGAAAGCTCCTTCGGACAAGGTTTGCTCAAGCCTATAATGCCGCAAGGGAAGCAAAGGCAACAAGATCAAAACATCCGGCAAAAGAAGGAGCGTCAGGACAACCAGCAAAGACAGCAGGAGCGCCAGAATATCCGGCAGCAAAAAAGTCAAGGCAGCCAACAGAAGCAGGAATGGCAGGACAACCAACAAAGACAACAAGAAGGTCATAATATTAAGCAGCAAAAAAGTCAGGACGGTCTGCAAAGGCAAGAACAACAAGGCAGCCGGCAAAGACAGGAACGTCAGAATATCCGGCAGCAAAAACGGCAAGATGTCCAGCAGAAGCAAAAAAGTCAAAGCAATAGGCAAAGGCAAGAACCTTAGACATATAGAGCTTGGCTCCCTTAGGCATAAGAGAGTCGAACTCCATGTGCCTGTGCTTAAAAATATTTTAAAAATACCCCGGAAACTTTTGACTGACTTTCGAATGTATATAATGTAAGCAGTCATATTCTCAGGGTTTACATAAAAATAAAGCGTTCGGCCCCTCATCTCGCTGTGCGAGCGTAAGCGAAGGCGGATTTATTTTGCCGGAGCGTGAAATTGCGCAGATTTCGCTTAGGCTATCTATAAATTAAAAATTATATAAATTCAATAAAGCGAAAGGAGAATTTTAAAAATGTTCAAAAAGTTAACAGCCGGTATTGTGGCAATCAGTATCCTTTCTGTAAGCAGTATGGCATTGGCAGGTACGCCCAAAAGGAACCACCAAGCGGATTTTCCTGCAAGCAAACCTGTTTGGGCTAAACCACATTTCAATGCCGCACACCGTGGCAAAGCTGCAGGAGCACCGTTGCAACAGCCAAGAATCCCAAAAGCTGCAAACGAGCTTGAAATGCTGCAGAAAAGAGCCGAAAAGCTTGGCATTGACATCTCCGGACTCTCCGCAGACGAAATCAGGGCTAAAATTATGGAGGCTATGAAGGGGCAAAATACCGCAAACATGCTTGACATGCTGAAAAAAAGGGCTGAAAAACTCGGTATTGATGTCTCCGGGCTCTCCGCAGACGAAATCAAGGCTAAAATTGCGGAGGCTATGGACGATCGAAAAGCTGCAGGCATGCTTGACATGCTGAAAAAAAGGGCCGAAAAGCTTGGTATTGACATCTCCGGACTCTCCGCAGACGAAATCAGGGCTAAAATTATGGAGGCTATGAAGGGGCAAAATGCCGCAAACATGCTTGAAATCCTGAAAAAGAGGGCCGAAAAACTCGGCATTGATATCTCCGGACTCTCCGCAGACGAAATCAGGGCTAAAATTGCGGAGGCTATGGACGATCGAAAAGCTGCAGACATGCTTGACATGCTGAAAAAAACAACTGAAAAGCTCGGTATTGACATCTCAGGGTTTTCCGCA
Source organism: Clostridiales bacterium Firm_18 (assembly GCA_001604215.1). Lineage (GTDB taxonomy): Bacteria > Bacillota > Clostridia > Monoglobales > Firm-18 > Firm-18. Next base: position 11,429 of record LVAX01000097.1, read on the forward strand.
GACGAAATCAAGGCTAAAATTACGGAGGTTATGGACGATCGAAAAGCTGCAAACATGTTTGACATGCTGAAAAAAAGAGTCGACATGCCCGGCAATTAACATAACAATCTATTTTAAGTTGGTATGGAATTTAACTTAATACTCTAATAGTCAGTATCTCATAATAAGGCAGGCTGCTTAAAAAATTTGCAGCCTGCCTTATATTTTCCGTTAATTTAATGCCTGTTTAAATGATTCGCTTTGCGAATGCGATTCAGTCATTTTACGCAATTCATGCCGCCCGGTGTATAGCGGACTCCCTTATGCCTTTATCACGACAGTAAGTCGCCCTGCATAAAATAATATATATTAATTTAAGGAGTGCTTGCTATGCAGAAAAAAAGCTTTTTAAGCTCATACCGTGAAAGTTATGCGTACAGTTTAGGTATACAAGCCTATATATATGGATATCCCTTAGTTATAATGGAAAGGACAAGGCAGCTGCAGTCAACATTGAACAAGTCGGTAAAGCCGGCTCTTACTGCGTCCAATATGTTTTTTTATCCGTTAATTTCACCGGAATTCAAAGATGTAGCAGCGCCCAATGTCGATACTGTTTGTTGCTTTGCATGGCTTGACCTTTCTCAAAATCCCGTAATTCTTAATGTCCCGGATACTAACGGAAGGTATTATGTAATGCAAATCATAGACGCATATTCAAATACCTTTTCCAACATAGGGCGCCGCACCACGGGAACAAAGGCCGGAAGGTTTGCCATAGTGGGGCCGGACTGGAAAGGTGTTTTACCCGCGGGGCTAAAAACAATAAAATCCCCCACAAATACCGCGTGGCTTATAGGCCGTGTTTTTTCAAAAGGCAGAAGTGACGAGGACGAAGGCATAAAAATACTAAAGCAAATCACACTTAACTCGCCCGATTGTAACAGCAGCCCATGCGTGATAAAGCCTGTAAATAAATTACTTTTGGATAACAAGGTTGAAAACCTATGCGCTTTGGATTTCTTTAAAATCATGACAGACTTGATGATTTTAAATCCTGTTACCGGTAATGAATCCTTTGAAAAACAATTTGAACATATTGGCATTAATCAAACCTACGGCTTTGATGCCTGCAAATTAGACCCTGAAACCATTGCGGGGTTGGACCGGGCCGCAGCGGATGCATTTTCGATAATTTCAAACAGCGGTAAAGAGGTAAACCCCCGATTAAGTAACGGATGGATGATATATACGGATGTGGGTACTTACAAGGACCAATTCCTTAAACGCGCTTTTGTTGCTTTTACGGGGCTTGGGGCAAATGTGGACGAAGAAGTTGTTTTGTCCAGAACTTTTAATGATGACCAGGGGAACCGGCTAAGCGGTGAGAATAACTACATTTTACATTTTAATAAAGACCAGCTGCCCCCTGTAGAAGCTTTTTGGTCAGTTACAATTTATGACCAGAACTTTTATTTAGTGCCGAATGATATTAATCGATATGCCATTGCGAACTATACCCATGGTCTTGAGTATAACAACGACGGTTCACTTGATATTTACATTCAAAGATGTCCGCCAGCAAATTGTAAATCAAATTGGCTGCCGGCACCGAAGGATGATTTCAACTTGGTGTTAAGACTGTATCAACCCGCTGCAAAAATCCTAAACGGCACATATGAAGTGCCGGGGGTAAAACGTGTCAGGGATTGTAAAAAAATTTGTGTATAAAAATAATTTCGGGCACTCTGCGTTTAAGTGCCCTTACATACTTTTTTTTTGAAAAATTCCCTTTCCAATTAAAAAATATTTTGGTATAATTAAAGCAATAAAAAAGCCCCAGATTATATTTTCCGGGAAACTTGTATTATCAGGGGGATTGGAGGATAAAATTGATTTCGATTGAAGAAATGCTGTCAATTTCAAAAAACGATTTACAGGAGGCATCAAAAGCGCTCGATAAAGCTGATATTCCGCAGCTTGTAGATTGGCTGTCGTTAAAAGACGATAACATTCGATATCAGTCTTTTCTTCTGTTGCAAAACAGATCAACGTTTTGTGATGATGTTTATCCATTTTGGGATACCTTCTGTGATAAGCTGAAAAGTGATAATTCTTATCAGAGAAGCATCGGTGCCATGCTTCTTGCTGAAAATGTCAGGTGGGACCAGCAAGACCGTATAAATGATACTATCTTTGAGTTTATAAAGCTCTTAAAGGATGACAAGCCCATCACAATACGACAGTGCATTCAATCCCTCGGCAATGTGGCGCTATTAAAGCCGGGTTTAAACAGTATAATAGCCGATTGTCTGATTTCGTTCGATATTATGGCAATAAAAGAAACCATGCGAAAATCAATATTGCTTGACATAATAAACGTACTGCTTATAATAAGAAAAGAACTGAAAACGGACGAAGCCGAAAACTTTATTTTAAATGCGCTGTCGGGTGAAATATTGGATAAAAAATCAAAAAAATTAATTGAACTTGAACTGCAGCGCTATGCATAAGGGAGCCAATCCCCATATATAGCTTAGTTCTTTTTTACCTTAAAATAACACCAAGGAGAAAACATTTATGAGTCAAAATAATCAAAATAGCTGGAAGCGAAGCTTTCTTACCATTGCCGCAGGACAGACAGTATCCCTTATCGGCAGTGCTGCCGTGCAATTTTCCCTGATATGGTGGTTGGCAAGCGAAACAGGCTCCCCATTTATGATGTCAATCGCGGGCATGTTTGCCTTTTTGCCCCAGCTTTTTCTGGGCCCTTTTGTAGGTGTATGGGTTGACCGTCTAAGCCGTAAAATCGTCATTATAGCTGCAGACCTTTTCATTGGCTTTGCAGCGCTTGTTTTCGCTCTTTTCTTTTTGGTTGATACACCGCCCTATTGGTCTGCATGTGTTATACTCGGTATTCGAGGCATAGGAAATGTGTTTCACACTCCGGCCATTCAAGCTGCCGTACCCATGCTTGTCCCGCAGGAAGAACTGGTGCGTGCCAACGGATGGAGCCAGTTTATGCAGTCGGGCGCCTTCCTGTTAGGGCCCGTGCTTGGTGCGGCCATGTATGCCGCCCTACCCCTTTGGATTATATTAATGTCTGATTTGGCAGGTGCGCTCGTCGCGAGTATAACTGTGGCACTTGTAAAAATACCTGATCCGGAAAGAAAAACACAGCAAATTCCGCACTTTTTTCGTGAAATGAAGGAAGGCGCAGCGGTTATATGGCAGGATAAAAAACTTTTTATCGTGACAACGGCAACCCTGTTAGGAATGTTGTTTTACGCACCCTTATCCGCCTATTATCCGCTTATGACAAGCGATTATTTTAAGGCTGACGCATGGCATGCGAGTATGGTTGAGTTCAGTTATGCAGGCGGAATGATGCTCTGTGCGATAATCTTAGGCAAATTCGGCACTATCAAAAATAAATTTCCTGTTATCCATATAGGATTTTTGGGCATGTCGTTGTCCTCATTATTTTGCGGTCTGCTGCCAGCAAATATGTTCTGGTTTTGGACATTTGCGGCGCTTTGCGCTCTGCTCGGAGCCAGCTGTAACCTGTACAATATCTCTTATATCGCCTATATGCAGGAAACAATCCCTCCGGAACGAATGGGACGTGCTTTTTCATTGGTCGGGAGTCTCAGTTCGGCTGCCATGCCTTTGGGGCTGCTCGTAGCAGGTCCGATTACCGAAAACCAAGGAGTATCGATGTGGTTTTTTATATCCGGAATTTCACTTGTCATATTAACGCTGCTAAGTGCCCTGTTTGTTTTCTTGCAAAAGGCCGAATCTTATGGAAATACGGTATAACTATAAATTTGAAATATGGAGGGGAAAATATGCCTGCATTTGATTTTAAAAAAATAAAAAATCTGTCCTTTCGCATTTTTGCCAAAACTATTGCAAAAATTAATTCTTTTATATATAATAAATATGTTAAATATTAATATACTATAATTTAGGAGTGAAAAGTTGATGAATTTATTTTTAACGGTGTTTGCCGAAGGGGCTGCCCAACAAGCGCCGGAGGGCATTCCGACTGCTGGCATTATCCAGTCGCTTGCTTTTCCCGTGCTGCTTATTGCGGTGTTTTATTTTATGATTATACGCCCCCAAAGAAAAAGGGATAAACAAACAAAAGAAATGCTCGCCGGATTGAAAGTCGGTGACAATGTCGTAACAATCGGAGGCATAATCGGAACAATCAGCCAAATCAAAGACGATACGGTAACACTTGAAGTTGGCGCCGACAGGACAAAAATCAAATTTGAAAGAAGTGCCATAAGAGGGATCAAATAACCTTTCTTTTCATCACAGTCATAAATTTGCCCCGCTCGAATAACATATAATAAAGATATTTGTAATTTTTATTGCTTATTCGGAGGGGATTTTATGCCAAATACGAATATTCCTATGAAAGAATCGGAATCTTTAGGCTTAATTGATTTTTTGAAAAACATAGGTATTTGCTACGCCATAACAATTATAACGTTTGCCGTTTTTGCATTTATTCTGACATATTTGCCCGTTTCGGAAGAGGTTGTTCCGGCGGTTGTACTTATAATAACAATATTAAGCATAATTATGTCCGGTATTATGACGGCAAAAAAGGCAAAAAGTAAAGGCTGGATTCGCGGAGCGGTTTCCGGAAGCATATACATTTTAACGCTGTATTTAATCGGCTCATTGTTATTTCAAAGCTTTTGCATTGGAACGGGTTTTATAACAATGCTGATTATAGGTATGTTGTCCGGAGCTTTCGGCGGTATTATCGGCGTTAATATTAAATAATACTTATACAATATACAATTACTTAGGAGGAATTTATAATGAAGTATATCAAAACATTATGCAAGGCAACACTTAAACAAAGTGCCAAAAATGGCGGCTGCGGGGAGTGCCAGACATCATGCCAGTCAGCGTGCAAAACATCCTGCACCGTTGCAAATCAAAAATGCGAAAGCAATAAATAAATAACGTGCCTGAAACAGACAAAACCTAAAAAAGGTTTTGTCTGTTTTGTAAGTTGATTTAAAGCGCCCTATTAGCCGGCATTTTAGGAGGTAATTATAATAAAAAAAATAAAAATTGAGAAGTTGTCTTTAATATCAAGCCTGGCTTGCCTTCTTCCTCTTGTACTGTCTGCTTTGTTCTACAATAAACTTCCGGATAAGGTGGCGACTCACTGGGACATAAACGGAATTGCCAATGGGTACAGCGGTAAAATTTTCGCCGCTTTCGGGCTGCCGCTTATTTTGCTTGGCATTCAAATCCTTCTTTGCTTTATACTTGACAATGACCCGAAAAAAGAAAACCATCCGGCGCAAATTAAAATAATAAGCAAATGGATATTGCCGGTGCTTTCAATGCTGGTTCAAATTATCATTATTTCATACGCACTCGGACTATCCGTTAATGTGTCTAAAATAACGCTTGCCCTTGTCGGGCTTTTAACAGCGGTTATCGGTGTATATCTACCAAAATGCAAGCAGAATTACACAATAGGCATACGGCTGCCGTGGACGCTAAATAGCGAAAGCAACTGGGATAAAACACACAAGCTAACAGGGCGCATCTGGACCGCCGGGGGAATACTTTTGGCAGCATCCTCTTTATTATCGCTGTCCTCTTTATTTTTCACAATATTGTTTATAATGGTAATTGTCCCGGCGGGATATTCATATTACTTGTATAAAAACCCCAAACAATAGTCATTAAACAAAAGAAGGAGAAAACAATGGTACATTCGTTTAAAATAGACGACTGCCGCATTGCCGCAGATGTTAACAGCGGCGCTGTGCATGTGGTTGAAGAGATAGTTTTCGACATATTAAGGCTTATTGATAAAAAACCGGAAGAAAAATGCCCTGACAGCGTTGTTGACGCTCTTGGCGGCAAATACCCCAAACCGGATATATATGAAGCATATAACGAAATAATAAGCCTCTGCAATGAAGGCCTTCTTTTTTCGGATGACGGGTACTGCGATATTGCAGGCTCGATACATAAAGAACCCATTGTAAAGGCATTATGCTTGCATGTTTCTCATGACTGCAATTTGCGTTGCGGGTACTGTTTTGCTGGGACAGGCAATTTCAGCGGCAGCCGCTGCGTTATGTCGGAGGAAACGGGCAGACAGGCAATAGATTTTGTTATAAAACATTCGGGCAGCAGGCGCAATATCGAAATAGATTTTTTCGGCGGGGAACCGCTGATGAATTTTGATGTCGTAAAAAAACTGACTTATTATATTAAAGAACAAGAAAAAGTACATAATAAAAATTTCAGGCTTACCATGACAACTAACGGAATTTTGCTCGACGATGAAAAACTTGAATTTATAAATAAGCACATGCATAACCTTGTCCTAAGCATTGACGGCCGAAGGGATGTTAACGACCGCATGCGAAAATTAGTAAACGGCGGCGGCAGCTATGATATTATTCTGCCAAAGATAAAGGCTGCGGCAAAATCAAGAAACCAGGACAATTATTATGTGCGAGGAACCTTTACACGCTACAACCTTGATTTTTGCGAGGATGTTTTGCATCTGGCAGACGAAGGGTTTAAGCAAATATCCGTTGAACCGGTTGTCGGAGGCGCGGGGGAGGATTATTCCATAAAAAAAGAGGACTTGCCTTGTATTTTCAGCCAGTACGAAAAGCTTGCAAAGGAATACATTAAAAGACGGCTGGATGGAAGCTGGTTTAACTTTTTCCATTTTATGATTGATCTTTCCCAGGGTCCGTGTGTAATAAAAAGAATGTCGGGCTGCGGCGCCGGATGTGAATATCTTGCCGTTACGCCGGAGGGTGACATATACCCTTGCCACCAGTTTGTAGGCGACAAGAAATTTTTAATGGGCAATGTTGCCGCGGGTGATTTTTGCATTCAAAAGGCGCAATCTTTTGCAAATACCAATATATATACCAAACCGGCATGCAAGGAATGCTGGGCAAGATTTTATTGCAGCGGAGGCTGCCATGCAAATGCATACCGGTTCGGCGGGGATATTTCAGTGCCTTACGATATCGGCTGTGAATTGGAAAGAAAAAGGGTTGAGTGCGCCCTTTATATAAAAGCAATGCTGCAGGACACTGCCGATTGAAATAACGATTAATATCGATAGGCATAGGCATAAGAAAGTTGAACCCTGTAGAGCTTGGCTCCCTTATGCCTATACCGGAGGAGACAAAATGAAAGAATACAATGTAAAAAAAATAGACGATTGCAAAGTTAAACCGGACAGCCCGGTATGGTCCGACATAAAACCGGCTAATATAGATTGTTTTCCCTGGAGCGGTTATACTTACAAACCGGCTTCCAATGCAAAATTAGTACACTCGGACAATGCAATTACAGTGCGTTTTGAAACGGACGAAAAACCATTATCGGCCGCAATAACACAAGATAACTCAGACGTATGCTCGGACAGCTGCGTGGAATTTTTCTTCAGGCCGGTATTGGAAGACGACAGATACATTAACATTGAAATAAACCCGCTCGGTACAATGCATATAGGTATCGGCAACGTCAGGGAAGGCAGAAAACTTATTGACTTTGATAAAGCAATCTTTGAAGTTACCAGCATAATTACGGTTGATAAATGGATTTTACAATATGTCATCCCGCAAAGCTTTATTATCGGGCATTTCGGCAGCATATCAAAATGTTTTTACGGCAACTTTTACAAATGCGGTGATAAAACCGGGCATGTCCATTACGGATGCTGGAATACAGTCGAAACAAAAACCCCCGATTTCCATAGGCCTGAATATTTCGGAAAGATAATTTTTGAATAAAACGTTCAGGCGTGAGCGTAGGCGTATTCATCCCGCCGGAGCGTTTAAATTGCTCGAATTTTGCGCAATTTCCTTTAAATGTATTAAAACATATATGGAACGGCAAAAGCCGTTCCATATATGTTTTAATTGGTTTTATATAATTCCTTTATTATTTTTACAGCGTTGGCATGGCTTGCGGCTTTATAGGCCTTTTTTTCATCGCCCGCGGTCATAACCCTTAAAGCAACATAAACATCCGTATCTTCTTTTATGCCCAAGTCATGTAAAATGGGGCTTTTACCGGCTTTTATGCCATACACGGGCTCGCCTTCTTCGCCTACATGCTCCGAAATATCTAAGAATATTCCCTGTTCATTGTAAATGTCAAAATATTTTTTATCCATAAAATAAAGATATGTTTCTCCAACGGCTATTTCCAATTGAACTTTTTGCTGCATTGCAATATCCTGTTCGGATTTGACATCATCGGACAAAGTAAGGGAGTTAAATATAATTTTTTTAATCCCGTCCCCGTCAATATCATCAATGCAATCGGATAATTTTTGCTCAAAATCGGCGGAAAATTCTTCTCCGAAATAAAGAGCGCCGATATAAGAAACCGTTGCGTCCGGGTTAACCTTATTTGCACATTCGACAATCGAATATACCAGCAAAATCAGGATAAATATCCCTGCAATTGTATGTATCTTATAATAATACCAATAATTTTCAAACCATTTTTTATTTATTTCTTTTCCTCTTATTTTCACTGTAATCACCTTACTGATTCTTTGGTTTCATTGTAGGGAAATCTTTTGTAACCTCATCACTACGCTTCGTGGTGCTTCATTATCGCTTTTTAGCTCAAATTCAAAAATTCACCATTCTTCGTGATAAATCGTTATTCCCGCTAATTTGATGTCAATTTGCTGTCTTTTGAAGATTTTGCTGTCAAGCGAAGAACCCATTAAGCCCTTCTTAAAATACATCCATTTTTGCAGCTAATCGTTCAAACGATTCTCGTTTTTTATCCTCGGTTGCTTCGGCATAAATATTCATAGTAGTCTGAATATCCTTATGTCCCATAACCGATTGGATAACCTTTAAATTGCTTTCATTCTCGCAAAGCCTTGTAGCAAAAGTGTGTCTCAAATGATGCGCTGAGAAGTTAGGCAGTATAAGCGGCTGGCGTTTCTCTTTTTTTGCATCCACTTCCTCGATTGCGTTATACTCTGAAATAATCCTCTTGATTGCACGATTTACAGACTGCGGATTTGGGATGTTTCCAAATCGGTTTTTGAACACAAACCCCATCATGCCGTCAAGCACCGTTTCATTTCTGCCCGTTTCCTTCTGCTCTTCGTCAATCATCTCAAACGCATCTCTTACAGAGTCAAGCATCGGAATTGTCCGAACGCCTTGCTCCGTTTTAACTTCTGACACATGTAAAACTGATGTTCTGCTTTCACCCACAGGATAATATACAACACTGTGATTGATGCTAATAATGCCTTTCTCAAAGTCCAAATCCTGCCAGCGCAATCCTAATGCCTCACCGATGCGGCAGCCTGTTCCAAACAGAATTGCAAACATAGGCCACCAGTGATAATAAGTAGGGTGATCGGCTATATAGCTCATAAACGCACGCTCTTGGTCAATCGTAAGCGCATGACGCACTCCTGTTTGCTTAGCGGACTTCTTTTTTATCTCAGCCATGATTCCGTCCGACGGATTTTTGCGTATAATCTCATCACGCACCGCAAGCTGAAATGTCGGGTGCAAAAGAGTGTGTATCGTCTCTAATGTATTGATTTGTATATCTTCTTTTTCTATCAAATACTGATAGAACTGATACACATCAGAATATTTTATCTCCGCTATTTTCTTCTTCCCAAATGTATTGCGGATAAATCTGTCATACATATAGAGATAATTGCTTCGTGTGGTCTCTCTGAGATTTGTCTTGATACTCATGTAGCGATCAAACACAAAGTTCACCGTTGCCTTACCGGCAACATAAATATCTAATCCGTCAAGCTGATCCTTAAAGAGCTGTTTTTCCTTTTCCCTCAGTGTTACAAGGTCGTTTGCGTAAATGTACTTGCGTCGTCCGAGCGGATCTTTGTATGAATACGCATACCGCTTGTCCGAGCTTCTTTGCATCTCTCCTTTGTGCAGGGTTCTGCCCCGCAAATCTTTTCTTGTCTTAGACATGTTACTTCCTCCTTTGATAAAGAAGGACTCATTTTTTCTTGGATTTTCCAAATATCCTTTCCAAGCTTTCTAAGACAACCTCTGTCACTTTCATATTGTGTTTTTTGGCGTAGGCGCATATTTGCTCATACATGGAATCCTCAACACGGACGCTTAATACTTTCTTTTTAGAATTTTCCGATTTCGGTCTTCCCATCTTCGCCATAGCTCCTACCTCCAAACACATTATACTTCTTGTATGACAAAAAGTCAACCCCTTTATGAGTCCTTCATAAAAATATTTCATAGTTTTTGCGCAAAGAATCTATGTAAAAGGCTCCCGAAAGAGAGAGCCGTCATAATCTTTTTAACATTCACGGAATGTTTCAAGATACCTTTCAAATATCTCGCAGTTTACCAATGCGATCTTGTCAATTTTGTAAACCGCTTTCGCCTCTTTTGCCAATTCCTGAAACTTTGTGAGTCCCAGGCTGTATCTTTGCGCTCCTTCGGGATAGCGCACAAACTTTTTGGCAAGCTGTTTTGTTTTCTCAACATTCTTGCGTGCATATCCCATATTTTATCACCTCGATTGTTCTGTAGTTTTAGGTCTGTGTCGGTCTTCGTATTCCGATATCACCTGCGGGGGAATTCGTTTAATAAAATCTATTGCTGCTGCATAATCTCTTTCAAGTTTCATCATTTTCATCTTTTTAATAAGACTTTCTGCATATTCCGCTATTGAAAAACACCCTGACCGTTTTAGGTTGAACACCTTGACCGCGGGA
>LVAX01000098.1 GCA_001604215.1 Clostridiales bacterium Firm_18
GGAAAAGCAACTGGTGATGAACTTCGAGCATCTGGGAGAGGATGGTATTGCAATGGGCTTGGTTGAGGCATTCTCCTCGCCATCAATGCAAAACACCCCGTTGGTGGATGTGCTGCTTGATGCTACAACCAAGGCGATGGTGCAACGCAGAAACGGCAGAGCTGAAAGGCTGCTGAAGATGGCGAAGCTGCATAATACATCGGCCAATATTGATGGGATTGAATACCATTCTGGACGCAATCTGGACAAGCTTACCATGGATAGGTTGGCAACCTGCGATTACATCAAGAACCATGTCAACATTTGTGTGGTAGGTGCTAGCGGGACAGGTAAATCATATATATCAAAGGCTTTAGCTTGTCGCGCCTGTCAATGCGGCTACCGGACCAAGGTTGTTTCCTACCCGTCCTTGATGCGTGAACTCACCCAGCTGTACTCACATGATATGCAGAAGTTCGAAAGGAAACTGCGTTACTACTCGCGTTTCCCGCTCTTGGTGATTGATGAGTGGCTTTGCCAACCACCAGAGAAACAGTGGACACCGATCCTGCTGGAATTGATGGAAAACCGTTATGATGAGACTTCGACCATCATCTGCACCCAGCTGCCCATTGAAAACTGGCCGAAGGTGATCGGCAATGTTGCCTTGGGCCAAGCAATCCTAGGCAGGGTTACCGCGGCATCGTATATCTTGAGGTTGGAAGGGCCGGACTTACGCACCAGGCATTCTGCTAAACCCTGACAAACCAAAATTCCCTGTCAGTTGTCGCTGGCAGGGTTCTTAAAATTCATTGGCTGGGTTTAGTCCGGTCAAGTGGTCGGGATGGGCCGTCGAACTCAATGCTGATAGTAGTGCTGATAGTCCATGACTCAATTTTAAATATGGTATGTCCTGTACGATTTAGCAGATTCCTTTCAGTATCAATCCATAATTATGTAATAATCAAGTATAGTTGTGAAAAGAATATTGTAAGAATCAGTTGAATTCTCTCCTCGGGGGTTTCGTCCAATCAAACATCACTCTTTAATAATTTTCCTCGGTTTAGGAATCTATTATTTATTGTAATAGAATACTTTGTTGCTATACTCCTTCTTCCAAAACTTTCATTGTATTACGAATCTGTTTTGCTAGTGCTGCAACTAAAGGGACAACTACTGAATTACCAAATTGCCGATATGCTTGTGTATCGGAAACAGGTATTTTGAAATTCTCTGGGAACCCCTGCAATCTAGCACATTCCCTCGGAGTTAATCGTCGAGGGTTGCTTTTCACTTGAGGAATTAGGATTTCTGAACCATCTTTGTGATATCGGGCACTAAGTGTACGTGAAATGCTTTCAATATTTGCCAATCCATAACCGAATCCGTTACCCCGTGCTTGATGTCTCGCAGCATAGTTTTTTAAATACTGCCAAAGTTTATCGGAAAGCGTATATTTCAAGGGTACATCTGCATCCAATATATCTTTAAGCTTTCTTTTTGGAGTTTTTACTACTAATTCAAATGAGAAATTTATATCAGCTCCATAACGTCTTCTGTCAAAACCTACTATAAATATTCTTTCTCGATGTTGAGGAACATAATTCTGCCCATCCTTAATTGCCCAAAAAACTTCATAATCCAATTCCTCAAGAGACTCAAGAATTACTTTCCATGTCTTCTTACCATCATGACTTTTTAGATTCTTCACATTCTCAAGCAAAAATGCTTTTGGTCTCTTTTCATCTAGTACCCTCACAATATCAAAAAACAGTGTCCCTTGGGTTCTATCCAAGAAACCTGTAGCCCTACCTAAGCTATTCTTTTTTGCTACTCCGGCAATTGAAAATGGCTGGCACGGAAAGCCTGCAACTAGAATATCATGTTCAGGAATATCCCGTTCATTAATCTCTCGAATATCACCAATCGGTGTTACTCCAAAATTCTCACGATATGTTATTTGGCTATACTTATTCCATTCAGAAGAAAACACACACTCACCACCACAAGATTCAAAAGCAAGTCGCATCCCCCCTATGCCTGCAAATAGATCGATGAATGTAAAACCCTCATTGTCTTTTAATGCTCTGATATCTGACAGAGCAAATTCATTATCTATGCTACAAATCTCAATAGCAGTTTTTTCTATATCAAGCATAATATCTACCGGTTTACTTCATCTTCATGTATATTGGTTTTCCATTCGCATAAGCGATAATCAATAAACTCATCAGCTCTACAATTTATGGCTGATATGAATCTATCAATTCGTTATAGGCAGCATTGTAGGCATTTTCAATAATCTGTATGCTTTGATTTGATGATTCCAACAAATGCAGGTTAATACAGCTAATTCTTGCAAGGAATATCACCATCATTTTTCTAAAGAGGGTTTCTTTAAAATCATTTGTTACATTTAGATTATTAATCTCTACCTTCTTTTTACCCAACTGTATCGGCAGATTTGGATACCCTCGCAACCTAGTACGTTCAGTAATTGCTACCAAATTATCTTCTGACAATTCTTTCAACAGCCACCAATTGTCTTTCTCATTGGATTTATCACAGAAGAAGTAAGCGCGCCACCATAGAGTTCCACAGTAATTTCTTGTAATCTTAAAGAATCTCTCTGGATTGATGGAATATTCATCATTCTTCTTCTTTCTCCAACGATATACAACAATATCTGGGAAAACACGTAAATTAAGATATGCCCACATATCGTTGTTGGATGCTAACGCTGGAGTTAAATATTTATCCATATTATTAAAAAGTGATTTTGCAAATACATAATCTAAAGTACTTGTGATTAATAAATTTGGTTCCTTTTCAATTTTTATACTTTGTCGCTCTAGATCATCTATACAATTATCCCTAATTGAAATAATCTCTTCAAAGCTTACAGTATCACCTATTGCTGTTTTAGTTAGACCCTTTGAATCATATATATCAATTTGTTTGCGTATTAATATAGGGTCTAAATTTAAAATAATCTTTTCGTCATAGTATGTCTTTGCCAGATAATATGGAAACTGAGGGAATTCTATCATAAGAGCTCCTAGAGAAATATGGCTTCTTGAAGTTTCAAATCAAGATTGGTTTGATTTAAACTAATACTTTCTAAAAATTCAATTTTTTTCTTATTCGTTTTTAAATCATTCAATACTTGATTGCAAATCGAATAATATGAGTAACCAACTGATCCTTTATCATAGGTATTAGGTGATTGAAAAACATCCTCCATTTCAGACCTGTACTTAACAATGTCAAGCATTATTTCCCGGTATATGCTGATTTGAATAAAATTTATCAAGCCACGAACTGCAGTGGTCGTGCCTTTTGCTTTTGCATTGATAAAGACTCCAGTGTCATTATCCTTATTTAGTAAAAGTGTATAAATATTATTAAAAGGATCGTTTAAATCCAAGTTCTCAATATTTCTGTGTAGATAGTAGAGAGCATTATTAGGTAATTTTGGAATACTAACAAAAGAAACGAACCTCGTCGGGAAAAGTGTTCTATCCCCCTCTATTACCAACTCTTTTTCATCTCCCCAAATTACTGTTCCAATCTCGTAACCTGTATTTTTGCCAGGATTGCTCACTACCAACTCAATAATTATCTGTACAACACTTGAAATTTGATTCCCAGGAATTTTTGCACGGATACAAATATCTTGTACTGACTTGCTTATAGGACACTTATGTTTTCCTGCTACCCCTCTCAGCGAGGTCCCCCCTGCTGCAAAAGGAGAGTACCACCTTATAACAAATTCAAGATTGAGATTATTCTCTCGATCCTGTTGGAGAAAATAAGCATCAAATGCATCAATATGTATATCAACTGCAATATTGATATCACTTCCTTTCAACCAATCAATTTCAGTTGTGAGTTGTTTAAGTACAATTGATGGCTCTCCTATTGGAAAATAGGACCAAGCAACTGAGAAAATATTATCATTAGGAATGATATATGACAATAATTCTTTACTATTCCTCATTATGAACCTCTAAAAATTTGCATTCAAATTTTATATTTCCTTCAATGATAAACGTAAAAAAATAGGATCCATCTCGATCAAGATTTATCAATCCATTTTGTAATGGTATAGTTTCAGTATTCAGCGCCTCTCTGTCTTTTGAAAATGCAATTTTCTCTAAAACTACATAATTCAACTCTTTACTTCTGCTACCATCAGCCAGAATAACTGAAATGGAGGGTTTTAATGGTCTTGGCCACTTTTTCGTTTGCAATCGGTAAACTATTTTTCTGGAATATTGTCTATCATCCAGAAATTGTGGTGTTCCCACGAGCTCAAAAGTTGCTTTGAGTGTTTTTCTAGAGGATGACCCAGAAGTACCACTTGGACTAGAAGTGCTAGATTCCATAGTTGAAGCTAAAAAGCGGCCCAGCTCACTCGCTAAAGCTATAGAAACATCTGATTCACTTTCAGGTAATTCACAGTTGCCATATGAATTATTCAAATATTCTTTGACCCGTCTCAATCCCATACGGACATAGGTTCTTTGTCTCCCTTGTACTTGGTTTTCTGACCATCTGTCATGTGTTTGATTTTCTGAATTACGAAATGCCAATTCCACTGCTCCGATTGGCTCATCTGCAGCATGCCCTATAGGATCTGTGTGAAACATTGCAACTAATACATCACCATCCAGCCCAGCAAGAAAATACTGTTCGTATCGTACAATTAGCTCAACACTCCTCATATAGGCAATGCAAACATTATTCCCTTCTCCAATTAATTCTCGGATATTTGCATTCACAATAGATGCTGGAATTTTTTTTGTAGTTACATAACCTAATGTAGCCTTAGGATTTTTACATTCTATTCTACCTTCTCCATCCTCATCCCTTACTATCCAATCATCATAAGTAAAATTGAAATAGAAATATGGAGAAGAAACTTCAGTTGGATACATTATTGGGATAGGAACACCATCAAGAGACAGTGTAAAATTAACTGCTTTACTTTTATCTTCCGTAATCATCTTTGGCCAAAACCAATGGGGGATCCTTTTGGGAATATACTCGCATAGGACATTCTCAGAAGAAATATTGTTCTCATCCGTATTTTCACCTTCGAGTAAGCATCCAAGAATCAAAATACTGGTTCCAAATTCATCATCATCGTACTTCATCATACCGATATTGTGAGCGAAGGAATCTGCTTTTTCATTTATAAAAGGATATGGACTTCTTTCCTTTTGGCATCTATTCTCGTTGATGTCTCCAACCCAATATTTCCCCATTTCGCCAGATTCATCATCTTGAAAGAAACGAATGATAAGCCTTGTTTCTGGTTTCCCAAGATAAACTGTCCTAGAATATATCACCACGGCATATAAACTGGAAACTAAAAAGAATGATGCTTTCCCTATCCCGAATATCCCTCCTGAATCTCCAGTTTTCCCTCCACCCATCATTAATACAAAATCTCGATAATTGTATGAATCTGATTTAAGCTCGTTACCTTCAGGGTCATACTGTTGGCAAGGTCCCTGCAACCCTACTGTTCCTTTATCAGCAACTTCAAGACAAAATAGATTTTCTTTAATTAGTGATGACAATTTTTTTGAGGCTTGTCCATCTGCACTTTGTAGAAAACCTGTTAAGTAGGCCGCTTGAGAAAAGGATAGATGTTTCCCATTCAAAAAAAATTCGACAGGTTTATCATGCTCTTTTTTTGCATCATAAGAGTTTTGTACGGCTTCTCTTAAAAGTAAATCAGTTCTGATAATACTCGATCCATCAAGTGATTTCAGGAAAATATTACCATTATATCGTAACCAGCTATCATCGGTATATTCATAACCTTGGTACAATTTACTACCTCACTTCTTCAAGAATTCCATTAAATCTTGTGAAGGGTAATCAGATAATTCAATACTATACTGTACAGAACCAATCCGATCATTTCCGGGAATGTTTATCAACGATGAAGGAACAATCCTTGGGAATAAATCATCAACAGTAAAAATTCTAGTTTCAAGAACGTTATATGTATGAGAACTAATATCTTGATCGATACTTCCTAAGGCCATCTTCTGTTGGGGTGATAAAAATTCTCGATTCTTCTCATAAAGTTTGTTAATAGAAATATCTCCGTTTTTAGCAACCTGTTCTAATCGAACAAATATTAAGTATAAATTTTTATTCTCATGTGGAAGTAATTGTTGTAATCCATGAATTGAAACAAGATACCCCCTTCGTCTACTAGTAGTCTTTACTTCAAGATCGCCATGTTTTGAGAACTGAAAATCTTTTGTAGATTTAATTGGATAATTCCATACAGATTCATTAATAGATAAAGATCGTAATAAGTCATAGATGTACAACTCACCTAAAAGTCCAAGTTCTTCAGTCTCAATCTCTTTTCTAAATACTTTTTCCCATACCTCACATTCTTGAATAACTGTTTCCTCAAGATTAAAGACTCCAGTTATTACCTCTAACTCAAGTAGTGTGGATATACACATCGCCGCGAATAAAGATAGATTCTCAATATCAATGCATTCTAGAACTAGCAAATTTCTTTTAATATCATCTGCATATAGACTTTGTAAATGTAGTTTTCCCAAATGCATTTTTTGTATCACCTGTGCGTTAGTATTCTGAACAAAGGCAATTGAGGGTGCACCTTGCTTGGTTAATCCAATAAACACAGGTATAGCTTTTATTATAATATGTGTATTCTCCCAAGAATAATCTTGCTGCTCCAGTTTTCTGTTCCAAATCTCAATGATTTTTGAACGTTCAATCAAAACCATCATAATCCTCATCTTCTTGTTTGTCTTTAGGTAATTCTATTGCTACAGAATTGACCAATTTTAAATCGCTAGAATTGATTACAGGAAAAACAAAAGCTATCCCGATAATATCGACATCTAAATTTATTGGTAGGCGATCACCCGATGTAGGCCTAGATTTTCTATAAATTGGGTAGAGAATAATTAGACCTGGAGTTTTTTCCCCTATATTTTTAAAATATTGCTCGCGCTGTTCAAATTGTTGCTCATATGAAAACCTAGTTGGATTCTTGATCTCAGTATCACATAAAATATCACCGGGAGATGTTATTGCTTTTAAATTAATTCGACCTTCTACATTATCTCCGACTTGTCCACGAATCAGATAATTAACAGGTTTCTTAAAAAAATCTTGGAAGAGTCTGCATTCTTCAACTTGATTAGAATCTGAGAGTGATTTCAATACTAGGTTCCAAGTATCCAAATATCCATGTTTTTTTGCATTATCTATGAAGCGTACTAATAAGTCTTTTGATAGTCCCACAGAACTAGTATGAAAATGGTATTCTTCTAAAAACTTCTTTAAATCTTCGAGATTGATATTTCTGAAAAGGTAATTTGACCCTATCTGTTGAAGAAACTCATTACTATTAACTCCTGCTCTAATAAGATTTTTTGTTGCCTCCACATTGTCAGACAACCAAGAATTCTCATCCTTAAAATATATAGTTTGAGGTCTATGACCTGCATAATTAATTGAAGCTTGCACCGCACCTTGCATAGCCATTTTTCTGACTATCTGCATATGAGGATTTGTTCGAATTTCTAAAGCTACCCTTTTAGGTGTTATATCGAGTTCATAGCGTTTGATAGCTTCTCTTAAATCTCTATCTAGTCCAGCTAAAAAACTGAAATTTGTCATGATTTCAGTAGGCATCCATAACCTTGGGAGATCCTCATAGCCTCGACGATAGCCAAACCATCTTCCCATTTGCATCAAGGAATCATATGTTTTAGCAGATCGGGAGAAAAAACTTACAACCAACCCTTCCAAAGTCAAGCCTCTGGAGAGAGTGTTCCCACCTGTTGCAATATAAACTGCAGGGTTTGAATCATCATAAACTAGCCGTTCATAATCCAATGCCTGTCCGTTATCAATTTTCAATTGTGTTTTATCAATAACTCTTTTTAGCAGAGCAAATAATATATCAAAATCTGGCTCTGGCAATCTGTTAATTGTCTCCGCAGTAAACTGTGCTTTTATCGCTATTCGATTATGTTCGAATTTCTCAATATAATGTCTATCCCAGACTGCTTTAAAGTAGCCCTTAGAGAGTTCCTGATTTGATTGTTTGTATTCATCGACAATATGTTTGAATATCGATTCTGCTATGCTAAGTATTACTCTTTGCTCATTAATTTTATAAGAGCAATGAATCATCATAGTGGAATGTGAGAGAAGATTATCAGAGTTGGGTATTGATTCAGCTCTATCATATTTACAAGCCGTTGCTAATAAAAAATATCGAATAGCATTTTCCAATAATTGTAATTCAACACTACTCAATATATCACTTTTCTTTTTACTATTTCTATTATAGGAATTTATGATATCCAGTGTGGGCAAGCCTGTATCATAGTCTTCGAATTCTTCACCTAATCCGAATATTTTGGAAGCTCCATAATAATCTGGTCTTTCAGGAAGAGCTACAATGAAATCTGACGGATAAAGACTATATTTTCCAGGTGGTTCATTTAGTACATTGGCATATGGTGTTGCAGTAAAGCCGATATATGAAAATCGAGGCAAGTTTTTGAATAATTGAACGATCTGCTCATTAATTGCACTTTTTTCATCATTTGAGATATCAGCGACATTGATTGAGGCTTGATCACATTCATCATCGATTATTAATGCTTGGTAGTTATTGAGAAGTGATTGATTTTGAAGTTTTAGAAAGCGATCATTTAAGTGTTTAAGTACCGTTGAATTTTTTTTAAATACTCCCAATAATATCGTATCTTGGTTAAATAATAAGCTATCAATTTTTTGACAATTTTCACTTAAAGTGTCACTTGGATTTGTAATTAGATGCCAATGCATATTAGGAATTGGAGGGTTGTCAATTCCAAGATCTCTTCTCAATCGATAAAATGTTTGTTCTCTAAGGTTGTTAAGTGTTCCTGATAAGACAATAACTATACGACATCCCTTGGAGACATACTGAGCGATTACACCACCAAAGGCTGCAGTTTTTCCTGACTGAACATTTCCATATACAAGTCCTTTTTTAACAAATTGGTCGCTTATTGATTTAATGTATTGGCTTCTTGGAGGAACTAGTCGATTTGTAATTACTAAACAATCATCTCGCAATTCAGTTACTTGTTCATTGGTAAAGTGCATGAAATTCTTTAAGTTGATAGCATATGCATTCCAATAGGTTGCCAAGCTATCATCTGAAAATTCATTCTCTAATACCCAAGGAAAAATTGTTTTGGGAACAACGGCAGCTTCAGAAGAGATTGTCTGAACAGTATATGGCAGGAACGCTTCTTCAACTATTAGGGATAGATAGGACTCTGGAAGACTTGGTTCAAATTCATACAGCTTCTTTTTTAATAACGATTTACAATCATCATGTGAGAGTAACTGATTCTGTTTAATTAGTGTTGCTTCTGTATTTGCCAACTTCCTGTATAATTTATCAAAACTCTCACTCATGCTAACATCCTTAGATTTTATTATAGCTCAATCCACAAGAATTTGAAGTCTTTCTTTTGCTTATCGGGATTATTATTAGGACATACGCATTAAAATCTGCAACAGGGACTGTACGGGTGCAATAGGCATATGTATG
>LVAX01000099.1 GCA_001604215.1 Clostridiales bacterium Firm_18
ATTATCTTTACCAAAGACCTCTTGGCTTTTGGTAAAAGTCAACCACAGTGGGTCGTCATTTGTGGGCTCGACTGAGATAAGTGGTTCAGTATCTGGAATCGTGATATTTCTTCCTACCAATTGGTCGCAATAGCCAGCTATTGACTCAAAACCGATAGAGACAATTTGTTTATTATAATAGATACCCAACCAAGGATATAGAGGTTTTGGAAGCTTGGGGGTGATCATCTTGCAGTAGAAACCGGAATACCCAAAGCCTGCTTCGAATTTGTACTCTTCAATTTCGATGTTATGCTTTATAAGCAGGTCTTGTGCATTCTTGATGACTTTCCTAAAAGTAAGATTTAGAGCTTCAAGTGACTCCAGATTTGATATTTCCATGTGTACAACCTCCCAATACTTACAGACATTCTTAATATACGAATAAGCCAAGCTATAAAAATTTACAATTTCTTGATCCAAATCTTTCCGTCTCATCTCAAGGCTTAAATACTCAAGAAATTCTTCCCATGTATGAATGGAATATCTATCAGCAAATTCCCTACACCGTTCAGTCCTCGGATAATTCATTATAAATCCACGATAACCGTTACCAATCATAGGGAAGGCTTCAATATAATCTGAAAAATGATCATATTGGTCCAGGATTTTGACTTCAATTAGGTGAGATAGTCGACCATTAGTAAACATAACAAAATCTGGACGAACATCCCCCTCTGCATACTCTCTGATTATCTCGATTTTTCCTGAGAAATCAAAATCTCGAAAGAAAAAGGTAAGAAAAAGTTTCTTAAACGGCTCACAAGCTTCACAGCATGTCCAGACAAAATCTGAGAGATCATTTTCTTTATAGAATCTGATACTCATCTTCGAAAAAAAGGATTCTATGTACAATTCCCCTACTCCTTTCTTCCAGGAAATTCTCTTCCCGAAATTGAACCACTACACGATAGCCTCATTACGCCGATTCGGATTCGTCCGCTGCCAACCAAATCAAACACACATCAAATACTTATCCCAAAACTCTGTATAGTGTTTCAGAGGTTCATCAGCCTTATCCATAAGGAACGGTATAAATTCTTCTAGATATATCCTATGGAATTTTGTACGGCCGACATCGGTTAGAATATGCTCATAAGCATAATTTGCTTGATCGAACACTCTTTGATTATGTTTTGGGAATACAAAAACAGCCGTACTATTCTCGTTGATGTGGACCAGATTTCTCATGATTTGATAATGCTGCAAAAAGAATTCCTGACTCTTGCATTCATCATTGATGTAAAGATTATCAAGCAACAATGGCTTATAAACCAAATTATATTTCTCGCGATGCTCATCATCATTTTTTGCTGAACCAAACCCGTTTTCAGTATACTTAACCTCAAAGTAAACTCTCTGGTTATCATCAGAAATAAAGAAATCAAAATTAGTCTTTCTGGTTGCCTTATACTGACTTTCAATTTCTGATTCATGCTCAAATTTACATTCAGGGTGATCCAATGAGATATTTATGTATCTCCCAACCTCACTAATCAACCCCTCTGCAATCAGAGGATAAAACAAATTGATACACAAGGCTTGTGAAGAATTCAGATGGTGAAAGAACCGATGCAGATTAATCTTTCTATACTCTGAAGCCCAAAAGGCTTCCCTGTAATCAGGTAGAATATTTAAATTTCTCTTTCTCTTAGGCAGGATATGATCATGTTTAATGATAGTCCCGTGATGGCTATATTCACCCTCCTCAAGCAACGGCCAAATTCTCTTCTTATAGTTGTCTAGATAATAAATCGCCCTAGATTGAAAACTTTGTTTTTGCATCGTCAACTCTCCTCAATAAACATTCCATTATTCAATAATTGGCAACTTTCTCTTGAGGGTACGACTCGTGTTGTAGTTTGAGAAATTACAAAGAGTATAGCACAGGCTATACGCAGTACCAACATTTTTATGCTCTAAGCAAATATTTATTAAAATCTGTAGATTGATAAAACAAGTCATGAATAACCTGAAGTAGCTTGCTCCAAAGTAACTTGTGATATCTTTTCAGCGTAGGGCTGCTGTTATCAGGATCGATCTCCTTGGCATCAGAGTAAACATTGAAATTCGTATCAATAATCATCTACAGCCCCTTCTTGTTATTAATCAACTTCTATGTAATTGACATTTCTCCTCGAAAGAGGCCAACCGCTAGTTATTGCACTGATTCCCCCAAACCAAGCCTCACTACAGATCATGATGAAATCAGTATCGGTCACAGGGAAACCCGAAGCTTCCCCGATGATGCAGTCAATGCCGCACTCCGGGCACACAAGCGTCTTTCCTTTGGGATTGGTTTCATCCCACCACTCGAGATCTTTCTCCTTGTGTGGGTCGAATTGATAGCCGCAATAGAAGCAGGTGCAGACCGAGCTCGCGAGAATGTCCTTCTCATGGAAGATGGTCGCTTTGTGTGCTTGTTTGACGAATTCTGCTGAATACGTTCTCTCCATATCACATATCCCCTTTTTGGGTTGCCCGTTTCAGGGCAGCAACCTCTAATCTCACGAACCCGACACTATCTTTGGGCAGCGAGTCGACCGAGAACCACTTCAGTTCCGATAATTCCTGATACGGTGCAATGGCACGCTTTTCAGGAAGCTGGCAGGCGTATACTTCAAAATGATAGAATGGTACATGCATACTCCAGAGAAGAGTCAGCATCTCTGGATTCTCCACTCGCACTCGGATTTCCTCCCATGTTTCGCGTACTGCTGCAGCCTTGTAGTTCGGCTTCATGGTATCCTCATATGAATCCTGGGCTTCCCATTTGCCTCCGGGAATCGACCACATCCCTTTTTGCGGATTGTACTTTCTTAACCCAAGCAGGACTGACACTTGTCCGTCTTCGGCTCTGTGCCAGAAAAGAATGCCCGCTCCGTGATAAGGCTTTATGGCTCTCAATTTACGATACCCTCTTCTTAGTATGGAAGAATTTGCAGTGTTTTCATGTCTTTTCATACGCTCACGTACTCACTTTCCAGCCACCCATGATCACTCCATCGATGGAATTGTAGGTCTCCAGCAACTCATCCGTCTCTTCATCGAACACTCTCCAATGGCAGTCAAGAGCATCGTTGATCGTGATATAGCCATCCCTTCCACTGACATGATTGAGAGGACAGCCTTTCTTCGGCTTTCCATTCAGACTGAAAGAGAAAGCCACAATGTCTACCCTTTCCAAGACATCCCTGGTTCTCTCTTGTTGGATTTCTGTCCATGCGGTTTTCCTTTCCATTTCACCCTCCTGGGTTAATTTTTATATGCTTTTAATCACTGCTCGAGAATCGCTTGGATGCCAGGTTTGGTATGTGTAATCAGCTTGCTCAATCGGTCAAGCAAGTTGTCCATATCATACTTGAATCGTATTTCGATTCCGCTGAATGAGGTCTTCTTGTATGCCTTATAGCCGTTCTCCTCAAGATACTTCTGAAGAATCTCGGAAATCTTTTCAATCTTCAATTCGTTGATTCCGTTGATAAGCAGAGCCTTCTCATTGAAACTGAATGACAATTTGACTGACTTGATCACTCCATTCTCAGGTTCAGGGAATAACCACACTTTGTAGCTCATGTTCCAATTGTCCCAATAATCGCCTGAGTACCAGAGATGGAAATACCTGAAAGACGAACCTCCTACTCCAGCCCACCTGCTTCTCTTGGTCGGCATCAAGGAGAAATCCAACCTAGCCCCCAACTTGTTAAACAGCTGCTCACACACACTGGTGATCACATCGTCTTTCTTCACTGGACCAGCGAGGCTCGCGGTGGTCCGCTCAGCGGCTCCGATCAAGAGATTTTCCACTCCGGCGACAGGAAGGATTGTGGTGGATTGCAGATAGTAATTGCCATGTTCAGCATCGTGGTATGGCGTCACTTGCACGCACTTAATGTCGAGCTTGTAATTGTCAATCAGCCAATACACTGCACTGGTTACTTCCTTTGCAAATCGATGGGATACGAGTATGATTCTCTGTCGCTTGTTCAGATCTTCTATCGAGCCATCTTCTATGAAATCAGCAATCTCGTTCTCCAGAGAAGTGTCCTCTTCATTGGTATTGTTACGATACTTCGCAAAATAGGTAAGCACTTCATCCTTTGAGAATTTAGACAAGTAGGAGGCATATTTGATTGCCTGCCATTCCAGGTTTGAACCCGAGTCATCCCGCTTCAACTCGATCACGACCACATTTCCGGCCTTGTCGACGGCAATCAAATCAGGCCGTTCCCTGGTATCGGAGAAAAAGCTCAACTCCTTCCCGATGATCAGGAGTTCCTCCCCAAGAATCTGCGGATAGCCCTCGACCCACTCCTGTATGTCGTAGCGTTCCTTGACCCCAATGGAAGAAAACTCGACTTCCTTCGTCTTGATCAACTTTTTTTCATCAATGTTGATCCTGTAGAGATTGTTCTTTTCCATCCGAAACACTCCTTTCAATGATTTCTTTAGATAGAATCCACATATGCTTTATAAGTTAAGCACGCACCTCCCCCCGTCTCAATTCAAAAGATAATCTGGAACAACCAAGGTGCTCAGCCATGTTTCAACCTCAGGAGAATCAAGCGGGTAGGTAGTATCGCCCAATACAAAGACATCGGCGTCAAACGACATGGGTTCCCCGTTAGGAATCCACAACCAACGGACCCTCCTGCAATGCTGGAGATCCCATCCCTCAACATCTCCAAACTCTTCTCGCCATTCATATTCCCCGGCAATTTCTCCGACAGCCAACAGGGAGTTAGTCCCACGTCGCAAAACCACTACATCCCCAATGTTCATCCCTTCGCAGAATCTTCTGAGATCGGCAATCTTTCTCGCACTCCATTTATCGGCCTGCAATAGCATTTGGCATTCAGGCCATTTGC
>LVAX01000100.1 GCA_001604215.1 Clostridiales bacterium Firm_18
CAGATAGTGATTTGCAACAGCCAATGACAAATCCGCAACCTCACTCTTTATGAAATCAAGCAGTATTCCGTTATCTAATTTTGTAATACAGGAATTCTTTTCTGCCAAATTTATAAAACTACTTTTTACCCACCAATTACTTTTATTAACATAGCTAATACGTCTTTTTCCAAATTCAGCTGTGTCATATTTCAGAATTAACGACAGCAACTGAGCCTTAAATCGACTGTCCACAATGAATGGCATTTTTTTATCCTTATTAATTAGGTCTTTTGCCATCTCAGAAAATTTATGCGCATCAACAGTGTTTAAATTTCCGTTAACAACTTCCAGGAGTATTCCTGCAGCAAATTGCTGAGTTTTATCCAAACAACACTGGTAGATATAATTACTAATGCTCGGTGGAATTACTCGTGGATAGCGTTGAACATAGTATGCAAACGAATGAATTAGATTCGGGTATTGCTTTACAGCAGAAATTACAAGTTTATTGGATTTTGAGTTTTGAATAACACATTGAAAATAGCGTCTGATAGATGTTAAATCAGCCAGATCTTCTTTCAACAGTTTTCTGATCGAGTCAACAGCTATTTGCGATTTCTTTTCATCATCAAATTCATCCTCAAACAATGGCTTGCTGATGCGTTTTATTTCTTTATTAATATCCGTTATTTCATGGACTGAAATTTTAGATGATTGTGGAAATAAACCTAATTCTTTGCTTTTTTTATCAAGTAAAAACAGAACCCACTTCACCGTATCTTCATTAGCTGCCAGTATTCTTATATCATCTACATATCTGTAGTAGACGAAATCCATTGTCTTTTGTAGTATTTCAATATATGAGTCATATTCTTGTAGTACCGCTTCTGCAACAAGACCTGACGCTTGTGGACCTTGTGGAATACCTGTGCCCAGTTCACGTCCATCTGCTGACTCCCATTTTTCCAAGAGGCTAACAAATGATTTTGCACAATTTTCACTAAATCTGCATTTGTCTGTTAGTATGCTTTGTAGTAGGTTGTGGTTTATACTATCATAGCAAGCAGTCAAATCGAATGAGGCGATATATTTATTTCCTTTTTCATATGATTTTATAATAGCTTTTGTGTAGGCTTTATATGAATCCTGCCACCGCTGATAGAAAAATTCACTCTCGGATTTTGAACACAAATTCCCAAACACGCTCTTTTTATACCGCTTTGTAATCTGAGGAAGAGATGTTAAGGCATTAGCTAATATATTGGCATACGCTTGATATACAATCTGATCTTCAATAGATAGAAGGGTATACATTCGGTTAAGCCCATTGGCTTTTGGCATAAACACTCTAATGCTTTGAGTAGGAAGATATCCTGCTTTAATCTTTTTTCTCAACAATTCAATATTTTTCTCGCTTGCCATGCCGTAAATAGAATATGTATCTCGAAAGAAATTTTTATATGTGCTTTCCGGGTTAGTCAGCAAACGATTATAAGCGAGAGCCAAATTGAATTGTTTGGCAACATTAGCTATAGTATACAAATTTGACCCTCCTAATAATTATCTTAAAAAACATGCAAAAATATGAATTCAATTACTTATAATGCTTTTAAGTTATCAAGCAACTTCCCAACAGTACCAACTTTGCGTAAGTATTCTTTTCCTTCACTATCTGAAGCATAAACATATAATTTTGTGCGTCTGTCAAGATTTGAAAAACTCTGTACAAGTTCGTTTGTCATAAATTGAACGTCTTTATATTCTGACGGCTCAAGAATTGCTTTACAATCAAAGTCTCGGTTAATGGGGTACATCTTATTATATTTTCCATTGGCTTTAATCGCATATCCGATATAAGTCATATATACAGCACGATTTCCGATATTGGTCGCAGAAGCCGCAAATCCCATGACGGCAGGTGAAGCACACAGTCCGCCACCAATAGCAGCTCCAATAAGCGTTGAAGAACCTAACTTTACCTTCTTTTTATATGGAAGCCTTGCCGTGTGAATAGATATAGCAATTGCAATTGTACTGAGTAGTAACCCAACAATTGATAAAATGCCCGTCAAAAAGCCATTGTTTGTATTGCACCAGTCTATTATTTCTTTCATCTTTCCACCTTGATTTTCTTAATATTGCATTTTAAAAGATTAAAATATATGTATATGTTTTATCAAAAACTAAGCCAGCAAATAATTTTTTAGTCATTAGTTAATTCTGTGTATTGGTGATATAAATGCCATTTTGAAACTCTTTTCAATAACTGCATTATCATTTCAATGACTCAACCAAAACAGAAACATCTTCTTCATTTATTTCATAGATGTCAAAAACCATATTATCTATAAGAATCTTATCTTCAGCTTTAGGATTATCAATCATCCTTAATGTAATCTCACTAAGTTTCTTTTGTTGTTCTTCTGTGCCGATTACTATCGGTAATTGCTTTATCTGTGGCGCACCAACACGATAGAAACCACCTGCTAGTGATAATGAGTTGAAATAGTTTTGATAAAACAAAGTCATAAGTTTACTATTTAACAATCCAGTTAAGTATATTATATCAACCTTTGTATCTAAAACAACTGTAGTAGATTTTCCAGCTAAAGTTTTTCCAGAATCATAATAGCACTCCAATTCTTTTGTCATACCACCAATTATTATTTTTTCTTTTGAAGCATCATCAAATCTACGTGGATATAATTCATTGAGTGCTTTTTTATTTACAACAGGTTGATAATATCCTTGCTTGATATACTGTGTCTTTGCAGTTTCCCATAAGCTTATATACGGATCAATTGTTCCAGTATTTATAAACTTAAAATGAATTTGTTCATCATATTCTTCAGAATCAGTTAAAATGTTTTTTATTTCATATGCCTCAGAAACAGTTGCAGCTCCTTTTACTTCTGAAAGTTCACATAAAGGAGTGCTCTTATCAATAATTTCTTTAATTAATGAATGAACACGTGAGTTTTTGGCGAAGAAACTGTCCCATTTATCGGTAACAAAAATATTATTGTTTTCGATTTCATTATACCATCCGATGTCATTTAAATTATCCATTACTGCCATTTTTACTTTTTCACAATTCTTTGATTTATCAGCAAGAAATGTAATCGGATAAACGGCAGCTTCTTTAAACACACGAACACTAGAATAATCCCTAATTTCTTTGATAGAATACTCTGACATCATCTTTCTACAAGCTTTTGCATAATCAGCAGCTATAATTTTATTTGGAATAATATAAGACACAGAACCTATCTCTGTTGAAAGTTTGTAACCGAGTTCAACAAAAGGAATAAATAAATCCCAATTTCCTTTACAAGATACAAACTTTTGAGCATAAATGGTTCTTTGTTCCGGCATATATTTTGTCATTGTTTCTGAATCAACATAAGGTGGGTTTCCTATAACAATATCAAAACCGCCATTATCTCGGAAAACCTTTGCAAAATCAAGCTGCCATAGAATAAAAGGTTTAGAATTTTGCTTTGTTGCTGCTTTATATTCTTCTTTAATCTCATCAGAACATATATTTAACTGCTCAGCTATTATCATATCTTTTAAAGATTGGATTTGCTTGTTTAATTCTATTTTTTTATTCGGCTCATCACATACAAAAAGCTTGTCTTGAACATCAAGCAATTGTTTCAGTATAGCCTCAAAAGTATCAAGCCCCATTTCTATTTGTGAGTTTGCGGTTGAATTATGTATAATGTCGCTTCCTTTTATTAATTTAATGCCCTTGAATTCATCAATCAAACTGTTACCACAAAGAATATTACATTCCAGATTAGGCAATGGCAATGGGTTTGTATGTCCTTCAAGTTCATTTGCTGCATCAGGCGTTATTTCATCTTCGATAACTAATGACAGCCAAAGGCGAAGCTGCGTAATATCAACAGCCGACGGTTCAATATCAACTGCAAAAATAGAATTCCTGATGGCATTAAATTTAAGTGCATAAGGAGAGCGCTCATTTCTATAAAGAAATCTCTTGTTACTTGCATTCATTCCGATAGTGATATAAGCCGTTATATTTTCTCTTGCACGAACAATTTCATTAACCATACCAAGAGGAAACGCTCCCGAACCGACAGCCGGATCTGCAATGCGCACAGAAGCAAGGGCATCATCAATGTCCTTTAATCTGTTAACTACTATTGTGCCTTCTTCGTTAATTTTAAATATCTCATCAGAGATAAGCATTCCACCGTTTCCTTCACGCTTTGATTTCACGGTATCTTCGTCTTTCATAAAGTCACCGTAAAGTATAAAATCACGGAGCGCATTTTCGGAAATGTCCGTTTTTCTAACAAGATAGTTAATAAGGCTTTCCTGACACATATAGTGAACGATTTCACGAGGTGTATAGAAGGCTCCTTTTGACTTTCTATCCTTAACTTCAAGAAGATTTTCAAAAATCTTACCGAGCATTTCGGGGTCGATAGCAACTTCTCGCTCCATAGGCTCATCTTCACTCATTGTGAAGTTATAGCGATCAAATACATCTAATATACCATCAGCATTTCTGTCATTTTTATCTTTTTTGTTTGAGAAAATCTCATCAGGAATATCAAAGAAATTCGACTTCCAGTCATAACCATCCAACGGTTCAAAAAGGCCGCCGGAAAGAAATGGTATTCTTGCATGGAGTGCCGGACAGTAGCTCATTGCACCACGATTTTTATTTAAAGTGTCATAGAAAAGTGGTTCAAGATAGTTTTCAAAAAAGTGTCCCTTATGAGTCTTAGAAAACTCAAATATAGTTCTTAGAAACTTCTTAGAACCATCACCCCAAGTTTTCTTTCTTACCATATGGTTTGCAATAACTTCCTCATCATCATCGGAAATCATGTCAAGGATTTTTGAATTAAACCTATATGTACCGTCTGACTGTTGGAGATAAAGCTTTGGTAGGTACTCTTTAATTATTCGACCTTGTGCTCCACCAACATAATAAATGTTTTTATATTCCTTTTCAGTTATTATAGGAGCCCATACATTAACGCCGAGCCAACCCTTTTTCTGTAAAAAGTAGAGGAATACGATCTGTCCCATAAGCTTTTTTGCATACTGTTCGGACGTGAAACCACATCTTTTTGATTCTTCAATAAAATCTTCGTTACTATCTAAATATTCCTGAAGCTGATAAAACTTTTCGCAATAAAGGTCAAAGAATTCCTTTGTAACCTTTTCAACACTAAATGCTTCTTCAAGCTCGTCCAAAGAAGGATTTGAGTTTTGGTCAATGATGAATTGTCTGAATCTGTCTATTGCAGTATGACAAGGCTCATCCTTGCCAACCAAGAATGAATAACGTTTTGCAGGTGTTATATTTTCAGTTGTTTTGAGCTTACCTTTTTCAATTTTCATTTCGTAGTCAAGTCGGACAAATGACAAACGCCATTTGGGTTCGCCTTCGGTATAAAAGGCAACTATGGCTGCATCACACTTACCGCTTTCAATTAACTTTTTTGCATAGCTACGCTGAGTGCTTCTTGAGCTTTCAACATAGTTTTCTTTTATAAGCTGAACTGCAAATATTGATATTTTATTATTTTCCGGTGTTGTATAATTACCAATATGACTACTCCCAACTATATGTGATGAAAAATTTGAAAACTCTTTTCTGAAATTATTAGGTGCAACAATAGTCATTGAGTCAAATATTTCTTGCATAAGCTCAACAAAATTTGAAGTAGTGTATTCTGATGTAAGTATGGATTCGATTTTATTTACAATCGTACTCATTATTTGCCTCCTTTAAGATAGCAGGACAAGATAATTTCCTTTTTACCTTCAACAATTGATTTCTTTTCTTTTGTTTCTTCAAGATATGTTTCAGGCACTATACGAACAATCTCATAATACAATGCAAGAATATCCGAAGCAAGATTTGAAGCCTTAACAATATCTTTTGAAACCTTTGACGGAATTTCACCATTTTCCCATCTGCGAATAAGAATCTCAAGAATATTTTCTTGATCATCGGTTAATTGATCTGTTGCAATTATTGCCTTTAATGTTTTAATAACTTTTGCATCGTTGCCTGTAACCATTGGTTTTTCAATAGTGATTTCCTCATCTTCAACAAGCATATTATCAAAAGCCTTACTATTATCTTTTAAATGGTCATAATATTTAGCGCCGACGCTTACCTTAGGTGTATTGGGGTCAGCCTCAATAAGCTTAATTGCTTCCATAAAGGTCATCTGTGAGGTTCCGTTATCGTCTGTCTTAAAGAATGATTTTAACGCACCTTTACGAATAAATGTAACTGTTGAATCATTTTTTTTCGTTTTATCTTCTTTTGCTGATTTTGCCTTTTTAGGTAATCTTTTAATCTGCGAAAACAGTTTGGCATCGTCATCTTTAATTTTTCTGATTAATGCAAGATAGGCAAGCTCGGGATTTGTACTTTCTTCATCTTCGCCATCCATATCCTTATTCAAATCACTAAACAATTTTTGAGCGGAAACTTCTTCATCATCAGACAAGTATTTAAAATCTTCACCAAGCGTATCGTGGAATGATTGAAGTTTTTCAAGGATTCTATCTTCCAAAGGCATATGTTTTGCACTCTGTGCTGTTGGAAAGAAGTTAAACACATAAATTCTGTCGAATTCTGTACCTACACGATTGATACGACCTACACGCTGCATAATTCTTGTCGGATTCCAAGGCAAGTCGTAGTTCACAAGCACATTTGCTCTATGTAAGTTGATACCCTCCGCAAGAACATCTGTTGTGATAAGTAAGTCATATTTATCATTTTCTTTTGATTTGTTTTTGGGATTAAAGCTATCTTCAATTTCAACCTTTAATGCCTGAGTGCTTTGTCCGCTGAAACATACAACCCTATTTCCATAAATATCTGTGAGATTCTCATGCAAATATTCAGCAGTTTCAGTCGATTCCGTAAAAACAATGATTTTATGTCCGTACATATACTTATTGCTCTGAAGTTCATGCTTGAACATAGCAAGTTTAGGATCAACCTCAATCATACTCCAAAGGTCCCGTAGATATTTGAGTTCTGCAAGATCACTTTCCAAATCCTTTAAGAGTTTGGGTTGAAAATCAGATGTTTCAAATGACATTACATCTTCTTGTTCAATAAAGTAAAGGAGTTTATTGATATTTCCGTCATCAAGTAAATCATATACATTTACTTTCTTGCTGATATAAACCTTACCGGATTTAACCATTTCAATGAACTTTTCATATGATTCAATAAACCTACCAAGAGTTTTTGAGAAAGCAAAGAAGCTACTCTCCAAACGCTTGATTAGGATGCCTTTCATAAATCCACCCATATTACGCTGAGCCGTTAATTGTTTAGCATATTTTACTTGATCTTTAAGATAAAGCAAAGGAGTATAACGGGAATATTTGAAATTTTTAATTGTTAAAATTGTTTCTCTGAATGCTTCATCTGTTTTTTCATCAAATTCATAGATAATCTTTTCAGGGCTTCCGGCAGATGGAAAATGTAATCCTTGCTTTTTCAGATCATCTTCATAATACTTTTGGACTTCACCACGAGTTCGGCGAATCATAACTTCTCTGATAAGTCTATCTCTGATAGCCTCAGAATTTTCTCTCATTTGTGCACGATATTCCGCAGAACCTTTTTCTTTTTTTGCAAGTTTTGACTTTAAACCTCTGAAAAAGCCTTCAATGTTTTTAATACCATTGATGGTTCCGCTTTGCTTTGATTGAAAAAGGTAAATCTGATTTTCAATATCGCTTGTATAGTTATTTATAGGTGTAGCAGAAATAAGCACAACCTTTTTTCCACGACAGATTTGATGTAATTGTGTAAAGCTTTCTGTTCCACTGTTTCTAAACCTATGAGCCTCATCAATAAAAATATAGCTGTATTTGTCTGTACCTTTTTCAATAATCCTATCAAGTTTACCTAATGACTCTACATCACATCTTGATACATCAAATTCTTGAAGAACGCTCTTCCAATAATCAACAAGTACTGGTGGGCAAATAAATAATTTATATGTATCCCGTTTGAATGAATTTGCGAGCATTGCACAGATATATGTTTTTCCCAATCCGACAACGTCAGAAATAAATACACCATTATAAGCATCTAGTTTTTTGCGTGCTTGGGTAACGGCATCAATTTGATATTGAAGTCGCATATATCCATCAGGAAGAAGAGTTTCAAAATTTTCTTTATCCGCATTTATCTCTTCCTTAAAAAATTCATATATTGTTTTTAAGTATAATTGATACGGAGTAATATCATCTTTTAACCAAGTGTATTCTTCGACTGCTTCAATATATGTATCTTTTATATCTACACTCTTTTCCCAAAGATATTCAAATTTATTGAGAGCAAATTCTACATCAGCCGCATCTTTTAATTCAACATTAAATTCAAGATTATTCATCAAGCCGGCTTTAGAAAAATTACTTGAACCTGTAATTACGCTACCATACATATCCGGAACTTTTTCAGGATTTTTACGCATAATATAAACTTTTGCGTGAATGGGAGCTTCTGTGTACATTCTCATTTGTAATTTTCCAGTTTTCAGCCAATCAATAAAAATACGTACACCTTTTTCAATATCTAAAGATGAGTCAACCTGTTCAAATTCAGACTTGATTTCATTTGTAATAATTGTTTTTCCATCATTTGAAGAAATTCCTAGAATCATCTCCTCTTCTTTTACTTGGTCAATTATTTTAACGGTATAATTGTCTACATTAAGACCTACAAGAACTCTTATTTTCTCAACATCTTCTAACGCTTCATAAAGTTTAAAAAAGCCGCTTGAACGAAAATAACCAACAAGCACATCAAAAAATTGAGTATTGCTCTTTAGTATTTTGGCAAAGCGAGTATATAAATCTCGTTCGGGTTCGTTTGTAAAGAATTTGAGATCATTTTGGATCATATTGATTACTCCTATCTATAACTACTTATTATTATAAAATGGTAAAATAAACATACTTACATTCCACTTATACATGACATTTCTCCATATGTGATTTTCAAATATTTAAGCGCCATCATTGCATAACTAAATCACCATAAACAACCAAACTAACATTGCCCATTTCCTTTGCTTTATCAATACAACCTTTTGTAAAGCCTGACTTTGCGAAAATATAATAATATTTTGTTTT
Source organism: Clostridiales bacterium Firm_18 (assembly GCA_001604215.1). Taxonomy (GTDB): domain Bacteria; phylum Bacillota; class Clostridia; order Monoglobales; family Firm-18; genus Firm-18. Next base: position 9,148 of record LVAX01000100.1, read on the forward strand.
ATAAGGGAACAAATTACTGCGTTTTACAAGGGTTTCCAAAACGCCGAGGTCGACCTTTTCGTTTGTCCATTTACATTCTGCGAATAGGGCAGTGTTTTTATCCTGTTCGCCCATAATATCAATCTCGGCTTGGCTTTTCTCTTTGGGATCGTTGCCCCACCAACGACCGAGAGATTTAAACTCTACCAGACAGTTGCCTGAAAGAAGTTGTTTCCAAAGATATTGCTTACAGATTTCTTCAAAAACCTTTCCCATATAGTCTGAAAGCTGAGGTTCAATGCGTTTATAAACCAAATCGGCAGCACCTCGTGCAATGATTGAAGTATTATCAAGTACAAAGCGATACCAAAAACGGAACATATTGTCCTCAATAGAATAGATTGATTTTCTGGAAGCCTTTTCGCCGTAAGGTGTTTCCTTTTGCACGATTCCAAGATTTATAAGGTTTTTAATATAGTTCGTGCAAACATTTGTATCTTCTCCGACTTTACTTGAAATCTCAGACATTCTTGACGAACCCGTAGCAATAGCCGTAATGATAGCTGTGTAGATTGCGGGCTCACGAACTTCCTGCTTTAAAAGGTTAGTCGGTTCCTCATAAAGAAACGACATAGGATTAAGGTATGTGTTTTTAATATTATCCTCTATGCTTAACTTATCGCTCATCTGTAAAAGGTACTGCGGTGTGCCTCCTGCAACACCATAAATAATCGCTTTGTCTTCGTCAGACAAGTTTTTGAAATAGGCACAGGTTTCTTCAAAGTCAAACGGTAATAACTTAATTTGAGCCGTTCTTCTGCCGTAAAGAGGTGCTTTATACGCAAGCACATGGTCTTCCATATAGGACATAGAAGAACCGCAGAGAATAAGCATCAGTTTTGATGTGTCTTTATATTTGTCTATCAAGAGCTGTAATGTGGATGCAAGACTTTTTGATGAACGAGCCACATATGGATATTCGTCAATCGCAAGGATGATTCTTTCTTTTTCCGCAAGTTTAAACACATATTCAAGTGCGGCTTGGAAGGAAAGAAAAGAGCTTTCTGTTTCAAAACCGCTTGCAAACTCCATAATGCTTTTTGAAAAGTTTTCAAGATTCTGCTTTGCGTTACTTTCAACACCCATAAAATATATGGCTCTTTTATCCCCAATAAACTGATTTATAAGCGCAGTTTTACCAACACGCCTTCTGCCATAGATAACCGCAAATTCAAATTTATTCGATTTATATAGATTGTCAAGAGTATTAAGCTCACGCTCTCTGCCTATAAACATTTACACTACCTCCATTTTAGGTTGTTTACATTATAGCATATAAAAACATATTAGTCAAGCATAAATGAGTAATTTATCCTTGACTAATCTAAATATTATTTATTTGGCTTCCAGAATTAACTTTATTGCTATTATAAATAAGCTGTTATCTATGAGCGGAATATCACAATAGAATCCTCCTCACATATCAATGAATGTAGCATGTTCGTCTGCCCTAAAGCAATCAATCATCATACGGACACCCAGAACAAAACCCATTTTGAAGTTCTCAACGCTTGTGCAGGCACTAATCTCGTCACTTGCGTTTATCATATCGTTAAAGAGCTTTTTATCCTCATCTGAAAACTTATTCAGAACTTCGTTTTCAATTTCGCTCATAGTTTCAAGAGCTTTCGAATATTGCGTATTCCGCACAAACTTTTTCTCATTAGGATTTATATTGCCATAATACAGTTCTTCAATAAAATTCTTCATCTTTGCACCTCCGCATATACGATCTCCGAAAACACGAATTCTTCCGCCTGTGCTTTTAAATTGTTCATCATTCCAACCCATTTCATCTGATCCGTGATTTTTAGTTCTTCGGTGATGCCTTGTTTTTGTGCAGACTTTGAGATAATGTCATCAACCATACTTCTTGCTCTCATATCTATTTCCTCAAGATAATCGTTAAGTTCACCTTTACCCTGAAGCCGGGCATAAAACCACGGATTATGTTCTTTGATGTAGTCTCTGTGAAGCAAACCGTATTTTCCGATATGGCGCTCCCTGTGCGATACAACAATGTTTGGCAAATAATAATCACCTACTAATATGTACTCAATTCCGTTTTCATAGATTTTTTCTTTCATGATAACCTCCAATAAATTTGTTTGACAGAGATTGTCCATAAAGCTAAAAAAGCACTCCTTGGGATTACTCTCAAGAAGTGCCTTATGGGTTATTAAATTTCTTCGCCTGTAATTCGTTACGCTTCGTAACGATGTGTAAATCTTCAAAAATTTGCTGTCAAATTGATGTCAAATATCAACTCAAAAGCCTTAAAACCCGCATAAATACCGGGGTTTATTTCTCCAATGGCTTCATTGTCGGGAATAACAGAACATCCCTGATTGAGGGCGAATCGGTTAAAAGCATTACAAGCCGATCCACGCCCAAGCCCATGCCTCCGGTGGGAGGCATGCCATATTCAAGGGCAAGAAGAAAATCGTCGTCCTTCATGTTTGCTTCTTCGTCACCGGCGGCACGCTGCCTTACCTGCTCTTCAAACCGCATCCGCTGGTCTATGGGGTCGTTCAGCTCGGAAAAAGCATTTGCTATTTCCCTTCTCGTTATGAAAAGCTCAAAGCGTTCGGTAAGCTTGGGGTTTGACTTTTTCCGCTTTGCAAGGGGGGAAACCTCCACCGGATAATCTATAATAAATGTCGGTTGAACAAGATTTTCCTCAACCTTTTCTTCAAAAACGGTATTTAAAACCTTGCCCCAGGTATCGGATTTTTCAACGTGAACCCCGATGCTCTCAGCCGCCTCACGTGCCTTTGCGTCATCGGATATTGAATTAAAATCAATGCCGGTATATTTCTTTACCGCATCTGCCATTGTTATTTTTTCCCACGGGGGCGAAAGCCTTATCTCTTCCCCCTGATACGTAATTTCAAGAGTCCCAAGCACTTCTTTTGCTATATTACAGATAAGGTCTTGTGTTAACTCCATCATGTCGTTGTAATCGGAATATGCGCAATACACCTCTACCGTTGTAAATTCCGGGTTATGGCGCGTATCCATGCCTTCGTTTCTGAATATTCTTCCTATTTCGTATACCTTTTCCATGCCGCCCACAATAAGCCGTTTAAGATGCAGCTCTGTCGCAATCCTTAAATACATGTCGATATCAAGTGTATTGTGATGCGTTATAAAAGGACGCGCGGCAGCACCGCCGGGTATTGTATTAAGCATGGGTGTTTCAACCTCTAAGTACCCGTTTTTATCAAAGTAATTGCGCATAGCGGTAATAATTTTGCTGCGAAGTATAAATGTATTTTTAACCTCAGGGTTTACTATTAAGTCAACATAGCGCTGCCTATAACGCAAATCCTGATCTTTTAAGCCGTGAAACTTTTCCGGAAGGGGTTGCAGAGATTTAGAAAGCAATGTAAAGGATTTTACCTTAACAGATATTTCACCTTTGTGGGTTGTGAAAACCTCCCCCGAAACCCCGGCCAAATCACCAATGTCTATTTTTTTTATTTCTTCGTACTTTTGTTCTCCGACTTCATCTTTTCTTATATACAGTTGAATTTTACCGTCACGGTCGTTTATATCACAAAAAGTAGCCTTACCCATGCCCCGTTTGGACATAATACGGCCGGCTACGGAAACAGTTTTACCTTCAAATTCGTTGTAGTTGTCAATTATTTGGCTTGTGGAAACGCTTACATTAAATTTTGTTATTTCATACGGGTTGCAGCCGGACGAAATAAGTTCGGCAAGCTTTTCCCTTCTTATACGTAAAATTTCATTTAAATCCTGTTCGTTAGTAAAATTGTCCAATTGAAATATTGCCTCCTATTTATTTATTTCAATGATTTTAAATATTATTGTTCCCGCCGGAGCTGCAGCCTCCACGGTATCACCGACTTTTTTGCCAATCAGCGCACTGCCTACCGGTGATTCGTCGGAAATTCTGAATTCGGTCGGATTTGCTTCGGCCGAGCCTACAATAATATATTCTATCTCTTCCTGCATTTCAACATCCAATACCTTTACTTTGCATCCAAGAGAAACAACATCGGTGGAAACGTCTTCCTCATCGATTACTTTGGCATTTTTAAGCATCTTTTCTATTTGCACTATTCTGTTTTCCATTTGAGCCTGCTCATTTTTGGCTTCGTCATATTCGGAATTTTCGGCTAAATCGCCAAACGCAAGCGCTTGTTTGATTTTTTCGGCAACCTCCTTGCGGCCTACTGTTTTCAAATACTCCAATTCACTCTCTAATTTTTTTAACCCCTCATAAGTTAAAATAACCTGCTTCGTTGATGGCATAAAATACCACTCCTTCTATTTATATATGAATAAAAGCATAAAATCAATCAAAGTTTCGTATTATTATATACAACTTTTTATAAAATGTCAATCTTTTTTTTGTTAAATGTGCTAAATTGTGTTCCAATCTATTTAGGTCGATATGTCCCTCTGCTTATTAAAAACTAAAAACCGCTTTGTTTTTCCCCGTTTTAAACCCTGTTATCTTAAATGAAGAAAATCCTTTATCCATATGCTGCATTGCCTCGCAAAAAGAAAGGCTGTCAATATCAAACGGCAGATTGTGTCCGACCGACACTTCAACCCAATTTATCAGATTTTTTCTTGTTATAGTATGCTCTGCACATGCGTCAATTAAAATGGTATCTTTAGGAACAACAGGCATATTTGCCCCGGTTTTTATCGCCACATTGCATTTTATTTTAGAATCGCGCCCTGCAACAATAACCGGAATACCAAGTTCGTCCAGAATTTTTTCGGAAATTTCACTTGCCTTATTTTTGCTTTTTGATATTACGGTTATATATTTAAAATCCGCACATAGCTTATTTGCCAAAAAAAATGCGGACGAAGGGTCATCTTCACTTATTGCAAGCATGCTTTTGCTTTTGTCGATACAGCTTATTTTCATAGCCTTTTTTACAATATCGGGTATAAGCTTTTGGTACAGGGTTTTACCATATGCAATTTTTACTCCGTCAACCAAAATTTCTCCGAATTTTTCAATAAACCGCTCGGTACAAACAGCAACGGTGATGTTGTTATCATAAAGCATTTTTTTAAGATGCTTTAAATTTTTGCTCACATATATGCATATTGCAGCCGTGTCGCAGTTTTCAATATAAAAGCTTTCGGTAACTTTATGCCGGAATAAACAAAACAAATTAACACCTGCGACTCTTTCATTCTCCAGTGCAATTATACCAAGCCTATCCAAGCCAATAACCATCCTTTCAAAAAAACCCGTGCGACATATATAAGGCATACTTGGGAATTTTCTTATATGCCTATAATAATACGCAGGGGTGGATGGATTTATGACTTAAAAATATTATTAATTACTTCAACCGCCTTTTGATATTGTTCATCGGCGTCTGATACCAATTCCACCTCGTAATCGGGGGTTATTCCCACATTATTGATATCAAATCCGCTCGGCGTAAAATATTTTTGAATCGTCAGCTTTATAACGCTTCCGTCACTGAGCGGATATGCCATTTGTACAACACCCTTGCCGAATGTTTTTTTGCCGACCAACACAGAACCTTTATTATCGCGCAGTGCCCCGGCCAAAAGCTCAGACGCACTTGCGGTATTTTCGTTTACCAAAACAACAATCGGTATATCTATACCCTCTCCGTAAGATTTATGCTCCTGACGATTACCTTGCTTATCCTGGGTATAAAATATCATTTGACCACGCTCGAGCAATTGATTGGCAACTGCCGTTACGGAACCAACAATTCCTCCTCCGTTATCCCTCAGGTCCAAAATAATGCCTTTTGCGCCGTTATCAAGCACTTTTTGCAAATGCTCATTAAATTCATCACCGGTGCGTATATCAAACATCGATATTGCTATATAGCCTATTTCCCCTTCCCTTATCTCGGAATCTACGGAAGGAATTTTTATTTCATCCCTTATAACGTTAACATCAATAGTCTCACCGGTTTGTATCTTAATAACGGTTAGGACAACATTTGTACCCTTTTCGCCTTTCATTCTTGCCACAGCCCCGTCAAGGTCGGTGTCCGATAAATCCTGCCCGTCGATTTTTATTATCTTATCACCTTTTACAAGCCCGGCCTTTTGTGCAGGGGAGTCTTCAAACGGACGGGCAATAATAACCGCTTTCATCTCGGTATCCCATAAAACAACCGCACCTATACCGGCATATGACCCGTTGATATACTGCTCAAATTTTTTATATTCTTCCTGATCCATATACGTCGTATATGGTTCTTGAAGCGATTCCATTATTGAATCCACTGCTTTTTCTACAACTTTTTTCTTATCTATGTCGTAATAAAAATTCTTATCAATTATATTCAACGTTTCAATTATTTTTTCGCTTCCGCTAAAGGCCACGCCTGAGCGTGACTTTAATACATAAGCGTAATAAGCTGATGTTGCCAAAAAGGTTACGGCAGCGGTTATAATTGCGGTGATGAAAACTAAGGATTTGCCGTTTTTATTCATTTATTTACCTCGCTTAAAAATATGATGAAGGATTAACATTGCTCCCGTTAACTATAACCTCAAAATGCAAATGCGGTCCGGTAGAATACCCGGTGCTGCCAACCTTCATTATAGCCTGCCCGCGTTTAACCTTGGTCCCTTCCGAAACCAGGCGCGAACTGCCGTGGGCATAAAGGGTTGCTATTCCTCCGCCGTGGTCGATAATTATATAGTTGCCATACGAAGAACTGTATGCAGATTTAATAACGGTCCCGTCATTGGCGGCAACCGCAGAAGCTCCGCTGGGAGCGGCAATGTCAATTCCGCTGTGAACCCTGTTTGTTTTAAGTATGGGATGAAAACGCGGACCGAATTCAGACGTTATCGTATAATATCCGGGAGCCGGCCATTCAAACTGGCCGCCGACATATTTAACATCTTTACTCATTTTAGCGGCGGCTTCCGCCTTTTGCCTGGCTTCAATCGCTTCAAGCTCGTTAAGGATTTTTTCAAGCTCGGCAACATCCTGATTGTTTTCATTTATCATTTCATCGCGTTTCTTTTGCTCTAAATCCAACCGGTTTTTTTCTCTTTCCTGAACCGCCAGTTTTGCCTTTTTTTCCTCCTTAACCCGCTCGACCTGCGCTGTTTTCGTTTCAATTTCCTTAACGGAGCTGCGCAATTTTTCAAACCTGTTATTATCATATTCCGCTATTTGCCTTATAATTTCAAATCTGTTTAAAAAATCCGTCAAATTGCCCGCCGAAAGCAAAACTTCAAGATAATTGTCAGCACCCTGCTCATACATTACCCTTATTCGTTTTTTTAAATTTTCATACTGCTTATCCGCCGCACGGCGAGCAGCCTCAAGCTCGGCTTCAAGCTGCACAAGCTGCTTTTCCCGTTCCTTTACTTCGGCTTCAATTGCTGCTATGCCTTCCTCTATTTTTTTTATGTTTTCATCAACCTTTTTCTTTTCTTCCAATATATTTTTGTTTTGTTTTCTAAGTTCATTTATTTTACCTTGCGTTTCCTGCTTTCTTTGCTGTATGGAGGCAGCATCAACCAGATATCCCGCCAGCAGGGGCAGAATAAACGCAAAAACAAAAAAAACTATAACAATAATTGAAATAATTTTTTTTACTTTGTTATTAATTTTTAAAATAATAACCACACCCTTCCTGCCTTAGGCATATTGAATTAGCCTCTCTTATGCCTAAACATACAAATGCCGCCGCAACGACATTGCGCTTCCCAATGCACCTATGATTATGCCCATGCCGGCAAGCGAGATCACAAGAGGACTAATAACGGCAGCTACCTCATAAAGTTGTATTGTGGAATTAATCAGCACTCCTGTTGTGCCGAGAAAATAACCGTATGATTGCGATACAATCAAAACAGATATTACTGCCCCTATAAGGCCTACCAATATTCCTTCAATCACAAACGGCCACCTGATAAACCAGTCGGTTGCGCCAACAAATTTCATAATATTCACTTCTCTTCTTCGCGCAAAAACGGTTATTCGTATGGTATTTGATATAATAAACACCGAAATGAGCGCAAAGAAAACCATAAAATAAAAGCTTGCATTTTTAATTTTGCCTGTTAAATCCACAAGCTTGTCGATTGAATCCTTATTGTTTTTAACATAAGCAACACCTTGAATGTTATTTACCTGCGACATGGTGCTTTCCGTTTGTTTTAAATCATGCAAAGTAATTTTAAACGAATCCCTAAGCGGATTATCATCCTCCAGGCCTTCCAATATAGCTAAGTTGTCCTTAAAGCCTTCCTTCCACTGATTAAAGGCCTGATCCTTCGAAACAAAAACCACCGTATTCACATTGTCGATTCCGTTTAATTCTTTTCCGATGTCCGCAATCCTTGTATCCGAAGTTCCTTCTTCAATGAACAACTGGATTTCATAATTTGTTTCTACTTGCTTTGCCGCATAATTTAAGTTCATCGAAAAAATCACATATAAACCGCATAGAATAAGACACATCGAAACGGTAACAACAGACGCCACTGACATAAGGCCATTTTTAAAAAAACTTTTTGTTCCTTCTACAACAAAAAATTTAAAAGCTCTTACACTCATTGGCGTATCCCCCTACCCCATCGCGAATTATTGTGCCGTTGTCAATTTCTATAACTCTTTTTTTCATTTTATCTACAATATCCCTTGCATGGGTAACCGTAAGTACGGTTGTGCCTCTTTTATTGATATCTTCAAGCAGTTGCATAATATCAAACGCCGTTGCGGGATCAAGGTTCCCCGTAGGCTCGTCGGCAATAAGCACGGGAGGATTGTTAACCATTGCACGCGCAAGAGCAACACGCTGCTGTTCGCCACCCGAAAGCTGTCCGGGACGAACCTTTGCTTTGTGGGACAGCCCCACCATGCTCAATACATTCGGTATGGCACGCCTTATTTCTTTTGTTGTGGCGTTTCGGACCTGCATTGCAAATGCAATGTTATCGTATACCGATTTATTCGGGAGCAGGCGAAAATCCTGAAATACTATTCCGATCTGACGCCTGTAAAAGGGCATCTCGCGATGCTTTAAATCCTTTAAATTAATGCCGTTTATCAACACGGTCCCGCCGGTAGGCTGCTCCTCACATAAAATAAGCTTTGTTATTGTGGATTTTCCCGCACCGGACGAACCGACAATAAACACAAACTCACCTTTGTCTATGAAAAAACTCACGTCATCAAGAGCAACAGTCCCGTTGTCATAACGCTTTGTTACATTATTAAAAAAAATCAAAACAGTTCACTCCTACCAGGCTGGGCCGCACCTTTAAATATTAATTTCGCTTGATTTTAAATATTTGCTTACCATCATTGCCACTTTAAATACTATGGCATCATCAAATTTCCTAAGGTCAAGGCCTGTTAACTTGTATATCTTGTCCAGTCTGTAAACAAGCGTGTTTCTATGCACAAAAAGCTGCCTCGACGCTTCGCTTACGTTAAGGTTGTTTTCGAAAAATTTCTGAATCGTAATAATAGTTTCATTGTCCAAAACATCAATGGAATTCTTTTTAAATACTTCGGATAAAAACAATTCGCACATTTTGGTAGGCAGCTGGTAAACCAGGCGGCCTATGCCTAAATTGTTATAGCTTACGATATTTCTTTCGGTGTCGAATACCTTCCCCACCTCAAGGGCTATTATGGCATCCTTATAGGAATGGCTGATTTCGCTAATTGTTTTTACAACCGAGCCTATACCTACTTTTACGTTCATCATAAGCTCGGAGCTTAAAGTATCCACAACAGTGCCTGCTATTCTCTCAAGCTCTTTTAAAGTAACGTCTTCTTTTACTTCCTTTACGAGCACAACATCCGTTTCGTTTATTGATATAACAAAGTCCTTGTTTTTATCGGGGAACAGCCCGAGTATTATTTCCTGCGCCGAATACTCGTCACCGCTCGTCCTGATCAGAAAAGCCACACGGCATGCTTCGATGTTAAGATACAGTGCCTTTGCCTTCGGGTAAATATCACTGACCATTATATTGTCTATCAAAATATTTTTCACAAAGCTAATTTTATCATATTTTTCATCATAATAATGCTTAAGCTGAGAAAGGGAGACGCTAATCAGGCCGACGAAGCCTTTTGCACATTCATCCTCACCGTCACAAAATATAATATAATCCACTTTATTTTTTCCGCTGAGCCGCTTGAAGGTTTTTCCGCTTTCGGTATATATGTCAATATTATCCCTGGCAATTTCAGCTGCTTCGCCGAATACCTTTCCGATTTTTGATGCATCCGTACATGCCACAATACTGCCGTTTTCATCTATGACGCCCGCTGCCCTGCCGCACAGCGCCGGTTCCATTTGAGTCATGACGGATTGAAATAATCTAACCGACATTATATAGCCTCCTAAATCATGAATAAGCATTGCATTATTGCATAATGCAAGCTGACAACCGCCTGCCATAAAACGTTTCAATATATATATCGTAATTAAATCGAATGGCTTTACAAGTACAAATACATTTTAACTCCAAAACGAAAAAAAAGCAAGCAAAAAATATATTATTATAAGCAAAACAAGCAAAGATTAACAAAAAATTAACATTTACGACAACAAATATGCCATTATTAGCTCCAGCGCAGTCCAGCCTTCAATTCTTCCGCTTTTTATTTCGTCCTCATACAGAGCACATTTCTGCATTGCGGCCCGCAGTTTTTTTTCGTCATGCCGCATACTCTCGCCGGCAAGCCTGCGGGCAAGAAACTTCCTGTTCGGGGCAAGAAAATCCGCCCCCCGCTGCTTTATCTGCCTGAACATCAGTAAAGACGAAAGCTGTGAGTATATAAGCGATATGATAATAACCGGCTGCTCCTTGTTTAGTTTAAATTCACGCAGCATTATATAAGCTCCTTTGTCATCCCCCGATAAAAGCTTGTCCGCCATGGAATATATTTTAAATTCCAACGGTACCTGAACCATATCGTCAATAAGCTTGCCGGTAATCACTTCGTCTTCTCCGGCGGCGGCAACCAACTTGTCACACTCCGTTTTAAGCCGCTCAAGGCTCCTGTCGCATATATTTACCAAATGCTCTGCATCCTGATTTTTTATTCTTTTTCCTGCCTTTGCAAGCTCCCTGCCGACCCATGCACAAAGGTCCGGAGTTTTTTGCTTTGAAAACTCCGCCGCCGCTCCCTTCGATTCTATAATGGATAAAAGGCTTTTTTTCACTTTTTTGACGTCCTGCTCCGAAAAAATCACAACCGCATAATCGGGCAGGCTTTCCAATAATTTTTCCATTCTTTTTTGATGCTCGGCAGAAGTTAAAAAATCCGTATTTTTAAGAACTATAAGCTTTTTCTCCGCCATTTGAGGGTATGTATCAAGCTGCATCCTGAAATCCTCAAAGGATGCGTCTTTTTCTTCAAAAACCGAATAATTAAAATCGGAAAAAGGCCCTGTGAGCACCCTTTCTTTAATTTCCCCTATGTAAAAAGAATGAAGGTAAGCCTCTTCCCCGTAAAAAAGATATACTTTTTTAATCTCGCTTTTTATTTGCTTGCTTAGTTGTGCTACTGTAAGTGCCATGGATCTAAAACCTTTCCATCCGAATATTTTTTAAAAGATTATTGTTTTTTTAATCCGGGCTATTCCGTTTTTATTGATCACAAAAGTTATGCTGCCGCTTTCATAGGTTTTTAAAATACGGATGTCCTTTTCATTTAAGTATTCAATTACCTCTTCGGAAGGCCGGATGCCCGAGTTGAATCCAGCATTTGCAACGGCATATTGAGGCGAAAGAATGTCTATCAGTTCGTTGCTGTTTGATGTGCGCGCGCCGTGATTTGCAAGCCGAACGATATTGCATTTTAAATCATCTTTATTGCATGTATTTATCATCTCATATTCTCTTTCTTTGCCGAAATCCCCCAGCAGCATTGCCGATGTGCCCTCATATGTTACTTTTACGGCTGCCGATTTTTCATTTAGGCTTTTTGCATTATAATCATACATTTTTATTTCAAATAAAACATCATCCGCTTTATATGTACTGCCCATATCATAATACATTATTTTAGATTTTTTTTCAAGGTCCCAAAGATTAAAATTGCCATGAAGCGGAAGCAAAATCTCACCGATTTCAATTTTGTCCGAAATATAATAAAGCCCGTTGGTATCTTCATTTTTGCGGTTTGTTATTATAACCGCATCAAGCTTTTTTATATTCTTTTTGCCAAGGAAGCTGTAAATATCGTATCCGTATCCCGCATCCACAAGAATACTGCTCCCGTTCGGTGTTTTTATATAAACAGCGTCACCGCTTTTTGTTGCAACAAATGTAACTGACATATGGCTTTGATTTGAATATATCAGGCTGCCTGCAACCAAAACCGATAATATTGCCGCTGCCGCCGCTGTTTTCCTTTTTTGCTCCGGATATGCCAGAATTAAATAAAACACATATATGCCAAAATAGCAGCATATTATCGTCATAATTGACGGTGAAGAAACATTCGGCGCCAAAAACTTAATCGATGCAAAAATCTTTGATATCAGTATCATAACATGGCTGATGCAAAAAAGCACGGGCGAAATCAAAAAACCGGAAAAAGGCACCGCGCACATTATCGCACCAAGAAGCAGGGCAATTATAACAAGCGGGGATATGAGAATATTGGCAAGCAGTGCAGAAAAAGTAACGGTATTAAAGCTATATGCCACTATGGGCGCGGTAAATATAAAAGCGGCAATCCCGGCATTGGCAATATCGTACCGGCATATTCTCCCCTGCAGCAAAACAATGCCCATCGTTGCCATAAAAGAAAGCTGAAAGCCAGTATCATAGAGCATATAGGGATTAGCAAACATCAGTAAAATCAATGAAACCATCAGTGCCGAAAAAGAATCCCTTCTAAGCTTGCAGTTTTCAAGCAGCAACCCGTATACCGCCATTATCGCGGCACGCATAATCGAAGGCTGGGGGCCTGTAACAACCACATACCCGGCTACCGTAAAAATTATTAAAAACGCCCTTTTCTTCCGTGACGATATAATACCGACACTGCCAAAGCTTACAAATATTATAAAAATACTTATATGCAAGCCGGATACAGCCACAATGTGAGACATCCCGCTCAGCCTGAACGCATCTTTGAGGTCGGTTGAAAAATCCTGCTTGTCCCCTATTAAAATACCTTTTGTCAATGCGCCCTCATCGCCGGGTATATACTTGTCGATTATTTTTCTTATATGTTCCCGTGCAATATTGCCGAAAAGCAGCAAATCCACTTTTTTACGGCTGCCGGGCGTAATTTCAACATCTGCGCTGTCGGCGGCAATGCTTGCGAAAATTCCTTTCGAAGCCCAGTATCCCCTGTTGCTCCAACCGCCCCAGAAAAGCATCGGTTCATAAAGCCGCAGCAGCCCGCTGCCCTTTACAACGTCTCGGATGTTCAGCTCTAAAGGCTCACCCGTTATATTTAAGGAAACCTTTGTTTTTACATTGAAGTCCTTGCCTTCGAAGCCGAAACTATGCGTTTTAATCTCCACAAAAGTAATATTTTCAGCCCGCCGCAAAGATAAAACCTCACCCGAAACGGTTATGTCCTTACCAGAAAAACGCCTGCACACCTCAAAGTTGCAGGACTTTACCCAACCGGCTCTAAAAGCGGACCCAGCAAACAAAACAATAAGCACTGCCGAAAAAACAACAGACATTTTTGCCGCATTCCCAAGTAATATAACTTTTACCGCAAAGCCAAGCACCAAAATAAAGATTATATATATTACAATGTCAAAGGGAAGAAACGTGCCGAGCCATGCACCGCACAAAACCATAGCGGCAAAAGCCGGAAGGGGACTTTTCAACGCAATCACTCCATAAAATCGGCAAGTATTATATTGGAAACGGTAAGTCCCTCAAGATTTAAATAAAATCGGCCGTCTGATACGTCGCAGAAATTATTGTATTTCTGTATAATATGTTTGTATTTCTCCAAAAAGTCCGCTCCGAAATTATTTTTGTAATCCGCAAGGCAAATACCGTCTGTTTTGCGCAGGCCTAAAAAAATGTATTCATTTTCAATATCCGATTCGGAAAGATATGTGATTTGTTTTTTGTTGCAGCTTATATACTCGGGTATATTCCTGCTGTTTTCACAGCGGATGTTGTTTTCAAAAGAATGGGCGCCCGCCCCGAAGCCTATATACGGCAAGCGTTCCCAATATTTTAAATTATGTTTGCATTCAAGCCCGCTTTTTGCAAAATTGGAGATTTCGTAATGATGATAACCTATGCTTTTAAGATAATTTACGCAAAGATGATACATTTGCCTTTGCTGCTCCTCGGACGGCAAATCAAGCTTCATGCTGTAAAAGGGAGTCCCCGGTTCTACCGACAGGCAGTAACATGAAATATGCTCAGGCTTGAGGGCAGCAACTGCTTTTAAAGACTGATAAAAGCTATGCACCGTTTGACTGGGCAGGGAAAACATAAGGTCAACATTAATATTTTTAAATCCCGCATCCCTTGCATTAAGGTACGAAGTTAAAAAATCAGACCATGTATGAATTCTCCCAAGCGTTTCCAATTCATTATCATGCACGGATTGAAGCCCGAAGCTGATTCGATTGACTCCCGCACGGTAAAGCAGTTTAAAACCCTGCATATCGCAGGTTGCAGGATTTACCTCAACCGTGAATTCACAATTTTCCTTTGAGACGCAATTTACAATGCCCAGCAGTTGCGGCAAAGGAATGCAGGTTGGAGTACCGCCTCCGATAAAAACCGTATCGTAATCATATACACTTTTTTGTTTAATTTCTTTCAGCAGTGCGCTTGTGTACTGCTTGTGCCAATGAGCCATGTTGTCGTAGGAATTAAAATCACAGTAATTGCATTTTTTTATACAAAAGGGTATGTGAATATAAATTCCCTTATTCATTAAGCTTTAAAACCGACATAAAAGCTTCCTGCGGCACTTCGACCGAGCCTACCTGCCGCATGCGCTTTTTGCCTTCCTTTTGCTTTTCAAGCAGCTTCTTTTTTCGTGAAATATCCCCGCCGTAGCATTTTGCAAGAACGTCCTTGCGAAGCGCCTTTACCGTTTCCCTTGCAATAATTTTATTGCCAACCGCCGCTTGTATCGGTATCTCAAAAAGCTGGCGCGGAATAAGATTTTTTAGCTTTTCACAAATTCTTCTGCCGCGCTCGTATGCCTTTTCCGAATGGACAATAAAGCTAAGGGCATCGACAACATCACCGTTTAGCAATATATCCAGCTTAATAAGGGATGATTTTTGATACCCCGCAAGCTCATAATCAAAAGACGCATACCCTTTTGTGCGTGATTTTAAAGCATCAAAAAAATCATAGATTATTTCGCTGAGGGGCAGATTATAATTAATGCAGACGCGAGTCTCATCCAGATATTTCATATCCTTGAATGTTCCCCGTCTTTCCTGGCAAAGCTCCATTATACTTCCCACCGTGTCGGAGGGCGTCATTATGGTTGCTTCTACAACCGGTTCCTCAATATAATCTATTTGCGCTGGCGGCGGCAAATTGGTCGGATTGTCTATCTCCAAAACTTTGCCGTCGGTTTTTGTTACCTTGTATACAACGCTGGGCGCGGTTGTTACAAGATCAATATTATATTCACGCTCAATACGCTCCTGAATAATTTCCAAATGCAAAAGACCCAAAAAACCGCACCTAAATCCGAACCCAAGTGCCACGGAGGTTTCCGGCTCAAACGAAAGGGATGCATCGTTAAGACGAAGTTTGCCGAGTGCGTCGCGCAAATCGTCATACTTCGCGCCATCCGCAGGATAAATTCCGCAAAAAACCATGGGATTTACTTTTTTATACCCCGGCAGGGGAGAATCCGCCCCATTCTGCTCAGTTGTTACGGTATCCCCTACATTTGTATCGGAAACGTTTTTTATTCCTGCCGCAATATAGCCTACCTCTCCGGCTTTTAATTCGCCGGAAATTATCGTGCCGTTTGCGCTCAGATATCCGACCTCCGTCACTTCAAAGCATTTTTGTGTGGACATAAGCTTTATTCTCTCGCCTGTTTTAATGCTTCCGTCAAAAACCCTGCAATAAATAATAACACCTTTGTAGCTGTCATAAAACGAATCGAATATTAAAGCTTTAAACGGTTTGTCTATGCTTCCCGAAGGCGGGGGCACCAAACTTATTATTTGCTCCAAAACTTCTTCAATCCCGACTCCCTGCTTTGCCGAAATCAGCGGCGCGGTATCCGCCGGTATGCCGATTACCTCTTCTATTTCATTTTTGACAATTTCCGGCTGGGCACTGGGCAAATCTATTTTGTTTATAACGGGTATTATTTCAAGATTATGGTCAAGGGCAAGATATGTGTTGGCAAGGGTTTGCGCCTCAATGCCCTGGGCGGCATCGATGACTAAAACAGCGCCCTCGCAAGCGGCAAGGGATCTTGACACCTCGTAGTTAAAGTCCACATGTCCCGGGGTATCGATAAGGTTTAAAATATATTCCCGACCGTCCCTTGCATTATAGACAAGACGGACAGCACGGGCCTTTATGGTTATCCCGCGCTCGCGCTCCAGGTCCATATTATCAAGAACCTGTTCTTCCATTTCGCGCTCCGAAAGCAAACCGGTATATTCAAGCAGTCTGTCCGCAAGGGTACTCTTTCCGTGATCGATATGGGCTATAATGCAAAAATTCCTTAGTTTTGTCTGGTCGTATGACATGTGCTACCCCCGTTTGGTTAATATAAGTAAGATTGTATTTTATTTATTATACCATTTTAAAAAATGCGGTGTCAATACGAGGGCAGCTTTTTTTGAGCTCCCGCCCAAATATGCCAAAATCGCCTCGGTACAAGCATAAGGGAATCAAACTCCTTATGCCTAAACTACGGCGATTTCGGCGTACCTTCTTGCGTTTTATGATTATTATTTATTTGGTTTTAATAAAACCGGCTGAATCTGCTCACCGGCAAGCGCAGATTTAAGCGCGGGAATTAACAAATCCATTTTTGCCACAAGCGAGTTGGGCTTTCTGTTTGTATCGTCCTGCCTGTAAGGAACAAAATATATGTTCTTGCTTGCAAGCAGTGCAGCTATGTTTTTTGCGTTTACCCCAAGTCCGTCATTCGTTGATATGGAAATAACCAAAGGTTTGACGTTTCTAAGGTGTGCTTTTGCGGTACTCACATAGCGGCAACAATGCTTCATTCAATGAGCGCTCGCGCGAATTGTGCGCCGAAACGCGGGCAGCTTCGCCGCCTTCCTCGCGCGTTTCGTGTGCATCGCGCCGCGAGCTGTTAATCAAACGCATATGCGTTTGATTAAACCCCTCGTAGTAGTATATCAATGTTTTCACCGTCCCATAAAATTTTATCTATTATGATTTTCAGCCTTTCGCGTTGCTGGAATACGGTCAGGCTGTCAAAGGCTGAATTGATTACGGACAATGCGTCTTTTACGCTAATGACCGATTTCATAATTTCTTCGCTGTTTACCTGCTGCGCCTTTAAATCGGCAATTTCTTTCTCTACTTCTTTCTTTTTAACGGTTAATACATTCGCTTGCTCCATAATAGCGTCCACAACGGATTTTTCATAACTCCCCTGTGCTAAATTGGCGACTAACGCGGCTATAGCCTTATCGGTTTCCTGCAGCTTTTCGTTTAAGCCGTCAATCAGCGCGTCAATCTCGCTCACGCTGCTACTTATGCCGTTTGCGCTAACGTCAAAGGCCTGTGCAAAGTCAAAGTTTTCAGCCGTCATTTGCCGCAGCTGTTCAAGAAATAACTTGTCTAAATAGTTGCCGCTTATGTTGTCAACATCGCAGCGCGTCTTTTTGCTTCGTTCCTTCATTTCGCAGATGTAGTAAAAAATCCTGTCGTCATCGCTTGTACCTTTGCTGTTGTGATATTTCGGGCGCAGGTGCGACCCGCAATGCTTGCAGAACAACAAGCCCGAAAGGAGCGCCTTTGGATTCCGCACTTGCCGGATTGCTTTGTCTTTGTTGTTGGCAATGATATTTTGCGCCTTTATCCAGTCGTTGCTTGAAACAATACCCTCGTGCTTGGCAACGGCGATAATCCATTCGGAATAATCCTTCGGGCGGGTGATTTTCTTGTTATCCTTCGATGTTTTATTATAGCAGGATAGCCCGTATTTGCCCTTGAATTCGCTTTTAGGCGAAAATATTTCAACCCCTTTATCGGATAAATATTTATAGACATTTTTGTCCGCAACACAATAAACGGGGTTGGCAAGCAGTGTTTTAAGGCAGTTTATATGAAAGTCCTTGCCGTTACGGGATTTCAAGCCGTGTGTATAGGCAAACTTTTGAACCTTGCTGATAGAGCCTAACTTTAAAAACTCTTTAAAAAGCGTTTGAACAACTGTCTTTTCCTCTTGAAGCGTAGACAGAATATTGTACCGCCTGTTCTTGCCGTCCTCGTCGGTGAAATTTATCTGCTTTGACTCAAAGCCCAACGGAGCCGCTCCGCCGAGCCACCGCCCCGTTTTGGCAAGCTCATACATATTGTCCCGGATGCGCTCCGCAATAGTCTCGCGCTCCAACTGTGCGAATACAGAGGAAATGTACACCATTGCCTTACCCATAGGGGTGGAAGTGTCAAAGCTCTCGCGGATGGACACAAAGTCCACATTGTTTTGTATGAGCAGCTCCAAGATGCCCGAAAAGTCCGCCACATTACGGCTTATGCGGTCTAACCGATAACAAATCAGTGTCGAAATTTTTTTGTGTCCGATGTCTTGCAGCAGCTTTTGGAACTCCGGGCGTTTGATATTGCCGCCGGAAAATCCCTCATCCTCATAAACGGCTATATCGCTTTCAACCGCGCCCAAATGCTTTATCGCATACTCGCGGCACAATTGTATTTGATTTTCGACACTTTCGCCCTTGCCGGTATATTTTGACTTTCTCGAATATATCGCAATCAAGTTCTTCACCTCGATTTCAAATTATTTTCTACGGACAAACAATATTGCCCTCACTATTGAATATATTTTTCAATAGGTGATTGAATGAGTAAAAATATAAAAATTAACTTTATTTACCCACCGAAAAAGGATTTGCAAAACAACACAAGACGCTTTTATAGCGATATTCTTTTAACCTATATAAATAGCCTAAATTTATGCTATGCGGAAAAACGGCGTGTGCTTGAGCATGTTACGTCGCTGTTCGCAGTGCAAAAAAGCGGTTAAAAGCGCTATATTACCATTAACGCTCTTAACCGCCCGAAAGTCAAGTGAATTCTGGGGATTGGCATGATTTTTTGATAAGTGGGGAATTTGGGCGAAATACCTGCCTAAGTTCCCAGAATCTTTTCAATGCCAGTTAAATTTTTCAATCCTTATTGTACGCGACTCCGCCTTGTTAACACATAAAGATTCTTCTCTAGATTTAAATTCTTTCAGAATGCGGCTTTTGGTCGCCATTTTCCCCAATATTTTGCCGCGAATATAACAATTTCATTTCGTTGCCATAGTCAACCCTCCAATTTTTTGTATTTCTGCATGATCAGCACTATTATTATAAATAATCCTCAAGAGTTTCGATTATACGAGGATGACTTAATTTTTGCAACGCTTTAGCCTCAATCTGCCGTACTCTTTCCCTTGTGATGTTCAGCTTTCTACCTATATCTTCAAGCGTCTTCGGTTCTTCATTGTCAAAACCACATCGTTGCTTTATAATCAATTGTTTTTTTGGTTCCAATTTTTCTATTGTTTTATGAAGTTTCTCATTTAAAAAGCTCATAGATAAACTTTCAAACATCTCAAAATTTAAAAAGCCTTCATCGCTAGCTTGTTCTTTCTAATAAGTCAGCCAAAGACTTTGGAAATATCGCTTTCTTTTCTTTCAAAGTTAAATCGCGTCTTCTCGCAACGGCGAGAAACCTTGAAGCATTTCGTCTCCTCATCTTTGCTTTATTAGCAAGCAAATACTCAAACGGAGGGTTCATATGCATTAAATTAAATAGAACGGGCATTTTTCTTTTTCCAAAACAGACATTATTTCTTCGTATGAGAGTTCTCTAACAATTTTTATTTTATTTGTCGTGAAATAAAATCCCTTATTATATCCGTCATTTCGGGCTTTGAATTTTGCGATTTCGCCAAGCGGTTCTACCAAACATATCCTTGCTGTCTCGCCTTCGCCGGTATGAATAAGCGTTGAGCTGGCGTATCGAGCGTAATGAAACCACCTCCATGTGTCGTTATGGTCAAGTTGATACTCACCACCTACTTTAAATTGAAACCCTTCTCTCCCACAGAGACTTTTGCTAAATGATTTGTAATAATATTTTTGATTCTCCATTAATTGGTCACCCCTACAGATAAATTTATTTGGTATAAATATATTCATCTGATCTGTAAGAAAGTACATGCAGTATGCGCAGAATTTAACAGTCTAATTATCTTGCTGGAATTATTTTTATGCTTAATCTTGAGTTTTGGCGCATTTTGTGTTAAAATATAAATATTATGACTTATAAAAACATTATCCCCGGCATATTTATATCCCGTCCCAACCGCTTTACCGCAGAGGTTGAGATTGACGGCAATATTGAAATATGCCACGTTAAGAATACCGGGCGGTGCAAGGAACTGCTGATTCCCGGCGCAGAGGTTTATTTGCAGAAATCGGACAACCCAAACCGCGCCACAAAATATGATTTAATCGCCGTCCGCAAAGGTGAACGACTGATTAATATGGACTCGAACGCACCCAATAAGGTGTTTTTTGAATATCTGCAAAGCGGCGCGTACATAAAAAATATTACGCTGATTAAGCCGGAGGCGCGATATGGCTCGTCGCGGTTCGATTTTTACGTTGAGGCGGAAGGGCGCAGGATTTTTATTGAGGTCAAGGGCGTTACGCTGGAGGAGAACGGCGTGGTTATGTTCCCGGACGCGCCTACCGAGCGCGGCGTAAAGCACCTGAACGAGTTGATGCGGTGCGCTTCGGAGGGGTACGAGGCGCATGTGGTGTTTGTAATACAAATGAACGATGTTAAATATTTTACCCCCAATAACCGTACGCATCCGGCGTTCGGCGAGGCGTTGGCTGCCGCAAAGCAAGCGGGCGTTACAGTGGCGGCGTTCGACTGCGAAGTTGGCGAAGATAGCTTGGAAATAGGGAATGTGGTGGAAGTTCGGTTATAAATTCAACTAAACCGGGAGGAAGAAAAAATGTACTTAAACGATCAGGAAAGAGCAACTTTTTTCAAGCTGTTTTTCGACTTGCTCTATTGCGTGAACAAGGAGCACAAAATTGTTCGCGGGTTTGGCAATGAGAGACATCCGAAAAGTGTTGATTCGCAAAAGGCTTATCAAGTGAGGGTAAAGCTGTTTGAGAACCCTGCATGGATTGAGGATTATATTCAAAAATACGGAGCCGAATTGACCGAGGGCGAGAGGGAAATCCTTCTCTCGTGGCGGCGTTATTTTGTTATGGATAAGTTTGTCGTTATGCGGCATTTAGCAAAATATTCTGTATTTATGACATTTGGAGACGAGGATACAACCCGATTATACGGCATTACAGGACTTAATCATCCCTTCGCTGACTTCTTTGACAAGTCGGACTTGCCTGTGATGGTGGACGCAATGATTCTGCCATTCCGAGATAAAATAATCTATGACGGTCTGTTTTTGGCGCACAATATTGGGTTTGGTTCCGGAATACGCAGTAGCTTCACGGAGCTATACAACATCTCAAAGGCAAAATTCGGAATTATAAGTCAGCTGCCGTTTGATGATTCTAATCCGAAAGAAATCCCAACCCCTGCGCCTAAGAAGCCTGTTAAAGCTGCTCCGGGCGAATCCCGCGAAAAGGCTGATGCAATCGCGCCGCTTATCACAAAGTTCTGTGAGGAAAAGCTGGGCGCTGAGTTTATAGGGGTGTGTCTATTCGCGCTGGAAAAGCTCCGTCGCAAACGTCCGTCACCGCTGCTAAAAGGGAAAGCCAACACCTGGGCTTGCGGGATTGTGTATGCAATCGCTTCCAACAACTTCGTTTTTGACAAGTCCCAGCCATATTTTATGACGGCGCAGGAGATTGCGGACGGCTTCGGATTATCAAAAGGCACGGCTCAAAGCAAGTCTGCCGAAATTAATAGACTTCTGGATATTTCATATTTTTCGCCTGAATATATGATTGACAGTATACGCGAAAGCCAAGAGGGGCTGTTTCATACAATGAGGGAAATGGAAGATTTATGGCGGAGGTTAAAGTAAACTTTCGCAGAAAGATAGAACATGAATCAACGCTGCATTAAGGGTTTTATATGAAATCGGAGATAACATAGACATACGGCGGTGAATCGCTGCACGAGCAATCACATGGGGAAAGCTTTATGTCGTTGGTTCAGAACTGGCTTGTGGGCGGCGGTTTGTATATCTTTGACGAGCCGGAAGCCGCGCTGTCACCGACGAGGCAGATGTCGCTGTTAATTGAGATAGACCGTATTGCGGCGGAGAATTCGCAGTTTATTATATCCACCCACTCGCCGATTTTGATGGCGTATCCTGATGCTGAGATTTATGAAATAAAAGATGATGCAATCAAGCCGACCGCTTATCAGGACACGGAGCATTATCAAGTGACGAAGCAGTTTTTGAATAATCCAGAGAAGATGTTGAGGTTATTGTTAGAGTAGCGTGAGAGTGTGAAATACAGATTTTTATATAATGCGAACGCGGAATGTGGATCTCAATTGGTATTAAGAGAGAAAGTTATTTGTATGCCATACTGTTTCAAACCAATTATAAATCAAAATTCAAAAATATTAATTTTGGGAACACTACCTGGTACATTATCAATAGAAATAAACGAATACTATGCTGATCCTCAGAATCAGTTTTGGAATATTATTTATTCTGTGTATAATGTACCTGTTAATAATGACTATAATCAAAAATGTGAATTTTTGAAGAAAAACCGCATTGCTTTATGGGATGTGTTAAGCTATGCAGATAGAGAAGGAGCTCTTGATATTGCAATTAGAAATGGTGTCCCAAATGACTTTACTCAATTATTTGCGAATCACCCAAATATTGAATACGTAATATTTAATGGCTCAAAAGCAGAAAAAATTTTCAAAAAGCACTTTAATATGCTATATAAAACCAAGTGTTGTAAAAGAGTATCATCGTCAAGCTCCACTCCAGGTAGATATGTAAAAACTTTATCCGATAAGATAATTGAATGGAAAGAAGCAATCAACAATGCCACCTTCCCATTATCTATATAATTGCCACATCGTATTTGACCGGAGGTATACCAAATGAAATACGCATGGTTCGAGGAATATGCAACCTCAAAAAAGGGTGCGTACAAAGAATACAAAGCCGAATGGGAAGTCGACCGTTACATGATCCGCGATAAAATGTTTGCTATGCATGGAAATGACGTGAAAGGCAAAGAAATTATCACGCTCAAGCTTGACCCCATGTTCGGGCAGTTCCTTCGGGAGCAGTATAAGGGCGATATTGTCCCTGGATATCACATGAACAAAGACCATTGGAACTCGGTGTACGTTGGCGGCAATGTTCCGGACGAGGTCTTGCGCGATATGGTCGATAAGTCGTATGACTTGATTTTAGCGGGTTTTAGCAAGATAATACAACAGGAGATAACCAATGCCGCTTAATAAATTATCATCCGGTGGAATAATCGCAAAGTGCTTCTGGAATTTTTATACAAGGGAATTGAAATTTAACAATTGACGTGCTATGATTATAATTAGTTAATTTATTATTCAAGATATGCGGAAATGAGGTTTTCAACATGATGAAAAAGCAATTTAATAATACTATATCGGTAATATTATCAATTAGTTTTTTGCTTTCGTTAGCGTCAACTTTTTTTTCAACATCAGCATATGCGGCCGATAAGCAGTTTGAATGGGTAGTGCCTTGCGCTTGGTCATACATTGGAGACTTTTCAGATGGACTTGCCCTTATACAAGGCTATGGTGAGAATGGAGGTGCAGGTTATTATGGCTTTGTAGACAGATTCGGAGAAATTAAAATTCCGATGCAATATGAATCCGTTAAGCCCTTTTATGACGGACTTGCACCAGTGAAGCTTGGCGACAAATGGGGATACATTAATAAAAACGGTGACACCGTCATTAATTTTCAATTTGACATAGCAAGTCCTTTCTTTGAGGGAATGGCAGTCGTTGCTATAAGGAATAATAATGAATCGCAACAAGGAAACAATGGCTTCAATTACGGTTATATAAACAAAACCGGGATGTTTGTAATCGAACCCAAATATCAAGATGCAAAACGATTTAGCGAAGGTGTCGCCGCAGTTCGTATTGATAACAAATGGGGTTATATAACGCCCGACGGCGAGGTTGCGCTAGATTTCAAGTATCAATTCGCACATTCTTTTAATGATGGATATGCAATAGCCGAGGTAAGGTTTGAAAGTTTTAACGAAGGTGAAGCGATTATAGACAGAAGTGGCAATGTCATTGTCGAAGAATTACAGGAACCTGCCACATATCAGAACGGTAAAATATGGTTGAAATCTGATGGATATCAAGATGCCGCATACAAAGATAACGGAATGGGCGGCTACACTTCCGATAACATAGTAAATGTTTTTAACGCGGAAATAAGACCTCCTCAGTTTGATGATATAAAATATAGTTATTATATGGGTTATTCAAAGGAACACGACATTTTATTTGGCTGTGACACTGAAAACAAAATAATTTATTTTTTTGACAATAACTTTAATCTTATTACTTCTTCGAAAAATGTAAGATGGCAATCAATCGGATATGGAATTAGTACTGACGGAATTATATCTGTGGGAAGATATGATAATGAAAACTATGCAATGGGCTATATGGATTTAAACGGTAATATGGTTGTTGAACCTTTTATATGGCAGGCAAACGCTTTTTATGAAGGACGTGCGGTAGTATATGACAACAACCGCAAATATGGCATAATTCGGCTTAATGACGACGGAGAGTTATACACCCTGCCAACCGAGCCAATTGAAACGGCATATCCGATTGTGATGAGCATTAATGGCGTTTCCCAGAGTATTTACAGCATAAACGGGTATGGGTTTATTGATGTTAAAGTTTTGCCGAAATACGGATTTAATGTTAAAATAAACGAAGATAATAAAAATATATTTATAGAAAAAAACTCCATGCGTGAAAAGGCGGATATACAGGACGACTTTCGTTATGCCGAACAATATGAAGTTTTCAAAACTGACACAACTGTTTATATAAATAACAGAGTTGCAAAAACCTTTTCAATAGACGGAAGGATTGTAATGTTTATTGATCAACTGGGGGAGTTTGGCAATATGCGCTGGAACAACAATACTAAACAGACTGAGTTTTTTGTCAACGAACCATATCTTCCAAACGAGGGAATTACGTGGGAGTGGGTAGAATATTCAGATGATATTAAGTATAGTGGTGGAAATGCTTATCCTGTACCTGACGATTATCCTCTTCTAAAGATCGAAGGAAGAGTTCATGCGGGTTCCGGAAGTTATAGCGCGTGGGGCACAGTCAAATATTACGATGAAACCAATACACTCATTTTAGATGATGACTGGTCTGACGCTCAACCATTTATTAACGGAACGGCATTGGTAATGAAAGGCGGAACACTTCAGCGTGGTGGTATGTACGGCGGGAAATGGGGGCTTATCGACACAAAAGGCAATTATATTGTTGACACAATATGGGATAGTGTAGCAAGACATTCCAATGGTGATATTGTTTTTGGGATTAAAAACGATTCGGATGTTTTGCGGTTTGGAATAGCCGATAGTATGGGAAACAGCAAAATTCCGATGGAGTATGAGAGCATACAGCTTATGCGTGACGGAAAACATGCGGTTGTTGGACGTGACAATTCTCACGGAATAATTGATATGGATAACCAATTAGTTTTTCCAAATATACCCGACAAAAAAATATATACGGCTAATGGTATATCTGGAGAAAACATTATTTCTTGGTATAATTTTATAGATGGATTTTTTAATGTTAGCATACCAAATAAAAATTACACAGGAATAGCACGATTTATTGATATTCCCTTATTAAACGGTATTGTATTCGTAAATAGCGAAAAAGTTGATTTCGACACTCCTCCATTACTAATAAATAACCGCACTATGATACCGATTCGTGCTGTTTTTGAAAAGCTCGACTGTACGGTAGAGTGGCTTGGCGACAGTGAAACTGCAATTATTACGCTTGGAGATTTGCGGGTTGAAATAAAGCAAGACACTAATTACATTATAAAAAACGGTGAATACATTTACTCCGATACGGCTGTAATAAATTACAACAACAGAATCTATGTGCCGCTTAGAGTAATTTCAGAAGCTCTTGGATGTGATGTTGCTTATGATGAAGCTACTGGCGATGTTATGATTAACAATTGAAACCATTTGTATCGTGCCTTCTAATGGTATTCCAAAATATCAATAAAAGCGCAGAGATTTCAAATTGAATTTATAACCGCAAAACTTTCTGTTGAACGGTACTTTTGATGCGTTTTTTTCTTCATCGGGAATATCTAAACCCTACACAGACAGCGAAAACACAACTTCGTCCAAATGCCTTTTTTGTTTATCAGTCATTTTATTCACCCGCCTTAAGAACAATTAAAAACACAGAAATAAAATTGAGCCTACCAATGCTACTGTTAATCGTTCAACAGCCAATCCTCAATTTTTATCGCCGGAACGCCTTCATAATTGCCTTCGAAGGAGCTTTCCTTGTATAATACAAATTTGGGGTAATTATCCTTTATCTCCAAAAGGGAGCCGAACTCTCGCTGAATGGTAGATTCTTCATTCAATAAATAACAAACTTGAATATAGATTTTATCACCGTCTTTTTCGCCGACAAAATCTATCTCTTTTTCGCCAACACGTCCTACGCAGACCTTATATCCACGGCGTAAGAGTTCAAGCCCTACGATGTTTTCAAGGATAATCTCAGCATTTTTCAGGTTTGCGCCTACAACAGCCTCGCGCAATCCGTGATCCGCAACATAATATTTTTCGTTTACTTTAAGCAGTTTCTTGCCATTAATATCTTGGCTTTTCAAGCGATACAGCAAAAAGGCTTCCTCGCACGCTTTTAGATAGTTGAGAATGGTTTCGGGCGCAACCGTCCGCTTTTCTGCCTTGAAAAACTTTGAAATACTAGTCGCAGAAAAACTCTTGCCCACGTTCGCTAAAGCATACGAGATAATCCTTTCTAAAAGATCAACATCGCGAATTTTATTACGCTTGACTATATCTTTCAGCACAACGGAATTGAACACATCCTGTAAGTAATTTTGAATGACAGAGGGCTCAAAGTATATGCTTGACAAGAATGGCATACCGCCATACTTCAGATAATCATCGAAGGTGTATTCCTCTTTTGCCGCCTTAAACTCGGCGAAAGAAAATGGGTAAACCACAAGCGAAACATAACGCCCTGCAATATAGGTCGCAAGCTCGCCTGAGAGAAGTTTTGAGTTTGATCCTGTGATGTAAATATCCGCCTTATATTTAACGCGCAGAGAATTTATAGCTTTTTCCCAACCTTCTACCTCTTGGATCTCGTCGAAAAAAAGATAAAATTTTTCTTTGCTGTCACCGATTTTATCGCATATAAAATCGTGGAATGCGCTATACTCGCAAAGATGTTGATTTCCTAAGTCCTCAAAGTTCAGAAAGACGGTATTGGGACTGTTTATCTCATCTCTGACTTGTTCTAACAGTACACTTTTTCCTCCGCGTCGGATGCCCGTCAAAACCTTTATAACATCTTTGCCGATAAACGGGCGGATTTTAGATAAATAGGATTCACGAATAACCATAGCTATCATCTCCTTATAAAACACATTATACAGCAAGTTATATCTTTCGTCAATAATAAAATTATAAATTTCATAAGATATAACTTATATGGCGTCATAAAACAACGGATTCCCCATAATATACTTCCGAAATGACGCCCTGCTCGGGGCATACTTCCCTTTTACCCAGCCTAACAGAGCGGCGGGTGCTATGCCGTATTTTTCGGCTATTTGGGAATAGGATAACCCCGTCCTTCCTTTTTCATTATTGATTTTAGCAATATAGTCGCTATTCAAGAATACAATAAAATCGTCACTAAGTACATCCAATTCAATATTGAAAATCTTAGCCACCTCCGCGCAAAAGGCTGGCGGGCAAAAGTTAGCGCATTCTTCGTACTGCAAAATATTGTCGCGACTGACACCTGTTAATTCTGACAGCTCCGCAACGCTCATTTTGTTAAGCAGCCTGTAATACTTCACCTTGCCGCCCACTTTTGACGTATCAATCCGGCTCAGCTTGTCCGCTATTTGCATATTTTTAATATTCAATTTTACGCTTAATTTCGGGATTATCCGGGTTGCCGTAACCTCTATGCCGCATTTGCCGCCATTGTAACAGTCGTATCGTTAACACCGTTTGCCAGTTTCGACAATGTATTGCCGGTACACGGCGCAATAACAAGTATGTCAAGAAGTTTTTTCGGCCCTATCGGCTCCGCATCGCAAATGGTATGGATTATCTTTTCTCCGGTTATATCCTCAACCTGCCATATAAGCTCCTTGGCTTTCGTAAAGCGGGTGTCCGTCGAATACACTATTTCAGACATAATGGGTATTGCATGCGCACCCTGCCTGACGATTTCCTCAAGCTGCGGCAGGGCATCCGCAATAGTGCAGAAGGAACCGGTTATAGCAAAACCTACCTTCAAGCCTTCTAAATCCAATGCTACACCCCCAGTTCTCTCACTAAATTGATAATCGTCTCCGTTATTATTTTACCTGCGGTTATGGGGGCAGTTTTTCCGGGCAAAGACAATGCCCATATGACGCGTATACCGAGCATCGAAGCGGCATCAAAATCAACGCCGCCCGGCTTGCTTGCCAAATCTATGATAAGGCAGCTGCCTGAAACTTTTTCAAGTATCTTTCTGTCCAAAACAGTAAAAGGTATCGTATTGAAAATAATATCCTGCTCCGATATTACACTATCTATTTTTTCTGTTTGAACCGCACGACAGCCGAATGATTTTATCCATGCAAGGTCGGAGTGCTTTCTTGCAGATACGGTAACGTCAGCCCCGAGGCTTTTAAGCGCATTTGACAGCAGCTTGCCGATACGCCCATAGCCAAGCACCATACATTTTGCCCCATGAATCGTGATTGCGGTTTCTTCTATGGCAAGCATTAAAGCACCCTCTACGGTGGGTATTGCATTGGAGATTTTCAGTTCTTCCCTGTCATAATAATCGGCTATGTATATGCCATGCGCCCGGGCCATGCCCAAAAATTTTTCCGGCACGTTCCCCGCTACAATTATCTGCTTTTTGTTCATCTTGCCGAGCAATTCGGAAAAAAGCAGCCTTTCCTTTGACTGCGGCATATTGACCGTTTCATTATCGCTGCTGCACGGCAGCGGCAAAACCACAATGTCGACACCCTCCAGCGCTTGCTCCAAGTCCGTATAATATTTAATCGGCGGACGAATATCCGTCCCCGCTCCGAAGCCGAAAGCATGCACGTCATACCCGTGGTCACAAATCATTTTCGCCGCCTCGGTTTGACGCAAATCCCCGCCGCACACAAGAAATTTTTTATCCAAGTCCATAACCCCCGGTACTGATAATATTGAAAAACAGATGTTTGTTATATACTATGTAAAAAATTATTTTTGTGTGCTATATTACTTCTCTCAATAACAATTAATTTATTAAGGTTATTGTGACTCTTGTACCAATATCCTTTCGGCTTAATATTTCTGCCGTGCCGCCATGCCTTTCGATAATCCATTTCGCAATTGACAAGCCAAGCCCCGTGCCGCCTGTTTTGCGTGCTCTTGAATCGTCAGAACGATAAAATCTGTCAAAAACATAGGGTAAATTCTCGGGAGAAATACCGATTCCGTTATCTTGCACAACAACCTTGACACTGTCGTCTTCTTTGTATACGGATGCGGAAATTCTTTCACCCGCGGGAGTGTATTTTATACTGTTATCGACAAAAATTCTTACAGCCTGTTTAATAAGCTGGGCATCACAAACAATCGTAACGCTGTCCTTTGAAACAAAGCTGAATTGATGCCCGGGATCTATCATTTCCGTTTCCCTGATTATTTCCGATACAAGCGCCGTAAGATCAACTTCTTCTAAATTAAGTTTTAATGAATCGTTGTCTCCTCTTGCCAAAAATAAGAGCTGTTCCACCAACTCCTTCATGCTTGCGGCTTCGCTTTTAATAGCGTTAATTGATTCCTCAAGCGCCTTTTCATCATTTTTGCCCCATCTGTCCAATAAATTTGCATATCCCTGAATAACGGCAATCGGTGTTCTCAGCTCATGAGAGGCATCGGACACAAATCTCATTTGCGAACGATATGATTCGTTAATTCTGTCAAGCATACCGTTTATTGCGCCCGTCAATTCCTTAAGCTCGCTTTGAGCTGTGCTTACCGACAGTCTTGTGTCAAGCCTGGAAGCATTGATATTTTTTATTTTACCCGTTAAATCGCGAATCTGGTGCGGCGGCTGGAATGCGTTAATGTTTTTAGCCTTTTCGGCAAGCGTTGCAATCGGCGCAAGCCCGCGTCTTATCGCTCTGAAGCCTCTTTTTACACTTCCTGCAAGGTGTATCAGTTCAAGCACCGCAAGCGCCATAAGAAGCTTTAAAAACAAGCCGATAATCCCGCCCATATGAAAGTCAAGGCTATGGTATCCGTTGTTATGCGGTATCCATACCCTGTATCTTAACGTATATACTTTATTCCAAAAGGAGCGATTGCTTTCATCCCCGGTAAATTCCCGAACCGCATATCTTGTCCGCTCGGGGAAAATACCGCTTAGAAACGACGGTATTTCAAAGCCTTCCGGCTTTGTTTCAATAACAAATTCGTTACCGCTCAGTGCATTTGCCATTTCGGAGATATTGCTCTCAGCGGTATAAAATAGGGCACCGATAAAAAAAAGCACAATAACTGCGTTTAGCCATAAAAAGCCCCGCAGCAGCTGTGCAAGATGCCACATATTAAGCCTGAAAACAATAGAATTATTGGAATTTCTCGAATCATTCATCCTTTATCACATATCCCACTCCCCGCACGGTATGTATAAGCTTGATATTAAAAACCTCGTCTATTTTCCCCCGCAAATACCGAACATAAACATCGACAGAGTTTGTATCCCCGGCATAATCAAAGCCCCACACTTTATCAAGCAGCGTTTCGCGGGTAAAAACTATACCTTTGTTTTCCATTAAAAACCGTAACAAATCAAATTCACGCTTGGTAAGCTCAATCGGTGTATTGTTACAGCTTACGGCATAGCGCTGTGTGTCGATTGTAACCCCACATGCCGACAATGTTTTTACTGCGGAGGGTTGACTCCTTTTTCGAAGAGCTGTTCTTATTCTTGCTAAAAGCTCTTCTATTTCAAAAGGCTTTGTCATGTAATCATCCGCACCGCTGTCGAGCCCTGTAACCTTGTCAATGACGGTATCCCGTGCAGTGAGCATAATAACGGGCACCTGGGAGGTTTTGCGTATGCGGCGCAAAACCTCCATCCCGTTAATTTCGGGTAACATAATATCAAGTATAACAAGATCAAATGAGCCCCCGAGCGCAAGCTCCAACCCCGTTCTCCCGTCAAAAGCCTTTTCAACACTGTAGCCTTCGTAAACAAGCTCCATTTCAATAAACCTTGCAAGCTTTTCTTCATCTTCAACCAGCAGAATATGTCCGTTCATGCAAACCTCCGCTATCGATTATTTATCTTCGTTTATTTCTTTTTTTAAGTTTTCTGCAGCATTGGCGGCGGAGTCCATCATCTTATTGACGCATGTCCCTTCAAAGTCGCTTCCCCTGAACATATAACGGCAGCCAAAAAACAATCCGATTATAATCAAAGGAACAACTACCCAAAACGCAAAGAGAAGCAGCAAAACCAATACCGTTACCGGAAGCGAAATTAATGTCTGATTATTTTTCGTTACTTCAAAGGTGTTTTTATTTCCCTTTGCAATGATTCTTCCAAGCCATTTAAAAAACCGTCCCATCAAGCCCGAAAATGTTTCGCCCGCTCGGTAATAATCCTCACTTTGGGATTTTTGCTCCGGTTCCTGTGGCATCTGGTTTACCGTGCTGTATGTGCCGTTATTCTCTGGGGGCTCAATTTTACCCATGCGTTCCAGATAAATCATTGCGTCGAGCAAATCCCCGCCGGAAGCATCCAAAGCCGTTTTCGCATCATCATACGATACGTTTGCCTTTTCCCTTAATCTTTCAACCTGTTCAATTGTAGCCATATTTTACAACCTCCTATTTTATTGAGCCAATAACGGCCCATCGTTATGGCTTTATTGTAACAGTCATTTATTTGAATACAATTTAAATAAGATTAAAAATCCATTAAAATTATATTATCATATATTTTAATATAATTCAATTTAATATTTATATTATAGTATATTAATTCATAAAAAAATGGAACGGCAGACTGCCGTCCCTTAAATTGCTTATGTACGGGGAATTTTTTATACTGCCAGGGTTTTGGTCATTTCGTGAAGTTAATTATCAGCAACACGGCACAAACTATCAAAAAGCATACAACCAAAACAATGCCGAATTTGTTCGTTTTTGCACTTTTTTTACCGCCGGCCTCTCTTTTTTCCACGCCAAGATTGCTTTCCCCCGAGTCTGCCGCTGCATTGTCCTTCCCAAGGAGTGTTGTTCCGCAGTTTATGCATATAACAGCAGCTTCCGAGTTGTCTTCCCTGCATTTCGGACAAGTTTTCACAGCCATAATATAACCTCCCGATTATATGAATTTTATATTTTGCTGATTCAAATAATGTGTCCGTACTTAAACTTATATAACCATTATAAGACAACTTCAACCCTTTGTCAATAATAACCATAAATATTTATTTATTGGTTTAACCCGTATTTTTTCACCAGCTCGCTCCTGCGCCTTAGCGCATAACGACTGCCTGCAACGACAGATACTATGACCATGGAATCAAACATTATATTAAAGGTAAACAGCGATCTGCCGATTTCGAATTGTCCGCTTAAAATGAATGGTGCTACAAGGCTTACTAAAGCGGCAATCCCTATTTCAATTGCAAGCATATTAATAATATATTTCTCCCGCCTTATAAAATGAATGTATATAAGTATCCCAAAATAAATCAGAAAAAACACTGATGTAAAAATAGCGGTGTTGGGCACAAACTTTGCCTTAAAGCTGCTGTAAAGGCTGAAAAAGCGGGAAACCTGACCCGGCTTTCCGCTGCCTGACGTATAATTGCCCAAATATAAGGGCCGGGGATTAAAAGCATTTTTAACTGCCGAATTAAGCTCTCGCGCAAAAGCGCGGGGATGGCGCATATAAAACATGATTATTTTTTTATAATTGATTTTATCAAAAAATTCTTCTTTAAGATTATACTCATTATATACATCATCATTATAAAACCTTTCCGTTAAAATGTCAAGAGATGGGTCAAGACCCAATATTTCAACGCTCTCATGGCGAGCTGTGCCGAAAAAAACGGCGTTGTAAATATTTTTTTCATAATCAACCGGCTTATAATTTGCCGCAAATGACGCGGAAAGCACGATAACGCATACACCAAGCAAAAAGCATGAGATTTTATTTGCCGCCTCCTTGCAAATTGCTGCAAGGGAAAAAAACATAAATCCGATAACAATTGCACAAGCAGCCTGAACTGTCCCGCAAAAAGCAAACGCCAGCGC
The DNA here is from genome assembly GCA_001604215.1 of Clostridiales bacterium Firm_18. GTDB lineage: Bacteria > Bacillota > Clostridia > Monoglobales > Firm-18 > Firm-18. Next base: position 43,014 of record LVAX01000100.1, read on the forward strand.
AAACAATGCCGCCGGAAGCGATAAATATAACGGAGCGTTTTTCTTACGATAACAAATCAATATCAATGAAACACAAATTAAAAAAGTGGTAATAATTGCTCCTTCTGCATAAAGCGTATTAAAATAAGCGGTATAACTTATATCGGCAAAAATCAAAACGCACAAAGCGGCGGCAAGACAGCTTATGCGATCATCCCTTATTGCGCTTTTCACCGCAAGAAAAATACCGAGTAAAAGCAATATACAGTAAACAACAGCCAAAGACCGCACGTTAAAGATTTCGGACGAAAACATCAGCAAAGCAGCCGCAATTGCCGATTGCGTATTGCCAATAAGCGGTTTTGTAAAAATTGTATACTGGGTATGGAAGAATTTATCCGACGGCTGTTCTTTATACAAAAGACCCAGGCTTTCAACCGTTTTATAAAGCCCCCCTCCGTCGGCAACTCCGACAGGTAAATACACTATATAAGCCAGCACAATAAGTGTCAAGGCAACCGCAGCAATTTGCAAATATGATTGTTTTCTCACGAATGCTTCATCCTTTCGGGATTTAATTAATGTAAATTATAGCATATTAAGAAATATTTTTCAATTATCTATTGTATATATTCGTTTTATTCCCGAGTTTGCCACTTAACTTTAAAGACTGCTCTGTCTAAAAACATAGACGATATGGGTTATTCCAGATTTATACTTGTCGCAGATCGCGGTATATGTAATTGCCCTAACATCTTCCACTCTTAGATAACGGCAATGGATACATCATGGCAAAAAGCCTTCTAAAAAGCACCGCAAAGGAAAGAGAGTGGGCGTATTCCAACGATGATTTTATTGTAGAGAGCCATGTTCATGAAAACAGCATAACCATCCAAGGGGCTGCACACCCTTGTTTTGTTATGCTGTTTTTGTTGCCCAAAATTATGTCAACCTTTTTCTTGTTTTTCGAAATTTCCTATAAGTTCAAAAAAATCTCTCCCCCCGGCGGGGAGAGAGATTTTTATCAGTTTTTCACGCTTCGCTCCTACCGCTCGGGGTAAGAAAATCAATCAAATGTGAATTGCAGATAGATATTCCTGTGCCAAACATTGTTCGGAACGTTCTCGGCGCAGTCCTGCGGGTCGGATTTGCCGGATTTCATGTGAGTTCCGTAGTCAATTACGGAGAAATAATTACCGTAATCCGCCGAAGGATTATTCGGGTCTAACGACGGATAGTAGCGGATTATCTGGTCATAACCGTAATGCTTTACTCTAAGGTTGGTAATAGGTCTTTGGTTTTTGCTTGTCACATAGTAAAGCTTCAGCTTATCCCCGACGTTTAAACCGCTGATATATGCGCTAAGGCTCGGGTCGGAGCCGGGTTCGCCGTCTCCCCAAAGCCGCGCGGTCGGGTCATTGCCCCAATACTTCTTAAATATTTCTTTGGCGTTTTCGCCCTGGGTTTCATTTACGAGGAAAACTGCCACAACCGGCGGCCTTGAATTCAAATCGCTCGGACCCTTTCGCACATAGACTTGCTGCTGGATTTCCGTATTACCGAAATTATGGGGTGATATATTCGCAACCAACTCCCATTTTTCATTTGTTTGCGGGTCGATTATGATTTTTTCGTCCATACCGGCCAGGGTTGTGCCGACGGGCTGCGGGTGCAGACGGATACCGTTGATGCAGGTTACAACGGCGGGCGGAATATATTGATTCTCGGTCGCGTACTGTTCATATGCCAGTTTAAGCTGGCTTCTTCTAATCGGTGACGTAGCCAGATTATAAATCGGTATTAACGGCCGGTCCGTTCCGAAATCCACCATCTCCGGTTTGGTTTGCGCCAGGTTAAACCATGCTTTGTAGTCGTCGGGGTTAAGCGTATTTGAGCCCTGATAAGCCGGATACCCCTTAATGACTATTTCAGTGTTTTCCTCAAAGGATGCCGAGGTTGTAGTCTGACTGGTTTCTTGCCTGATGTTCGCCGACGCGAAAGCCGCGTTGAACGAGGCTTTAACCTCCGACTCGAAATTGTTGGTTTGGCTGTTATAAACGCTGTTGGATGTGGCGTTATAGTCCAAACGGCCGCCCATTTTAACCGACCTGATTACATGTGTGCCGTATAACTCGAATATCTCCCTGGGCGAAACATCGGGATTATTTATATCTTCTTTGAACCCGGCGTCCATATAATCGGAGGGGTTCATATGCCTGTCGTCGATTTCAATTTTATACTGGGATAAATCGCATACAAGAGTGGCAAATCTTCTGTCGGTTTCGGTTAATGAGGAATTACTGAAATTGACATTGACACTGCCCTTGAAGTAGAGATAGCCCCCGCTGACGCCGACCTTCGTCGCCATTTCGGTGGAATATGACTTAGCGCTTCTGCCTTCCACAAAACGGGTTTCGGTGCCGCTTCCGTCAGTTTTAAAGAGTCTTTTGTCTGCCATCAGCTTGAAGACACTCAGGACAGGAAACTTAAGACTGTAAGGATCCGCGAATTTCCCGGTAATAACGTTATATCCGCGCCCTAAGCAGTCTATTCCGACAACATTGTCACTCTCTTTAATATACGTATGCGAGGGAACAAATTCACCGTAATCATTGTTGCCGTACTGTCTATCCCAGTACTCTTCAATTTCTTCCGGCGTCATTTTATGTAGGCTGTCGGACATACCTAACCTCTTGCCGCTTCCCGGCTGAAGAGTCAAGCTGTCCTCCGTTTGAAGCGGCGAATCGTCCTTAGGCTGGATAGTTATACCCGAACCTTGCATAGTGATGCCCGAAGTTAAACCGCTTAATAGATTAGAATACGATAATGAGCCCGAGTCGTTGGCTGGAACAAACGGTATTATTTTTTTAATCTGCGCGAAATTAGCCGGGTCCTGACTCGCGACCTGCAGTTGATAGTACTTGTCAATGCTTTCCTCTATCGGAGTTGCCGGAGCTTGCGACAGCTCCGAATACTTATTAAATGTACGATTGAGCAATACTATCGCCTGCTCGCGGGTGGTATTGTTAAGAGGCGAAATGGTGGTTGCGCTCGTACCCTTCATTATATCGTTCTTATAGGCAAACTTCATTTCGTTGATTGCCCATGACGCAATGCTTGACGCGTCGGTAAACGGAAAATCTCCGTTGGTATTTGTGTCTATATCCGGCTTGAACGCAAATAAAGCCCTGTATATCATAACACAGATTTCCTGACGGGTGATGTTGTTTGCCGGAGAAAACGTGGTTGCGGACGTTCCGTTGACAATTCCGATGTAATATGCCTTTAAAATCTCCGCGTTACTTGTGTCGGTAAACGGGTTTTCTCCCACGGTCGGCGCCGCTCCGCTTAATTTTTCATACATTTTTACCGCAATAACGCAGAATTCCTCACGGGTGATGGGCTTGGTGAAATTATTCTCTATCTGCCCGTAAGTAAGCCCGTTTTCAGATGCTTCCCTAAGTTCCGGCTCGGCCCAGCTGCTTTGGGTGCCGTCAAAACTAAGTGAAGCGATTGAAACGGGCGCGACGTTTAATAGCATCGCAAGAAATAAAGCCGTACAGATTGCGCTTTTAATCCTTTTTTTCATAATTACCCTGCCTTTCATTTTCTAAACTCCACCTTGACTTCAACCATTAATTGGTTATCTTAAATTATATAATAAATATATCATTTGTCAAGTGAATTTTTAATTTTTTGAGTTCTCCATTTTTTTCAACACCAACCGAAGCCAACATCAGTAAACATCGAATGTTGCATAGGTTTCGGCTTCTTCGTGAGCATATCCGCTATGCCCTGCTTACATCTCGAAAGCACGGCAAACAAGCCATCGGCTATGGCATAGAACATAGACTTATTTACCCCGTGAATTCGTTTAGTATGAAATAGAGAATCCCGATTGCTGTGGAAAGTTTTCCCGGAAACACCCTCGACCACTTAACTTTAAAGTCTGCTCTGTCTAAAAACATAGACGATATGGGTTATTCCAGATTTATACTTATCGCAGATCGCGATATATGTAATTACCCTAACATCCTCCACTCCTTACAGAATCGTAAAATCGGGGGTTGTTCCGAGTGCCGCGCAAAAAGAGGTTAGCTGGACAATGGGACTAAGCGGTGAGCGAATTGTGCGGGCTTTAAACAAGTGGCAAACTCGGGTTATAGCATATTAAGAAATATTTTTCAATTATCTATTGTATATATGCGTTTTATTTGATAAAATATTTACGAAACGGAGTGAGCATACTTGAAATACATTGTTATACTTGGCGACGGAATGGCCGACTATCCCTTGGATGAACTCGGAGGGAAGACACCCCTTGAAATTGCCCGCAAACCATACATGGACAAAATAGCAAGCATGGGAAAAATCGGGCTTGTTAAAACCGTTCCGGATAACCTCTCGCCCGGCAGCGACGTTGCCAACTTATCCGTTTTGGGATATGACCCAAACATTTATTACACAGGCCGCTCCCCACTTGAAGCGGCAAGCATAGGCGTTGACTTATCACAAGGCGATGCTTCTTTTCGTGTTAACCTGGTATCCTTGTCGGACGAGGACAAATATTCGGAAAAAACAATGCTTGATTACAGTTCGGATGAAATTACCACAAAGGAAGCACAAATAATAATATCCGATATAAACGAAAAACTGGGCAATGAATATTTAAAATTTTATTCGGGGGTATCGTACCGGCATTTGCTTGTATGGCACGGCTGTGATACTGGGTATGAGCTTACGCCTCCCCATGATATTTCGGGGAAAAAAATAAGTAATTACCTGCCCGGCAGCCCCGTACTAACCGAACTGATGGTGCAGAGCCATGAGATACTTAAAACACATCCTGTCAACAGGGATAGATATGAGCGCGGGTTAAAAATGGCAAACTCCATTTGGATTTGGGGACAGGGCAGCAAACCGAATCTTCCGTCTTTTTATGAAAAATATAAAGTTAAAGGATGTGTAATATCGGCGGTTGATTTGGTAAAAGGTATCGGGATTTGCGCGTCTTTGGACAGTATCAGCGTAGAAGGCGCTACCGGCAATATAAATACCAACTATGATGCCAAAGCCAAAGCCGCCCTCAGTGCGCTTTGCGACAGCGATTTTGTTTATGTGCATATTGAGGCGCCGGACGAGTGCGGGCACAGGTTCGAGACCGCGAACAAGGTAAAAGCCATTGAACTGATAGACGATAAAATAGTCCGGCCGATTTTTGAAACACTGACCTCCCAGAATATTGATTTTTCCATTTTGGTAATGCCCGACCATCCGACACCGTTATCGCTCGGCACGCATACAAAAGACCCGGTTCCGTTTGCACTGTACCGCACCGGCGACAACAACTCCGGCAGTACCTATTGTGAAAAAAACGCTAAAGGCGGATTGTTTATAGAAGAAGGACACAAGCTTTTGGATTATATATTTCGGAGGATGATTTAATGCCTGAAAACAAGCATTTGAGATTTTTACTGATAACAGCATATATAATCATAGGGTACTTTTTTATAACAAAAATACTGCCCAATATAATTATAATATTTCTCCCGTTTATACTGGCATTTATTGTTGCGCTTATCACAAGGCCGATAGTAAAACTGTTTAAAAGGCTTAAGCTTCCTAATCTTCCAGCCTCCATGCTTTCTCTTATTTTAGTGCTGGCAACGGTTTCGGGCATTATTTATGCCATAATAAACCGATTGGTTAAAGAGATAACGCTGCTTTCGCGCCAGATGCCTTCTTTTGTTGCAACACTGCCGGACACGTTTGAACAAATAGTAAGCAGGTGGAAGGCATTCAGCGCCGCGCTGACTCCGGAAATATCCGGTTACATAAACGAAACGCTTACCAATTTATTACGCTCATTTGCTTCGCTTGTAACGCCGATAACCCAAAAAGTTCTCAATGCGGCAACCGGAGTGGCAAGCTCTCTGCCGAATATACTGATATTTACCATTGCTTTTTTGCTGTCCTGCATATTTTTCACAAAAGATTACGATTATTTGGCCGGCACTGTTTCACGTCAGTTTCCGAAATCAATATCCGAACGCTTTATGCAAATAAAGGGCTATGCTTTTTCTGCTTTTATCAAATATTTAAGGGGAATTGCCATAATTTTATGCATAAACTTTGCCGAATTGCTGACAGGCTTTTTAATACTTGACGTTCAATATGCCTTTTTGCTTGCTCTTGCAATAGCGCTGATTGACGCCTTGCCTGCAATAGGCACCGGTATAATACTGATGCCCTGGAGTTTGGTTGAATTGATTGCAGGCAATTACAAAAAAGGAATATCGCTTTTTGTTCTGTACCTTATTATACTTATTGTAAGGCAGATTATTGAACCTAAAATTATGAGCAGCTCCTTCGGAACGAATCCGGTGCTTACGCTTATCGGTATGTATGCGGGTTTGAGATTGTTCGGTATAGCAGGCATGGTGCTTGTCCCTATTTTCCTTGCAATTATTGTTTACATGCAGCGTGCCGGACTTTTTGTAATATGGAAAACGGATAAAACAACATAGCTTAGTTGCCGGCCTTTTAGCCGGCAACATTAATACCTTATGCTTTTTAAGTAATGCTCAGCAGCTTCTTTAGTATTCCTCCTATAAGCCTTGGCATCTTAAACACAATAATCCTCACAACCCACACCTCGCTTCAAATTATTTTAAGCAACACAAACCCAAAAGCACCAACAGGATAGCCTCACAAGCCACTAAAAACCAAAACGGAAGTATAAGAGCGGCTAAAATTCCGATACCTAATGCTGCCAAAGCAATGCTTAATACTTTTTGTTCAAATATTTTCTTAAACAAAACGGCACACCTCACATACAAAGCGCAAAAGACCCCGCCAAGCACATTGAAATTTGAAATCGGCATTACATGTACGATACAGTATATTCGCCTCGGCAGTGTTTTGTTACATTCATTTTTTATTGTTTTCGAAAAATTCATTAAGCCCTGACAATGCTTTGGATAAAATGACAAGCTCGTCCTCGCTGAAATCCTTGATTACCTTTTCCACCATTCTTTTATGAAACCTCTCATGCAGCTTGTATACAACCCGTCCGTAACGGGTAAGCGAAAGAAAAACCATGCGGCGGTCCGAATCGGACCTCTCCCGCATTATACAACCTTTTTTTTCAAGCCTGTCTGCCGCGGATGTCATTGCCGCAAGTGTAATCCCCATAGCCTCGGCAATATCCGTCATTTTTTTCTTGCCTCCAAGCCCTATCTGCTCTATTGTATGGATGTCACTTATGGTAAGTTCACTTTTGGACTCGGTAAGGGTTCTTTGCTCAAAAGCAATAATATTATTAAAAATGTCGGTTAAAAACTGGTTGATTTGTTTAATGAATTTTTCCCTCATTTTTCTCCTCCGATTAAACCCTTTATTGCACCGGCCGCCGACAAATTATATGTGACGGCATTTTTATCAATCTTCCTGTTAAAACCGGAAAGGGTTTTAGAGCATCCCAATTCATAAAACACGGGGTTTGAAGTTTCTATAATACGGCCTATTTCCATCTTCCATCTTACGGGGCTTATAATATGTTTTGCAAGATATTCCGGCATAACCGAAAAATCATTTATTTCCCCTTGATAAACATTGGAATATACTATCCCTTTCGGTTTTGAGAATTTAACCCCCTTTAAATATTCATAAAACTGCTGTGCCGCCTGCTGCATGTGTTTTGTGTGGAACGCCCCGCTGACCGGCAGCCTTACCGCTCTTGCCGCTCCTTTTTTTATGCACTCATTCGCGGCTTTCTCCGCACTGTCTTCATCGCCCGCTATGACAAGCTGCATCGGGCAGTTATAATTTGCCGCCGTAACATACCCTTTGGCGTCTGCGCAAATTTCTTCAACGATTTCATCATCAAGCCCGATAATTGCATACATGGCGCCTTTTTGAGACAAGGCGCAGTTTTGCATAACCTCACCGCGTTTTTTAATAATTTCGAAGCCGTCTTCGATTGACACCACCCCGGCGGCACATAATGCGCTGCATTCGCCCAGCGAAAAACCCGCATAAAAATCCGGTATGGAAAATTCTTTTTCCAGCACCGAAAAAATCGCCATCGACACGGTAAAAACCGCAAGCTGCGCATTATTTGTCCGGTTTAGTTCTTCCTCCTTCGTTTCATGGCATAGTTTTACCAAATCAATACCGGTTACCTGGCTGCCCAGCGCAAATACTTCCTTTGCCGCTTCAAAGCTTTGGTATATATCCCTTCCCATACCCGGGAACTGCGTACCCTGCCCTTCAAACAAAAAACACTTTTTCTTCATTTGCATTATCATCACTGCCTTTCTATGCAAACATTTTTCCCCTTGACAAGTTTTATTAATAATAATATAATAAAGTAATTAAAATAGTTAGTCAATTTAATAATTAAATTACTTAATTATTTTATTATAGCATACCAGTAAAAAAAATCAAGAGGGGGTTGAGAATAATACATCTTCAAATTAAAGGAACGGGAAGCTATTTGCCTGAGCACATTCTTTCAAACAGCGACCTTGAAGCAATGGTGGAAACATCGGACGAATGGATTACGGAACGAACGGGGATTAAAGAAAGAAGGCTTGCAAAAGACATACCGGTGTTTGAAATGGCGGCCATCGCCGCGCAAAAAGCATTGGAGGATGCATCGGTTTCACCCTCGGAAATTGACGTTATAATTGCCGCAACAATAACTCCGGATTATTATACGCCTTCACTATCCTGTCTTGTGCAAAAACAGCTATGTGCGAATCGTGCGTTTTGCTTTGATATAAACGCCGCGTGCAGCGGGTTTTGCTACGCGCTTGATATTGCCGACAATTATATAAAAACAAATAAAGCAAAAACAATACTTATTGTCGCATCCGAAGCTATTTCAAGAATAACGGACTATACCGACCGCAATACTTGCGTACTCTTCGGCGACGGCGCGGGCGCGATTGTGGCATGCGCCGGCAGGGACAGAGGCATGTACGACTGCATTTTAAAGGCAATCGGAAGCATGGGCGATGTACTAAAAGCCGGAATGTTCTCGGAGAATAAATATATAAAAATGGCCGGCAGGGAAGTTTATAAATTTGCGGTAAACGCCAATGTGGATACAATTACAAGCTTGCTGGAAAGGAACAATATCGGAATTGAAGATATAGACCATATTATACCGCATCAGGCAAACAAAAGGATTATATCGGCGGTCAGCATAAAGCTTGGCATTAACGCGGATAAGATTTATACCAATTTGGAAAAGTACGGGAACACGTCAAGTGCAAGTATTCCTATTTGCCTTGATGAAATGAACAAGAAAAACATGTTGAAAAGCGGCGATATGTTAATCCTCGTCGGCTTTGGCGGTGGGCTGACATACGGAGGTTCGCTTATACAATGGATATAGGGGAGAAAAAAGTGAAAACAAGGGTTACAAAATTGCTTAATATCAAACATCCCGTAATTCAAGGCGGAATGGCATGGGTTGCGGACGAACATTTGGCAAGCGCCGTGTCAGAAGCAGGCGGCTTGGGCCTTATTGCAGGCGGGGGTGCGCCGAAGGATGTAATATGCCAGAAAATCAGGGCCGTAAAAAAAATGACGGATAAGCCTTTTGGCGTAAACATAATGCTTATGTCACCCTTTGCGGATGATTTGGCCGATTTGGTTGTTGAGGAAGGTGTAAAAGTCGTAACAACAGGCGCGGGCAGCCCTCAAAAATACATTAAACGGTGGAAGGAAAACGGTATAACGGTTATTCCCGTTGTGGCATCGGTGGCACAGGCGGTTAAAATGGAAAGGATAGGGGCGGATGCCGTTATTGGTGAAGGCTGCGAAGCAGGAGGCCATATAGGCGAGCTTACAACAATGGCTTTAATCCCGCAAATCGCCGGTGCAATTTCAATACCCCTTATTGCAGCGGGCGGCATTGCAAACGGCGGTGGTTTGGCGGCCGCATTTATGCTTGGCGCGGAAGGGGTGCAATGCGGCACATGCTTTTTGGCGTCAACCGAATGCAATATTCATGAAAAATATAAAGAGATGGTACTCAAGGCATCGGATATTTCAACAACCGTTACCGGCCGGAGTACCGGGCACCCGGTTCGCTGCCTGAAATCACCCCTGGTTAAGGAATATCAGGCATTGGAAAAGGAAGGTGCCGGCCTCGATTTGCTGGAAAAGCTTACGCTCGGTTCCCTGGGACGTGCGGTGACAGACGGCGATTTTAAAAAAGGCTCTTTCATGGCAGGTCAGATTGCAGGATTGGTAAAGGAAATACGCCCGTGCAGTGAAATAATAGAAAGCATTGTTTCGGACGCACAAAAAACCATAAAAGATATGTCGGAAAGGTTTGGTGAAATATGATTGCATTGGTAACCGGCGCTTCGCGGGGAATAGGACGTGCAATCGCAATAGAGCTTTCACGCTGCGGGTTTGATATTGCGGTTAATTTTGCAAACAGCGAGCAAGCCGCAAATGAAACAGCGGAGAGGTGCCGCGAAAACGGCGTAAACGCCGCCGCATTCAAATGCGATGTATCAGACTATGACGAATGCGAAAACATGATAAAAGCAATCGAGCAAAGCCTCGGCGGCATTGATGTTTTGATAAACAATGCCGGCATAACAAAAGACGGACTGCTAATGCGCATGAGCCATAAGCAATTTGACGATGTGTACAATACCAACTTAAAAAGCGTGTTCAACCTTTCACGACTTACCCTGCCCGGTATGATGAAAAAACGCTTCGGGCGGATTGTAAATATTTCTTCCGTGGCGGGCATTTACGGTAATGCGGGCCAGGTAAATTATTCCTCCATGAAAGCGGGAATAATCGGATTTACAAAAGCCCTTGCAAAAGAGGCAGGCTCGCGAGGGATAACGGTTAACGCAGTAGCGCCCGGCTTTATTGAAACGGATATGACAAGCTCACTGCCCGACAGCTTTAAAGAAGAGGCTTTGTCAAGAATAGTTTTAAAACGCTTCGGGAAACCGGATGAAGTAGCCAAAACCGTTGCTTTTTTGGTTTCCGAAGGCGCGTCATATATAACGGGCCAAACCATAGAAGTTTCGGGAGGTATCATGATATGAGGGTTGTTGTTACCGGTATGGGTGTGATTTCCCCTTTGGGCAACAGTGCAGACGAATTCTATAATAACCTTATAAAAGGCAAAAACGGTATTTCCGCCATAACCCATTTTGACACGTCGGACAGCAAGATTAAGGTTGCGGCGCCTGTTACCGATTTTAACCCGGATGACTTTTTCGATAAAAAAGAAGCAAAAAGAATGGACAGGTATTGCCAGTTTGCCGTTGCTGCCGCCCAGATGGCTGCCGGGGAAAGCGGCTTTAAGCTTTCGGATTACGACGAGTTCAGGTGCGGTGTTATAGTCGGGAGCGGGATAGGCGGCATGAGTACTTACGAAAAGGAGCATTCTAAATTTATCGACAAGGGAGCAGGCAGGGTTTCCGCCTTTTTTATCCCGATGATGATAAGCAATATGGCTTCGGGAATGATTTCCATAAAGTTCGGGTTTAAAGGCATAAATTACTGTCCCGTAACGGCGTGCGCATCCGCCACTCACGCAATCGGCGAAGCCTTCCGGCTTATTAAAAACGGTTATCTTGACATAGCAATAACAGGCGGCTCAGAGTCTGCCCTGACGGCTTTTTCCGTTGCCGGCTTTGCAAACATGACCGCGCTTTCAACCTCACCCGACCCGGACGCAGCAAGCCTGCCCTTCGACCGGCGCCGAAACGGCTTTGTAATGGGCGAGGGTGCCGGGATACTAATTTTAGAAAATGAAGAAATCGCGAGAAAACGAAATGCAAATATTCGGGCCGAAATATCCGGTTACGGGGCAACGGCGGACGCTTATCATATTACGGGTCCGCATCCGGAGGGCACAAGCGCAGCCCGAGCCATGACAGACGCCATGGCCGAAGCAGGGGTGGCACCTTCCGAAATAGACTACATTAACGCCCACGGCACCGGCACACCCCTTAACGATTTGTACGAAACCATTGCAATTAAAAAAGCATTGGGAGATTGGGCGTATAAAACAAACATATCTTCGACAAAATCCATGACAGGGCATCTTCTTGGTGCCGCCGGCGGTGTTGAGGCCATTGCTTGCGTTAAGACAATAGCTGAGGGGATTGTCCCGCCAACCATAAATTATCGTGAGCCGGATGAGGGATTGGACCTTGACTATACCATAAATACGGCACGCAAAAAGCCGGTTAAAAACGTACTTAGCAACTCACTTGGTTTTGGCGGCCATAACGCGTCGATTTTACTAAGCAAGTACGAATAACGCCGAAAGGAATGAAAAGGATGAATTATAACGAATTTAAGCAGCTTGTCTTTGAGCTTATAGACAAACTGGAACAAAGCCGCACCCAAAACGTAAGCATTGAATTTGAGCAGGCCAGAATATCAATTTCAAAAAGCAACGGCGGCGCAGTGGTGTCGGAGGCACCGCAGCCTGCAAGCAGCAACCAGCCGGCTGCAAAATCGGACGACAAAATTATTTTTTCACCAATGGTCGGCACCTTTTACTGTGCGCCGTCCCCCGATTCGGAGCCCTTTGTCCGTGTCGGCGATAAAATATGCAAGGGCGATACAATCTGCATAATTGAGGCTATGAAGCTTATGAACGAAATTGAGGCCGACAAAAGCGGGATAATAAAAGAAATACTTGTGGAAAACGGCGAAACGGTTGAATTCAACCAGCCGCTTTTCATGCTAAAGTGAGGTTTGATTATGCTAAACAGGGAGCAGATCGAAGCAGTTATACCGCACAGGAAGCCTATGCTTTTAATTGATAAGATTACCGACCTGATGCCCGGGCAATATGCATCGGCACAGGCCATGCTTACAGGCGACGAATTCTTTTTCCAGGGCCATTTTCCGGGCAATCCGGTAATGCCGGGCGTTATGATAGTTGAGGCTATGGCGCAAACCGGCGCCGTAAGCATACTTATGCTTGAAGAATTCAAAGGCAAAACGGGATATTTTGCAAAAATCGAAAACGTGCGTTTTTGGGAAAAGGTTTTACCCGGAAGCAAGCTGGAGCTTAGTGTTAAGATAATTAAAAGAAAAGGCTCAGTCGGCGTGGGTGAAGGAGAAGCATTTGTCAGCGGGAAAAAGGTTGCGCGTGCCACTTTAACTTTTGCGGTGGGGGATTAGGAGAGAAAACCATGTTTAACAAGATACTTATTGCCAATCGAGGCGAAGCTGCCGTTCGGATAATCAGGACATGCAGGGACATGGGCATAATAAGCGTTGCGGTGTATTCCGAGGCGGACCGCGACTGCCTTCATGTTCAAATAGCGGATGAGTCCATCTGTATCGGTAAGGCACATTCAAGGGACAGCTATCTTAATATGGATAGGATAATATCGGCTGCCCTTGCATCGAAAGCCGATGCCATACATCCCGGTTTCGGATTTCTTTCGGAAAACCCCGAATTCGCAGAAAAATGCAGCAAATACGGTATTGTTTTTATCGGGCCGGACAGCAATTCCATGAAAAAAATGGGGGATAAAATTCAAGCCCGTCAAATGGCGCAAAAGGCCGGTGTTCCCATAACTCCGGGTTCGGCAGGCGAGGTGTCATCCTATGAGCAGGCCCTTGAAACAGCAAACAGGACCGGGTATCCGATTATGATAAAAGCTGCGGCGGGGGGCGGCGGCAGGGGCATAAAAATGGCGGAAGACGAAAGCAAGCTCAAAGATATGTTAAACGCCGCGAAAAACGAGGCAATTGCATGTTTCGGCGACGGTCGCCTTTATATGGAAAAATACATGCCTAACCCACGGCATATTGAAATACAAATACTTGCAGACAGCTTCGGCAATGTTATCCATCTTTATGACAGGGACTGCACCGTACAAAGGCGGCATCAAAAGCTGCTGGAAGAAGCCCCTTCTTCCTACATTGACGGCAAGACAAGGGAAAAAATGGGCGAAAGCGCGGTAAAAATCGCTAAAATGTGCGGCTATGTAAACGCAGGAACGGTTGAATTCTTGGTTGATGCAAACAGAAATTTTTACTTTTGTGAAATGAATACCAGAATTCAGGTTGAGCATCCCGTTACCGAGGCTATTATCGGAATTGACTTAATCAAAGAACAGATTAAAATTGCCGCCGGTGAAAAAATACCGTTTGAGCAAAAGGATATCAAAATACACGGCTGGGCAATGGAATGCAGGATTAACGCGGAGGATTGCGATAACGACTTTGCGCCGCGCTGCGGTACGATAAGCGAAATGCACCAGCCCGGCGGCATCGGTGTCAGAGTTGACAGCGGTGTTTATCAGGGCTATGCAATTCCACCTTATTACGATAATATGATAGCAAAGCTTATAGTAACAGGCGATACAAGGCAGGATTGCATTATCCGTATGAAACGCGCAATTTCGGAATATTTGTTTTACGGGATTACAACAAATATTGATTATCACATAAAAATTTTAAACAACAAGGACTTTATAAGCGGGGAATACGGAACGGACTTGTACAAGCAAATATGACGTATAGGCATAAGGGAACCGAGCCCCACATGCCTAACATTGAAAGGGAATAGATATGCTGAGAAACATGTTTAAAAAAACAAGGTATGCCACCATACCTGTCAAACCAAGCCCTGTTATCCCCAAGGCTCCCGATGACTCGGAACGCCTTGATACCGCTTCGCGCCTTAAGCAAATTTGCGATGTTAATACTTTCAGACCAATGTTTGAGAACATAAAAACCTGCAACCCCTTAAATTTTGAAGGCTACGAAGAAAAAATCGCCGCCCTTCAGGAAAAAACAAGTGTAACGGAGGGGGTTACAACAGGTGTGTGCAAAATCGGCGGCATCAGGACTTGCATTGCGGTTATGGACAGCAACTTTCTTATGGGCTCAATGGGAAGTGTCGTAGGTGAACGCCTTTTTCGCCTTTTTGAATATGCAACCGAAAACAAACTCAGTGTTGTCGTGTTTTGCGCATCAGGGGGCGCACGAATGCATGAAGGGATATTTTCCCTGATGCAAATGGCAAAGGTCAGCGCTGCGGTGCAGAAGCACTCCCAGGCAGGGCTTCTTTATATAAGCGTATTGACCGACCCTACCACGGGCGGCGTTACAGCAAGTTTTGCAATGCTCGGTGATATAATAATTGCCGAGCCGAACGTACTTGTCGGTTTTGCCGGCAGGCGCGTTATAGAATCCACTATAAACGAGCAGCTTCCGGACGATTTTCAAAAATCGGAATTCTTACTGAAACACGGGTTTATTGATTTAATTTGCAAAAGAAGCGAGATTAAAAACACAATTTCAAAAATATTAAAATTCCATACCGGGGTGATTGAATCTTGAAAAGCCCTTATGAAAAAATGATGATTGCACGAAATATTGCCCGTCCGAACTTTTACAGCTTTGTAAAAGCTGTTTTTGACGACTTTTTAGAGTTGCACGGCGACAGGTATTACGGCGATGACAGCGCAATTGCCGGCGGACTGGCTCATTTGGAAGGCAGAAGCGTCACCGTTATCGGAACGGTTAAAGGGAACTCAACCAATGAAAATATACAGCGTAATTTCGGTATGCCAAGCCCGGAGGGTTACCGAAAAGCGCTGCGCCTTATGCAACAGGCGGAGAAATTTAAAAGGCCTGTTATCTGTCTTATCGATACTCCCGGGGCGTATCCCGGCGTAGGTGCGGAAAAAAGAGGTCAGGCAGAAGCGATTGCCAAAAACCTTTACCATATGATGTCGATTAAAACTCCTGCAATCAGCGTGATAACCGGCGAGGGCGGCAGCGGGGGCGCCCTTGCCCTTGCGGTGTCAAACAAGGTTTATATGCTTGAAAACGCAGTATACTCCGTTATATCGGCAAACGGCTTTGCCTCTATTTTGTGGAAGGATGCAAAAAGGGAAAAGGAAGCGGCGGAAATTATGAAAATGACCGCCGGGGATTTACTCGGCTTCGGAGTTATCGATAAAATAATTCCCGAGCACCCGGAGGGCGCGCATGTATCGCCCCACATAACCTTTGAAGCATTAAAGAAAGAACTTTCGGAGGATCTTGAAGAATTATCCCGTCTTACGCCCGATGAAATATACCGCAGCAAATATGATAAATTCCGCAGCTTCGGGATTTATGAGGAATACTAATAAAGCGTTCGGGCGCGTAGCGCTTTCCAAAAGCGCCTCATCTCGCCGCGCGAGCGTAAGCGAAGGCGAATTCATTTCGCCGCAACGCTGAAATTGCGCGGATTTCGCGCAATTTCCTTAAATTAAAAAAATCATTAAAACGTATGCTCTACAAAAATTTTAATACCGATTGCAATCAAAATACAGCCGCCTGCAAATTCGGATTTTGATTTCAGCAGGCAGCCGAATTTTTTGCCGGTATAAACCCCGACAATACTCATCGCAAAGGTTATTAATCCTATAACAGCAACACTGAAGGCAAGTGAAACATCCATAGCCGCAAAGGTAATTCCCACCATTAAAGCATCAATGCTTGTTGCAACTGCTTGGACAGCAATAAGCTTTAAGGAAAAAACCTTTAATTTGCAATTATTGTCGGTTTCGCATCTTCTCCCTTCGATAAGCATCCTTACCCCAATCAGTAAAAGAAGTGCCAATGCCACCCAATGCGCAAATGTTTTAATATAGTATTCAAACCCCTGTCCGAGATAATACCCGAATACCGGCATTAAAGCCTGGAAAGCGCCAAAAAACAGCGCAATAACAAAACGGTTCCAGGTTTTCAGTCTTATCAGCGTCATGCCGTCGGTTACGGAAACTGCAAAAGCATCCATGGATAGTCCCAATGCGATTAAAACCAAATCAATTAATTTCAAAAAACCAACAACCCTTCCGATGTAATGATTTTAAAGTATTATAATGAAATAAATTTGACATTGTTTCTGCCGCTGTTTTTTGCCGTATAAAGCGCAGTGTCGGCGCGGTTTATAAGTTCCTGCGGCGCAACGGCCTTTCCCGGGCATTCAAGTGTCACCAGCCCGATGCTTATTGTCACATTTACAATATCGCTGCATATTGTAAATTGTTGTTTCATAATATGTTCCCGGACATTTTCGGAAATTTCAAACGCCTCTTGCCTGCCTTTGCCGGACAGCAATATAATAAACTCCTCACCGCCGTATCTTCCGATAACACCTTCATTTTTTAAAACAGATTTAAAAGCCCGTGCAACGCCTCTTATTACCATATCCCCGAAAACATGGCCGTATTTATCGTTAATCGTTTTAAAATAATCAATATCAATCATCATAAGCGACAAATCGCCGCCCTTTCTCTCAAAAAGGCTGAGCGCTTTTTCTATTTCTTGCATCATCTTGCCCCTGTTGTACACCTCGCTAAGGGAATCATGCGTAGCCATGTAATTCAGCCTTTCAATTGCCAACTTTTGTTCAGTTATATCCTGAAAAAGAAAAAGCCGGCCTATAATTCTGCCCTTCTCCGTTAAACTTGATACTTTAAATTCATAAACCTTTTCTTCGCCTTTTTTATTAAACCCGACTTCAAAAAAGTCTCCCTTATTCCCTGCCGATTTCTCTATTATTTTTTTTCCTTCCTCATATTTTAATATACTGTTCCCGACGTTCAAAGAATCAAGCCAATCAAATGTTTCCGCGGCGGAATTGTTAAAATCAATTATCCTGTTTTTTTCGTCTATTACAAATATACCCTCTTTTATCTGCCCGAAGGAATAGCTTCTTACTATATCCTTTATTTCAAGGAAATCATACTTAAAGAGCACGATAAAAAAGATAACATTCGGCACTAAAAAGCTATAGGGTATAATGTCTATGCCATTGCGGGGGCCTGTGAAAAAATATATAATTGAACCGACAAGTGGTGAAAGCGAACCGATAAGCAGCCAAAAGCTTTGAATTCTCACGCTGTACTTTTTAACTTTCCATGCCTTGTAAAAAAAGGCCGTTGATATTACAAGACAAACTAAAGAATATAAATAAAAGATGTAATACCAACTGCCCCTTGACAAATAAACTGTTGAATATGTGCCATGTTCTATCAATTTTATATCGGTATAATATAAAGTATGATAGTCTTTTGTAGCATTAAAAAACATGGTAACAAACGGAATAGCACAAGTAAGCAAAACTGCTTTTATCGTCATATTCTTATTATAATAATGTTTATATGAAATTATCAGCCACAAGGCAGGCAAAAAAGAAAACCCGAAATATTCAAGTGTAATAAAAAACTTTTTTGCTTCCAAATCGTTTGATAAAAACTCAAATGCGCTTGCAAATACATATACGGACAAAGACAGGCACATTAACGCAAATAATGCGGCTATCCTGCTTTTTTGTTTGAAAAGTGAATAAAAAAACAAAACAACAAAAACAATTGCCGTCCCGAAAAGTAAATAAGGCAAAACCGTCAAAACACAGCACCACTTTTCCTGCATTTTTACCCCTTGTATTAATTAAATCCATGCTATTATATCAGTAATCCTTATGTTTGTAAATAGCGCGAAAGAACAAAAGAATTAAATTTTATTGACACGGAAAACAAGTTGGTGTAAAATTACTATTACTAAAAATGCAATGAAAGGTGGCAAAACATGAAAAACTCCGACAATGTTAACAACAATTCCAACAACTTCTCGTCAAAGCTTGCAGATTTAATAAAAGAAAACATATCGATAAACCCGGAGCATTATGAGATATATAACGTTAAAAGAGGGCTTCGAAACAGCGATGGTACCGGTGTTTTGGTCGGCCTTACCGTTATAGGCGAAGTTCACTCATATATACTCGACGAAAATGAAAAAGTCGACATCCCAGGGAAATTATGGTACCGCGGTATTGATATCGAAGACATAGTAAGCGGCTGTGTAAAAGAAAACAGACTGGGCTTTGAAGAAGTTATTTTTCTTATCCTGTTCGGTATTTTGCCTTCAAAGCAAATGCTCAGCCAGTTTTCGGAATACTTAAATGGCCACAGAAATCTCCCGAATAATTTCGTCGAGGATGTTATCTTAAAGGCCCCGAGTCCGGATATTATGAATAAACTTGCACGGTGTGTGCTCACACTTTATTCGTATGATAATAATCCGGATGATTTATCGCTTGAGAATCTTCTCAATCAATCGCTTGAACTGATAGCCCGATTCCCCGTAATTATTGCCTATGCATACCAGTCCAAGCAGCATTACTACAACAATAAAAGCCTGTTTATTCATTCAAGCAGGCCGGATTTGTCGATAGCCGAAAACTTCCTTCATTTAATCCGTGCCAACAATAAATTTACACAGGAGGAAGCAAAAATACTGGATTTATGTCTTATCCTTCATGCGGAACACGGCGGGGGAAATAATTCGGCTTTCACTACTCATGTTGTTTCTTCGACAGGTACCGATACTTATTCGGCAATTGCCGCGGCAATCGGCTCTCTTAAAGGGCCCAAGCACGGCGGGGCTAATAATCGTGTAATGGGAATGATGAATGAAATAAAAAGCAACGTTAAAAACTGGACCGATGAAAACGAGGTCAGTGCCTATATTGCCAAAATAATAAATAAAGAGGCATATGACAGATCGGGTCTGGTTTACGGATTCGGGCACGCTGTTTATACCATATCCGATCCCCGTGCCGTGCTTTTGAAAAAGAGTGCCCGGGATTTAGCCGCAAAAAAAGGGCGCATGGAAGAATTTGAGCTTTACAATATAATCGAAAAGGTTACACCGCGGCTTTTTGCCGAGCTAAAAAACAATAACAAACCTCTTCCTGCAAACATCGACTTTTACAGCGGATTTGTTTACAGTCTTCTTGACATCCCGCCCGAACTGTACACTCCTCTTTTTGCCATGTCCCGTATAGTAGGCTGGTGCGCTCACAGAATCGAAGAAATTATCTCAAGCAACAAAATTATACGCCCTGCATACAAAAGCGTGTCTAAAAGAAAAGATTATATACCTATTGATTTACGATAATAAGCACATAAATGTATAAGCCACACCTCCTTTGGTAATAATAACCAACGGAGGTGTTTTTATGAAAGTAAACAAAAAAATAATAAAACTATTTACAAACAGGGGTTTTTACATACTCCTTGCACTTGCTGCAGTGTTAGCGGGTGTTTCGGGTTATGTTAAAAACCTAAGAAGCAAAACCGCTGTCGATACCCCGATTTCCGCGGTTATATCCGAACCAACCCCTTTGCAGTCCTCTGACCAAAAAGTTTCATATTCCCCGGCACTCGGCTCAGACGATACAAACAACCGGCAGAGCGCAATGCAGGTTGCCTCCGCCGTTTCATCATCCGAGGAAAACTGGCAGATACAATTTATCCTTCCGCTTCAAGGCGAGCTTGGCATGAATTTTTCGGGTGACGAGCTTGTTTTCAGCAGGACCATGCTGGATTGGCGGATACATCCGGGATTAGATATCCGTGCCGATGTCGGTACGCCGGTCAAAGCGGCGGCTGATGGTGTGGTGACAAAGGTTTATAACGACGATATGATGGGTTTTACCGTTATTATACTCCATCCCGATGGGTTTGAAACGATTTATTCCAACTTGCAGACAGGCCAGCTTGTGGAGGAAAACCAGGAAGTAAAGCTTGGGGATGTTATCGGAGGCGTAGGCATGACTGCGGCATGCGAAATAAACGAACCGCCGCATTTGCATTTTGAAATAAAAAAAGACGGTATGAACGTAAACCCTTTTGATTATCTTTCTTAAAACGGTTGATTTTATATGTGATTTTATGGTATGATAATAATACTAATTCCGATTAAAAAGCTTTTTAGTCTTAGCCTTTTATTCGGAATTAGTATTATAAGCGGCGAAAGTGGGGGCTTTGAGTTGACAATACTCAGCAAGAAATTTGAAACATATACAAAAATGCTTTTGCATTGGAACAACAAATTTAATTTAACCGCTATCACCGAGCCGTCGGAAATTATTAAAAAGCATTATCTGGACAGTCTTTCCTGTGTCGACTTAATACCGGAAAATGCTGTTGTTGCGGATGTGGGGACCGGGGCAGGCTTTCCCGGAGTGCCGGTAAAAATTCAGCGCCCGGACATTTCACTGACGCTTATGGATGCTTTAGGGAAAAGAATCAACTTTTTAAAAGAGCTTTGCAAGGCATTGGAGATTGACGTCGAATGCGTTCACATAAGAGCCGAGGATGCCGCTCACAGCGGGGAATTCCGGGAAAGGTTCGATGTTGTGCTCAGCCGTGCGGTGGCCCGTCTGCCGATATTATCCGAATACTGCCTGCCCCTTATAAAACCGGGAGGCATAATGCTCGCGCTCAAGGGCAAGGATATAGAAACCGAAATATCCGACTCGAAAGGTTTGATAAAAAAACTGGGAGGGGCTGCAATCAGTGTCATACCATACACTATAGAAGGTTCTGACATAACGCACAGCATAGTAAAAATCAACAAGGAACTGCCTACTCCTCCGTCATATCCGAGAAGGGGTAAAAAAATCGGTAAATTTTTATAATAAAAATATTGACATGCAAATAAATATATGATATATTATAACTTGCTCCTTGATAGGTGTTTTTTTTTGTAGCAGGGAATTTTCCCAATTTACCGCAAGCGCCATAGGCGCTTTATTATGTATTTTAAGTTTACTTGCTAAATTATTTTGGAGGTTATATTAAAAAATGAGAGTAAAAATTACACTGGCATGCACAGAATGCAAGCAAAGAAATTATGACACCATGAAAAACAAGAACCACACACCCGATCGTTTGGAACTCAATAAATACTGCAGATTTTGCAAAAAGCATACCGTCCATAAAGAAACAAAATAATTCTTAAGAATAATCAGGAAAGGGTATATTTCATCTGCCGATAATAAGATGAATAAGTTGGTGTGATTATGAAAGATAAAAACAAAAAAAATCCCCTTAAGGGAATAGCAAATTATTTCAGAGAAGTCCGCTCAGAGCTGAAAAAGGTTGTCTGGCCGACTTTAAAACAAATCAAGAACAACACAATCATTGTAATAATAAGCCTGGTATTTGTCGGAGCGATTATTTGGGTTCTTGACTTGGGATTCGGTGCCACTTTGGGCAATGTTGTCGATTGGGCAAACGATAAACAAAGCCAGCAGCAAATCGATCAGACAGAGTCTTTCCCCATAGAGCAGGAAGACAATGTTCAGGTTGAAGAAACTCAAGAACAAGAGCAGCCTGTAGAAAATACCGAACAAACCGGGGTTGAACAAACAAATGAGTAACAGCAATAACAATAAAAAAGCCAAATGGTATGTAGTACATACCTATTCCGGATATGAAAACAAAGTTAAGGTCAATTTGGAAAAGACCATCGAAAACCTCGGAATGCATGATGTCATACTGGATATTCAAGTTCCGGTAAATGAGGTTGTTGAAATTAAAGACGATAAAAAACGTATTGTAACGCGCAAAAAATTTCCTGGTTATGTTATTGTTAAAATGGTTATGACTGACGAAACATGGTATGTTGTAAGAAATACAAGAGGCGTAACCGGCTTTGTCGGTCCCGGCTCCAAGCCTGTTCCGCTTACGGAACAGGAAATTGAAAAAATGGATATTGAACAGCGTAAAATTGAGCTTAATTACGAAGTCGGCGACAGCGTTAAAATCAAGCATGGTCCCCTTGAGAATTTTATCGGTGTGGTTGATGAAATTAACCTTGAAAAGAAAAAAATCAAAGTTATTGTATCAATGTTTGAAAGAGAAACTCCTATTGAGCTTGAATTTGATCAGGTGGAAGTTATTAAATAACAATTCGGTATATGCAGGCTATATGGCCTGTTATATATAGTTTTCCTCGTGGGAGGGAAAAACGTTCCCGCTAATACCACATTAAATACCCAAGCGGTATTAAGTTAGGAGGTGTTTTAGATGGCTCAAAAAATTATTGGCTATATCAAGCTTCAGATTCCCGCCGGAAAGGCAACACCTGCCCCGCCTGTAGGTCCCGCCCTTGGGCAGCACGCTGTAAATATTATGGATTTTTGCAAGCAATTTAACGAAAGAACAGCAAAAGATGCAGGGCTTATCATTCCTGTTGTTATAACAGTATATGCCGATAGATCCTTCACGTTTGTAACCAAGACTCCGCCGGCTGCCGTATTAATTAAGAAGGCATGCAAAATAGAAAGCGGAAGCGGAGAACCTAATAAAAACAAGGTTGCAACAATTTCCGAAGCTGATTTGAGGGCAATAGCCGAAAAGAAAATGGCAGATTTAAACGCTGCATCCATTGAAGCAGCCATGTCTATGATTGCAGGAACAGCAAGAAGTATGGGTGTAACTGTTGAAAAGTAAATTACGTGGGAGGGAATTTTTTTCCCGTTTAACCACAAGGAGGTTTTAACCAAATGTTCAGAGGTAAAAAATACAAGGAAAGTGTTGCACTAATTGATAAAACAACACTTTATGAGCCTTCCGAAGCCATTGACCTTGTTGGAAAAACAGCTAAAGCAAAATTTGACGAAACAATTGAGGCGCATATAAGGTTGGGCGTGGATTCACGTCATGCCGACCAGCAGGTCAGAGGTGCCGTTATCCTTCCGCACGGCACGGGCAAAAAGGTAAGAGTATTGGTTTTCGCAAAGGGAGATAAAGCAACGGAGGCCCAAAACGCAGGGGCTGATTTTGTCGGAGCGGAAGAGCTTATCCCTAAAATTCAAAATGAAAATTGGTTTGAATATGACGTTGTCGTTGCCACGCCTGATATGATGGGCGTTGTGGGCCGTCTCGGTAAGGTGCTCGGGCCTAAAGGCTTAATGCCCAGCCCTAAAGCCGGAACCGTTACAATGGATGTGGCAAAGGCTGTGGCGGATATTAAATCCGGTAAAATTGAATACCGGCTTGACAAGACCAATATAATTCATTGTCCGATAGGTAAAGCGTCATTCGGAAAAGAAAAGCTTACGGAAAATTTCAATTCCCTTTTGTCTGCAATTATTAAAGCAAAGCCGGCGGCTGCCAAAGGGCAATATTTAAGAAGCGTTTCAATTTCTTCCACTATGGGGCCGGGCATAAAAATCAACCCGTCTAAAATATCGGACAAGTAGGTATTTGACTATTTTAATAACTTAATAAATAACGTATCCACAGACTCAGGTTTGGCATCTTAGCCATGTAAATCCTGACGAGGAACATGTTGAATTGTTAATTCACACACTCTTCGTATGTCTGTATGCGAAGGGTTTTTTGTTAATACTAATTAAAACATCCATGGGAGGTGAAAATTCTTGCCAAGTGAAAAAGTACTGCAAAAAAACAAGGAAAAGGTTGAGGCTATCGCTAATCGTCTTAAATCATCCATTGCCGGTGTTCTTATCGATTACAGAGGTTTGACGGTTGAGGAGGACACCCAGCTGAGAAATGAATTCAGAAAGCAAGGAGTTGAGTACAGGGTTGTAAAAAACACACTTACAACCTTAGCGGCCAGACAGGCCGGGTTTGAAGATCTGGAAGAAGTTCTGCACGGACCTACATCCCTTGCAACTCATGAAACGGATTTGGTTGCCCCCGCGAAAATCATTGTGGAATTTGCAAAAAAGCATGAAGCTGTTGAAATCAAATCCGGCTTTGTTGAAGGGAAAATAGTATCTGCCGATGAAATCAAAAAAATAGCAGTTCTCCCTTCAAAAGAAGAACTTATTGCAAAAGCTCTCGGCAGCTTAAACTCTCCGATAGCAGGTCTTGTAAACGTATTAAACGGAAATATCCGCGGTTTGGTATGTGCGCTTAACGCAATTGCGCAAAAACAACAATAATAAAATAAAGCGTTCCGGCACTTAGCGCTTTCCGGAACGCAACATTGCGCCGCGCGAGCGTAGGCGCAGGCGAATTTATTTCGCCTGAGCGTGAAATTGTGCTTTGCACAATTTCCTATAAGTTAAAAAATAAAAAAATTTAGGAGGATAAAAAAATTATGGCTACAGAAAAAGTAACAAAATTAATTGAAGATGTTAAAGCTTTAACGGTATTGGAATTATCAGAATTGGTAAAAGCACTTGAAGAAGAATTCGGTGTTTCGGCAGCAGCTCCCGTTGCGATTGCCGCAGCTGCTCCGGCAGCAGGCGGCGCAGGCGCAGAAGCGGCAGAGGAAAAATCCGAATTTGATGTTATCCTTGCATCCGCAGGCGCTGAAAAAATAAAAGTTATTAAGGTAGTTCGCGAAATAACAGGGCTCGGCTTAAAAGAAGCCAAAGATTTGGTAGACGGCGCTCCCAATCCTGTTAAGGAAGGCGTGGACAAAGCTACGGCCGATGACATCGCAGCTAAACTTAAAGAAGTCGGCGCAACAATAGAAATAAAGTAAACATACCCTACGAACGTGTAAAAAGCCCCTCTAAAACATGAGGGGCTTTTTTAACTTATAGGAAACCTGCGCAAAATGCGCGCAATTAAAGCACTTCGGCGAAATAAATCCGCATACGCATACGCTCGCGCGGCGAGATGATGCGTTTGGGAAAGCGCTACGCGCCCGAACGCTTTATTTTTCTCTTATAATCTTATCAACTTCTGCCAAAAACCGTCATTTTGCTTTACTTTAAATGCGATTTATGTTATACTGTTAGGGTAAACAAAAGTGAGCAGTGTTTTTGCCCGTTTTTTATTCATTATGTTATTCAAACCATTTTCGGCTTGCTGTGTAAAAAGGGAGTTGTTATTATAATGAAACATGTAACCTCTGCAATACTTTTATGCATTATAATAATTTTCGAACTAACAGGATGCAAATTCAGCAAAAATATCCCGGAGCCTGTACGAAAATCAGATCTGGCACTTGATGCCGAAAAAACAGACAATTCACTTGAACTTATAAAACAAAAAGGGGAAATTGTTATCGGGGTTCAAACTTCAGATTTTCCTATTTGCTATAAAAACGAAAAAGGTGATATAGACGGATTTGAAATTGATATTGCAAAAGCGATTGCTCAAGTAATGAACGTGAAAGTAGAGTTTAAGGTCATTTCACCGGATGATATCATATCGGAACTAAGTTCCAACAGCATAGACTTTGCCTGGGGCTGTGTTGCACCAAATTTTCAATCCCATGAATCAATATTATACTCCAATCCTTATTTCAAAAGCAGTTTAATATTTGCTGTTGACAGATTGTCAGGGATTAAAAGCACGGATGAATTAAAAGGTAAAACCGTAGGATTAAAATCGTCCGGTGCGGCTTATGAATCTTTTTCCCGAAAAGGTGAGGTGTTTGACCTAATCGAAGACAGTCAAATAAAAAAATACAGTGATGACTTGGAGGCGCTTTCCGATTTGGAAAAAGGGAAAATCAGCGCAGTTGTTCTTGACAAATATGTATTTAATTATTATGCAAAAGATAAAAAAGATACTTTTTACATACTCAATGAAGCTGCCGAGGAAAGGGAATACTCAATCGGCGCAAGGCCCGGCGACAAAGCGTTGATGATGGAACTTGATTCGGCAATTCAGAAAATAAAGGATAACGGAACTGCAAATATAATTTCACAAAATTGGTTCGGCAACAACGGGATAAATTAATTTTGTATCGGAGTTTTGGATGAACAGGGCGGATAAGGTTATTCAAGGGCTTGAAAAAAACAATATGCAAGGCTTTTTTGCCGAAAACAAGCACATGGTTGTCCCCATTATATCAAAGCATATAAACCCGGGGGATACCGTTGCGGCCTACGGCTTGCAAAGTTTACATTCATGCGGTTTAATAAACCTTTTAAAATGCGGAAAATATAAATACCTCGATATGTATAAGCCGGGACTGAGCGAAAACCAAAAATACAACATTTTTATCGATTCCTTCAGCGCTGACGTTTTTCTGTGCAGTTGTACTGCCATAACTGAAAACGGTAAATTGTACAACTATATAAGCGATTCAAATAACGCCGCACCGATTACCTACGGACCGAAATCCGTTATTGTTGTAGTGGGATGGAACAAAATCGTAAAAGATTCAGATGAAATGGTGCACAAAACAAAACCCTTACTTTTGCCTTTCGGTATTAATCCGCATAAAACAACTTTAAACTGCCTTTCGCACCAAAAAAACCCCGGCTATAATTATCTGGCTGCCGGATATCAAAAGATTGCAAGCAGAATTAAAGTTATAATAGTAGGTGAAAATTTATAAAAAAGCGTTCCGGCACATAGCGCTTTCCGGAATGCTGCCTCTCGCCGCGCGGGCGTAAGCGCAAGCGGATTTATTCCGCCGGAGAGTTATATTAAAATTCATAAAAACAACTGTTTTGTAAATTTAAAGTTTTTTACAAAATTATTAAATATCTTGACTTTTTTTTTGTAAATGTTACAATAAAAACAGACATGCTGTATATAGTTATTCTAATTTTACTAAGGGGGAAATATTATTATGAAATTTAAAGGGAAAATTTTATCGCTGCTGATTGTTGCCTCTCTTGTTGTTTCAAGCATGTTTTCGGTTGGCTTGGCAGCTAATTACAGCGATGTTGTCGAGTCTTCATCTTATTATCAATCTATCTCTTTGCTTTCAGCTTTAGGATTGTTAAAAGGATATGAAGACAACACATTTAAACCGGACGGCGATATCACCAGAGCCGAGTTTGCGGCTGTTGTCGTAAGGGCTAAAGGTCAGGAAGAAACGGCACAATCTTCGCAAGGCGATACCATATTTGAAGATGTTCCGGGTAACTTCTGGGGTTCAGGATACATAAATGTCGCAACATCACTTGGTATTATTAACGGTTACGGAGACGGCAAGTTTGGTCCCGACGATAAAGTTACATACGAACAAGCCGTTAAAATGGTTGTTTGTGCACTCGGGTACGAACCTCTTGCGCTAAGCAAAGTAGGCAACGATCCCGAACAGGTATGGCCAAGGGGCTATCTGGCAGCCGCATCCGAACTTAATATTGTCAATGGTGTTGCCGGGGTTGAAGGCTCGCCGGCTAAAAGATGGCAGGTAGCAAGGCTTGTTTATAACTCACTTGACATTGAGTTAATGGAAAAGGACGCTCTCGGCAGGTATATTAAGCAAGACAAAACATTACTGAGTGACAGTCTTGCAGTATATTACAGCACCGGCGAATTCAGGGCAAACAGTTTCGAGACGGTTTCACAAACAGGTGTGCGTTCCCGTACAGGAGAAATAATAATTTATGACGACACGGAAAAAAAGGAGATAACAATAAAAGACGGCGGTCTTAACACACAAGGACTCATTGGCCGCGAAATCAAATATTACTATACAGAAGACACTAATTTTGTCAAAACGTTGGTATATATTGATATAAGAACGGATGCAGACGATATTATTACAATCGATGCGAATAATATTGAAGGTTACACAGGCAGTTTCGCAAGCGGAATTACGCTTGAATACTGGCAGGATAAAACAACAGACACAAAAATCAGCACTGCAAAGATTGACAAAAATCCTACCGTTATGGTTAACGGCGGTATTCCTGAGGATTATAACGAAGACATCCTTATTCCTCTCACCGGATCTGTCGAATTAATCGACTCTGACAGAAACGGCTCTTATGACAAAATACTCGTAACGTCATATGAGACATATGTTGTTAAGTCAACAAATTCTTCGAAGAAACAAGTTGTTGACCAATACAGAACTTCCGCACAAGGTCAGGTTTTGACTATTGACGACGAAGATCCAAGTTTGATTGTCAGTATAAAAAGAACCAACAATACTGACATAACATTTTCAAGTTTGGCTAAATGGAACGTTCTTTCCGTAAAAAAAGGCCGTTCCGGAAGCAGGGAAACAATTGACGTTATTGTTTCCAACACCGTTGTAAACGGAACAATTACGGCTATCGAAGATGAAGACCGTGTTAGAATTAATGATAAATACTATGAGATTTCAAAGTATTATCAAAAATATGCCGTTAGTCCGGATGACCGCCTTGAAATAGATGACAGCGGCAGGTTTTATTTAGACAAGGACGGTAAAATAGCGGCAGTAGAAAAAACCGCCGCTGCAAGCAGCAACTATGCTTACCTCATCGGAATCAGTCAAAATTTCGGTGAATATAAGGTAAGGCTGTTCAAGCAATCTGACTCACGCATAGGTGAATATAAAGCCACAAGCAAAATGAGAATTGACGGAGAAATTGTTTCACAAGATAAAATCAATGCTTTATATGATATTATTAACAGTGAAAATATAAATGTTGATGCAAAGGCTGTAAAAGATGAAGAATCCGTAATACCCGCCAACTATACACCGATGCTTGTTCGTTATATCCAGAACAATTCCGGGGAAATAACAGATATTAAAACAATACGCTCGGGACAAATAGAATTATATCCCCTGACATATGATAATAATGGAAAAATGAAGTACGATTCCCAAAAGATGGAGTTTAAAGGCGGAACCGATTCAACATTCAGAATAAACTCGACAACTCAGGTTTTCGTTGTGCCCTTTGACAGAACCGACTTTGATAAATATTCAAAGAAAACATCTTCATACTTTAAGAATACACAATCATATTACATTGAAGCTTATGACACAACCGGAAGCCTGCACACCGCAAGTGCTGTCATAGTGTACGAATCAGGTGCGGTTGAAATCGACAACCATTCTCCGGTTGCCATAATCAAATCAATTAAGTCTGCTTCCAATCCGGATGACCCTGATTTTAACGGCAAGATAGAGGTTTATAGTGTAGGATTCGAAAAAGCTTTCAAAACTGAACCTGAAACACTCACGGCAAGATACAGCGATGTTAAAAACTTCAGCGTAGGCGATGTAATCAGATATGAATTAAACGGACAGGGCTATGTTGAATTGATTGAAGATCTTTATTACGTTAATACTCCGCAAAAAGTTGTAATTAATACTAAAAATAATAAAGACCCTGTTACCGGAGCCTGGCTTGCACTCAACAGCGGACTTGTTTACGACGTTGATGATTCAGACGAGAAAATCATAACAATTATGCTTGCAGATTCAATGGATCCGGATGAAATCAGCGGCAGCGATTTTGATTTTACAACGAAAACATCGACAAAAACCGTAATCTATAATGCAGCGAAAAATACCGTAGAATCGGATGATGAATTCAGCTTTTCAGCGCTCGGAAGATACGGAGACTCAAATCAACAAGCAAGCGAAGTTGTTATAATTCAGATAATGGATGACAATACTTTAAAATATTCCGTCGTTTACGTGATTGAAAGATAATAACTATTCTCTTTTGCGATAATGAAGATCAAATTAGCCGCCCCATAGTGGGCGGTTTTTTTGCCTTCTTCTGCTTCTATTTCAAGCATTCTAAACACAAAAAAATAATCACAAGGGAACTATAAGACCTTGTGATTATTGCACCTTGGTGGAGATAAGGAGGCTCGAACTCCTGACCTCTTGAATGCCATTCAAGCGCTCTCCCAACTGAGCTATACCCCCGTATTGATTTTGCATGGCGGAGAGGGTGGGATTCGAACCCACGGACGGTTTCCCGTCACCTGATTTCGAGTCAGGCCCGTTATGACCACTTCGATACCTCTCCCTATAATAATTACTCTTCTTTTCTTATTTTTTTAAAAAATTCTTTTGGCAGCCGTGAACATTCCTCTTCTAAAATTCCGCCGTATATATTAGGTTTGTGATTCCACTTAAAGCACGACAAATCAGTCACTGTCCCGAAAGCACCCGACTTTTTATCATAACATCCGAAATACACATTTTTTATTCTTGCCTGAATAATTGCTCCCGCACACATCGGACACGGCTCCATAGTAATATAAATATTGCATTCTTCAAGCCTCCAGCTGTTTAAAACGCTGCAAGCGGAATCTATTGCAAGCATTTCAGCATGTGCCGATGTCCTTTTTTGCAGGCAACGCATATTATGAGATGCACTGATTAGCTTGCCGTCCATCGAAATAACCGCTCCGACGGGAACTTCTCCTTTATCCATGGCTATCTCAGCCTGACGAATGGCAAGGCGCATAAAATATTCAACCTTCAATAAACAGCTCGCCTCCAAACAGCATAAATATAGTAACACATTTGTGTCATTAAGTCAATACAATACACATAAAATTTAAATAAATACTATACATGTTTTGCCTTGCATGCGGTAATAAAAAAGCGTTCGGGCGCGTAGTGCTTTCCAAAAGCGCCTCATCTCGCCCCGAGAGGGAAAGCGTAGGCGGATTCACTCCGCCGTAGCGCGAAATTGAGAGACTTTTGCGCAGGGTTTCTATAAGTAAATAAAAAAATTATTAAATTTTCCAAATTACTATTGCAATTTTGTTTAAAATATTGTATATTAAATGTTGGTATTATATGTACAAAAAACCAAATGTAACTTTATACAATATCAACAAAAAAATGCGGAGGTGTTTCTGTGTCAGATTTATCAATAGTTTCAATTATAAATTATTCCGTTCAAATTGCATTTCTTATTCTCGGTGCTTATTATTTTATCATCTCATTGTTTAGTTTCATACCAAGAAAAGAGGCAGGAGTCGATGATACAAAATATCGAAAATACGCTCTTGTAATTGCCGCACATAACGAACAGCTTGTTATCGAAAATGCAATTGACAGCTTAAAAAAGCTTGATTATCCAAAAGAAAAGTATGAAATTTTTGTTGTTGCGGATAACTGCACCGACCGCACCGCAGAAATTGCCGGAAATGCCGGAGCAACGGTTTTCAAGCGTACCGACAATAATGCCCGCGGTAAGGGATACGCACTTGAATGGATGTTTGAAAAACTGTTTGAACTTGACAGAAAATTTGATTCTATTGTTGTATTTGATGCAGATAACATTGTTGATAAAAGCTTTTTAAAAAACATAAACAAGCAGCACTTAAAAGGCTTGAGAGTTGTCCAAGGATATATCGACAGCAAAAACCCGAACGATTCATGGATAACGTATGCATATTCCATTTCATTCTGGTCTATAAATAAACTTTTTCAACAATCGCGTGCAAACTTAAACCTTAGCTGCCAGCTTTGCGGGACAGGCTTCTCGGTCGACGTTGACGTACTTAAGAAAATAGGCTGGGGAGCAACATGTCTGACCGAGGATATGGAATTCACCATGAAGCTTTCGCTTAATGATATTAGAGTAGGCTGGGCCAGCGATGCAATTGTTTATGATGAGAAACCACTGACTCTTTCCCAGTCCTGGAAGCAAAGGATACGCTGGATGCAAGGTCATGCCGATGTATCATGCAGGTTTGTAAAAAGGCTTATTAAAAAAGCATTTGCCGAAAAAAAGCTTGCCCCGCTTGATTGCGCCCTTTATCTGCTGCAGCCGCTCAGAATTATTACAATGGGGGCAATTACCATCATGGCATGGATACAAACTGCTTATCCTGAAAGCAATCTTGTAATTTGGGGTTTTATTCCCCAAGGTATTTGGAACTTAGTTGTTTTAGCTCAATTTGCCTGGACACCCCTTGTGCTGATTGTTGAGCGTAAAGCAACAAAAAGAACCGTTTGGGGCTATTTAACATACATTTTTTATACGCTTACCTGGGTACCAATCGCAATAGTCGGTATAATAAATAAAGACAAAAAAGAATGGTTCCACACCCAGCATACAAGAAAAATCAGTATTAACGAAATTCAATAGCCGGTTGATTTAAGTCAAATAAAGCGTTCGGGCGCGTAGCGCTTTCCCGAACGCAACCGCTCGCCGCGCGAGCGTGAGCGGAGGCGGATTTATTCCGCCGGAGCGCGAAATTGCGCGGGTTTTGCGCAATTTCCTATAAGTTAAAAAAGCGTTCCGGCGCGTAGCGCTTTCCGGAACGCCTCATCTCGCCCCGCGAGGGAAAGCGAAGGCGGATTCATTCCGCCGGAGCGC
>LVAX01000101.1:0-741 GCA_001604215.1 Clostridiales bacterium Firm_18
GCTGCCTCAGGCAGCCCGGAAGCATGGAAATGTCAGGCTTTTGCTATTTTGCAAGAGCCTCTATAATGTATTTCTCATTGGGCAAATCGGGAGGAATGATTCCTTCGAAAGCAAAGACCTTAGTTTGTCAGATTTTTTTAGTGAAATATTTTCAATATTAGTTGAAGTGCAAAACAAAGTCGGAGGCTCTTCGATCTTAATTGAAGTAGATAACAACCAGAAATTGATTGACCTCTATAAAGAACATGGTTTTCAGCATTTGGACACTGACCAAGAGGATCTAAGCCAATTGCTAATTTTATTTGATGGCATTTGAATATTATCGGTACCAGGAAGAATTGTCACATTTTCCACAAAAAACGCCCTTTTAGGCCCCTATAAGTGTAACCGCTCCGATTTTTGATCAGAAAAGTGCGCCATTCCCGGAAGGTAGCTTCGACGATGAATATCAGTACCAGGAAAAAATCCACAAAAACTACATTGGGAATATATGAATAAGAAAATTCCTAAACAAATACCAAAAACTCATAATAGAAATGACTCGAATAGAGTTAGCCAGAAAGATTTGTATGAAGAACTATGGCATGGTAGAGACTTCGAAATTCAGACTCTTTGGCAACGATCAATTTTTCTAACGGCATTCCTGGTACTAGTCTTTTCAGGATATGGAATTCTGTGGTGTAAGCGGACTATAAATCGCTCTGCCAAGTCTGCATGAAACCCTCTATTCTATGCCCATGA
>LVAX01000101.1:766-7022 GCA_001604215.1 Clostridiales bacterium Firm_18
AATGTCATTAAGTTAAGGCTCCCGTGCAAAGTAGAAGGAAGCTATCAATGAAGAAAACTACGTTTCTGACTTGATAGCTTTCATTTTCAGTCTCGAAGTTGTTGTTAGGAGCATGATGATTCGAGCCTGCGAGCATTTTGAATTGTGCCACTATCGGTACCAGTTACAACGTCCACAAATTCCACAGGAATCGCTATTAGGGGCTTCCAGGGCCTGATTTCGGGGAAACCGGTACCGTGTACCCTGTCCACAAAATCCACAACAACTTCTTTGTAACGAGGTTTCCTATTCATGACCTGCCTCATCCTCGCAGCCGGCTATGCAACCCGGCTTTATCCTTTGACCGAGAACTTTCCCAAGCCCCTCTTGGATGTACAGGGAAGGACCGTCCTTGACTGGCTCCTCTCTGATGTAGATGGCATCGAAGGGATCGGGAAGTATGTGGTTGTCTCCAACCACAAGTTCTATGATCACTTCACTGCTTGGAAAGAGAGCTGCTCCCTTTCCCATCCCGTGGTCATCCTCGATGACGGTTCTACCGACAACTCCAACAGGCTCGGTGCTGTTAAGGACATCCTCTTCGCCATAGAAGAGCAGGAAATCGACGAGGACCTGCTCGTCCTGGCAGGTGACAACCTCCTGGATTTCTCCCTCTCCGGTTTTGTCTCCTTCTTTACAGAGAAGCAGTCCACCTGCATCATGCGCCACTATGAACCATCCTTGGAGGCACTGCAGAGAACAGGCGTGGCAACCATCGATACTTCGGACAAGGTGCTGCTGATGGAAGAGAAACCCAAAGAGCCCAAGAGCAACTGGGCAGTTCCTCCCTTCTATGTCTACAAGAGGGAGGACCTTCCCCTTATACGCAAAGCCATAGACTCAGGGTGCAACACCGACGCCCCCGGCTCCTTCATAGCATGGCTGTGCAGCCATACTCCGGTCTATGCCTATCCCATGCCTGGAAAGCGCTGGGACATAGGAAACCTGCAAAGCTACGAGCAGGTCAAAGAGGAATTCGACGGCTCCCGTCTTCTCAAGCAATAACGTTGATTCATCTGCAACGCCCGGTTTTGGTGACACAAGACCGGGCGTTGTTGTTTCTATTCTGTTTTGCCACATTTTTGTACCATCGGCCTTTAGTCTGTAGTATCATGCAGGAATAAGGAATCACTTTACATGCCGCAGACTTTGGAAAAACACTTCAAGACACTGTACCCCTGGGCTGAAAGCTCCGACATCCATACCTCCTATGCTCCCTATAGGGTCTGTCCCCTTGGAGCCCACATCGATCACCAATACGGCATCATCACCGGTTTCGCCCTGGACAAGGGGGTTACCCTCCGGTTCCTCATCTCCACCGACGGTGCGGTGAACCTGGACAGCCTGAACTTTGGTGAGCATGTTTCCTTCGATCTGGGAAACATCG
This sequence comes from Clostridiales bacterium Firm_18, assembly GCA_001604215.1. Lineage (GTDB taxonomy): Bacteria > Bacillota > Clostridia > Monoglobales > Firm-18 > Firm-18. The sequence goes on from LVAX01000101.1 coordinate 2,193, forward strand.
GACAGAAGCAGGGCAACTGGGGGGACTATGCAAAAGGCGCAGCCTTTGCATTGTCGCAGAAGTACCAGCTGAGAAACGGCATCAAGGGCGTGGTGAGGGGAACCCTCCCGGTGGGAGGGCTCTCTTCCTCTGCTGCAGTGGTTCTTTGTTACCTCAACGCCCTCTGCCTCGCAAACGATATTACCCTTACTCCTTCCGAGTTGATCAAGACAGCATTGTTTGCAGAGAACGGGTATGTGGGAATCAACGTAGGCAAGCTTGATCAGTCGTGCGAGGTATTGTGCAAGAAGCAGCACCTCCTCGCCCTTGATACCAAGGACGATTCCTACACACTCATACCCGCCCCGGACACCCTGGGCAGGTTTGAGATAGCAATCTTCTACTCAGGTGTCTCCCGTGTCCTGGGCAGTGGATACAACACCAGGGTGGATGAGGCCAAGAGTGCTGCATACAGCCTCAAGGCTCTCTCTGGTATGGAGTACGGTTTGTACAAGGATACCAGGCTCAGGGATGTCCCTCCCTTGGTGTATGAAGAGTACAGGGACAGGCTTCCTGAAGTATTTGCCAAGAGGGCACAGCACTACTATACGGAGATGGACAGGGTACAGAAGGGTATAGAGGCATGGAAGAGGGGAGACCTGAGGGAGTTCGGAAAGCTCGTGTTTGCTTCAGGGTACAGTTCCATCCATGCATGGGAGACAGGATCTCCCGAGCTCAGGGCCATCTATGAGATAACAGAGCATGTACAGGGCATTTATGGCTGCAGGTTCAGTGGAGCAGGCTTCAAGGGATGCTGCATGGCTCTTATAGATCCTGCTTATAAGAAGGAGATAGAAGAACAGGTGACCAGAGAATACCTAGAGCAGTTCCCCCAGTACAAGGACCTGTTCTCCGTTCATTTCTGCAATACTGATGATGGGGTGAGGGTGGAGTGAGTGATTCAATATAGAGATCAGAAAGGAACTTTATGATTAGTATTTTACTTCTTGTAGATTTCGATAATTTAAATAAATCTCAAAAAGAAAATTTTCAACTATATTTAGAAAAAATTCTTTCTCAATTTATCATTAGTTATGACCTTAGTGATATATTTATCAAAGGATATGTAAGATTGTACGGGGGGTGGTATGAAGCTGATCAACTGACAAATGAGGCTATTGAATTAGGGTTAAAATATGATCAGTCGATTATTGGCTCATTGTTTAATAAGAATATTAAATATAAATACTATTTTTCAGTTTCTCTAGCACATTCATTATTACGATTTCCAGAAAAGGATTTCTGGAGTACATTTCGTAAAAGAACAAATCACATCCGAGGAATTCGATTTTCTAACTGTGTTAAGAATTGTAGCTACGATGAAAGCCTCATACCAAAAATAATTGATGTGATTAGTAAAGGTTCATGTCCCCATCAGAACTGTCCAAAGTATTTAGAAGATTCTCCTATCATTTATAAATCAGAACAAAAAATGGTTGATACATTACTAACATGTGACTTAATTGATTCTGCTATAGTAAACCCAACCTACTATCATGTGATTGTAGTGAGTGGAGACGATGATCTAGTTCCTCCACTTGTTTTTGTTAGTGCATCAAAAAATGCTAATGTTTCATTAGTTTTACCCGCAAAGAGAAGTAACAGACATAATGTTGGGGTTATTCCATCATGTAAGATTTGGGAGGTCCTATGATTAATAATTCTGATTTCATTAGGCTACTAAATACATTTGTTGATCCAGGTGATTCAATTACCAAAGATGATGACCAAATCTGTTTTTCGGTTGGCGGTAATGGGTATTTGCTATCTACCCAGAAAACAGGAGGATCGCTTCTAGTTAAAGAACAACATGAAACGGAATATATGCCAGCTGACAAGTGGGTCATTAATAAGTTAGCACATTTGGATTTATTAGCGTCAAGAATTTCTGAATTGATTGAAGAACCGAAGAATTTTATTCCTCCTTCTGTAATTCTAAATATTAATTCTACTGAGAAGTTATCAGAGAATAATGGACTGAATGAACTACGAGATTATATTGACCAGAAACAGACTTCATTTCAGACCCACATATTGTATCTGGTCAGTAACGCAGGCGAGGGGAAATCAACTTTACTTTCAAAATTAGCAATTGACCAAGCGAATAAATATCGAAGAGGAGAAGCAAATTGGCTACTGCTACCTATTCAATTAGGGGGAAGGCCTTTTATGCGGTTTGATGATATCACCATTGGAGTTTTGCAAAATAAATACCGATTTCAATATCTATATTATAACTCCTTTATTGAGTTAGTTAAAATGGGGCTCATTGTACCTGCTTTTGATGGATTCGAAGAAATGTTTGTGGAATCATCAACTAAAGAAGCTTTTACAGCGATGAGTAATCTTGTTGAAGTTTTAGATTCATCAGGAACCATGGTTATAGCGGCAAGGAAGGCTTATTTCGATTTTGACAATATTAAGATTAAAGAGATAATCATTGATAAGCTTCGTCAAAATGATGTTGTCTTTGATAAATTTGATATACAACGTTGGAATAAAGACCAATTTGTTAACTTTGCAACTCTTTGTTTAGTAAATAACCCTAATAGCCTGTATGAGCGTCTATTATTAGCTTTAGATAATAACTCAGAACATCCAATATTAACCCGCCCTGTTTTTGTAAAGAAATTATTAGAAATTTGCATGACTCCGGATAGCCAGGACGACTTTGTTACAAAAATACAGAGTGCCAATACTAATTTCCTTAGAGCGTTTATTGAATCAATTATAAAGCGGGAGAGTGATGAGAAATGGATTGATAGAGGAGGAATGGATAGAATCGAGTCTCCCTTACTTACACAGATTGAACATTTTGAATTATTGTCAAGTGTTGCTCAAATGATGTGGGAGTCTCAAAAGGATTCTGTTGAACTTTCGACTTTATCATTTATTGCTGAGTATTTTGGTGAGACTCATTTTATGCAGCCGAATCAAGTTAAAGAAATTATTGCAAGGTTGCCTTCACATGCTTTAATTGTAAGGAGTACTAGCTTTTCACAATCTGCTTTGCAATATTCTTTTGAGCATGAATCCTTTAGGATGTTTTTTCTTGGATTTGCTATTGCAAGACTAATCACTGAATATAATGAAGGTAATTCTTATCTTGACTTGAGAAATATTCTTAGATTGCGAATTCTTCCAATCGAAGTAGTGCATAGTATAGTAGAGTTTCTAAAACAAGAATTTGGAGACCATATCATTGCGACTATTAAATTACTTGTCAACTTTTGTTCTTTTGATGAAAAAACTTCATTTACGCAGGAGAATACTAGTAATATTATTATCCGGCTACTCAATGATGTAGATTTTCAGAATTCTGAGTTAAAAAACTTACAATTCCCAATTAATGCCTTACGCTCAAGGAGATTAAAAAATATTTACTTCAAGAATTGTTACTTTGCAAGAACTTCAGTAACAAATAGTAAATTTGAAAATTGCATATTTAAAGATTGTGTTTTCGAGAATCTCTGTTTCTCTCTTGAAAGTGATGAAAAACGACTCCAATGGATAAACTCAAGTCTACAAGATTCAAAAGTTCATTCCATTATGACCGAAACCCAAGTGTCGTTATGGAATCCTGAAGAGATAAGTGCATTACTTAAAGAGGAAGGATACGTAAAAGAAGAAGAATTTACACCAAGTACAATAGCTATTGTGCCTGTTAAGGATGAAAAATTGGAGTGCTTTGAAAAAATTCTTAGATATTTTATGCGAAGCACACACATTAGCGACAGTGTTATACGAAAAAAGGCTGGAGATCGATATCTTTTATTTCAAGACGAAATACTCCCTGTGCTTTTGGAGAAGCAAATATTTATTGAGATACAAAACCGTAGTTCAGATAATCAATCAAGATTCCGTCTCGGAGTCTCATTCTCGAGTATAAATGCTGCGATGATGAAAGCCCAAGGATCATTTCAAGATTTCTTATCTGCCTTAAAAGTAGTCCAGTGAACTATCGGTACCAGTTAGTGCGGCCGAGCATAGGTCGCTTAAACATACAGCGGGTGTGAATCCCGTCCGGAAAGGCTTAGTCAGCCACCGGTACTCAGCCTTGGAGGGAATCGGGCGACCGGTTTCTTTAAGCGTAGGCAGAGGAGCAAGCAGGCCGAAAGCAATAGCTGAAGGTGTTGAGCCCCGAAATACCCAATGGGGAAGCCGATGGTTTTGACTGACCAGAAGGCAACATCCTGAAACCGGTTTGGCAAGGTCGAAGGGATTTCTCCGGGGTCGTAGGCCTTGGCATGCTTGACATGGGTATGAAGCGGTAACTCGGGAGGTCCCGCGTCCTCTTCAGTGAATGGAGTATGACCGACAAGCCGAATAGGTGAGGGAGTCAAACGGGAGGCGGGAAGTCGGATCATCGAATAGTACCAGTGAAGTCGGGTAATGCCGATGGAGGGAAGGCGATGACGCAATGGAGACCTCAAGAAGGCGACATGTACCACACAGGAGGTGGAAGCTGCATGGGAACGGAACTCGAGAGGATAGCCGAGATGGCGAGAAAGCATCCGGGAGAGAACCATCGGTACCAGTTAAGAAATCCACATCGTCCACAGGAATCGCTGAAAGGGGCCTCCAGGGCCTGATTTCGAGAAAACCGGTACCGTGTACCCTGTCCACAAAATCCACAGAAATAGGTCTGAATTTTTTGTTTTCTCGTATAATATCAATATTAATAACAATAACGATATTTAAAAAATTAGTACTATCTATGATGGAGGTGTCGACTTATGGGAGACATGAATTCCTTGTTGAAGACTGCGATCGATGAAACCAAACACGTTC
>LVAX01000102.1 GCA_001604215.1 Clostridiales bacterium Firm_18
TCTACAAGGCAGACTGCGCATGCTTTGGCAGAAGTTCACGGCATAAACATCTCACATACTATGGTTGCAAACTATGCAATGACAGCCGCTGCTATTATCAAGCCATTCACAGATACATACGACTACAAGCCATCCAATATCCTTTCTGCTGACGAAACCTATATCAAAGTTAAAGGTATCAGGCATTATGTCTGGCTTGTTATGGATGCATGCAAGAAATCCATCCTTGGATATCAGGTTTCAGACACTCGTGCAGTCGGTCCTTGCATCTTAGCTATGCGTATGGCTTTTGAAAAGTTTAAAGAGTTTCCCGGTAAAGCATTAAGATTTATTGCAGATGGTTACAGTGCATATCCACTTGCCGCCCAACAGTGCAAGCTTCAAAAAGGTTGGGAAGTTGATGTAACGCAAGTTATCGGTCTTACGAATGATGATGCAGTATCAACCGAATTCCGTTGGGTAAAGCAGATAGTTGAACGTTTAAACCGCACTTTCAAATTTTCTTACCGAGTTACCTGTGGCTATGGAAGTGAAAACGGTGCGCTTTACGGTGTATCACTTTGGGTTGCATATTATACATTGGTGATATGAGTCTTCTTTTATAAATATCTTTTTCAATATAGCTCCATTTCTCGCAAGTACAATCTACAACCGGATTACATGCTACTACTTTTTGAGGACGCAATGAACTATCCATAGCAAATGCAAGCTCTATTGCCAAATGCCCCCCAGCAGAATCTCCACAAACAATTATCTCTTTATTCCCATATTTTAATTTTTTTATATATTTCATTGCATCAATGCAATCATCAATAATGTCAAAAATTTTTGTATTCTCTAATTCAATCGATCTGTATGAGAATTCTATACCCACAAAACCAAGCTTCGAAAAATAATCTGCCTGATATTTCATATAACTGCCATTCCATTTTTCATTTTTGGTTATTCCTCGCCAACCTCCGCCATGAATATTTATTACTGTTCGACCATTAGCCTTTTTTTCTTCAGGCATATAGATTCGCATAGGTAGTTCCAGATTATTAACTGTTTTATAAATAACAGAAAAACCAGAAGTTAATTCGCCTTCTATTTTATATTGCATTTTTTCTACCCTTTCAATGTTGTTTCTGTAGCAGATCAAGTAAAACGGTGTTTATAAAACACCGTTTTACTTGATAAAGACAAATCAATCTTCTCCAAACACAGCGGCTGGAATCAATGGCTTCATTTTACCGTCCCATGCCATACCTTTTAGTATAACCCCTGTGTTTTCCACCTCAATACTAACAGGGAGAGTTTCACCTTTACCTATTTCTAAGTTAGTATCAGAAGTATCTACGTCGAGCAATTTACCGGTTGCCTTATCATATAAAGCTAAAATAGTTCTTATGGTTTCAGTGTCTGAGTTGAACTTTTCATATGGAATTGTCAAAGTATATACGCCAAGATCAACATTACCAGAAGGTGCAATTTCAACCCCCTGTAGTTTAAACAATTGCGGTTCCACAACAGTTTCTGCAAACATTGCGTCAACAATTGTATAGTATGCAAATGTTTCGCCGCTCATTGACTGTGCAACAACGACGCATCCGCTTTCCAGCCCAGTTGCCTCTTCCGTCATAGTACCGTCTGTGTAAACTTTTATTAAATTAGAGCCTTTTAAATCACTTAACAAGTCGTTTACCTCGTAAAGGTCAACATAAGGTATGTAAATTCGGCGTCTGTTATTATTAACGTTAAAGTTTGTGCTTGTTAAAAGAACTTCATCAAGCTCGGTTTTATATTCGCCATAGGAAATCCTTAAATTATCTATGCCCAGTGAAGCGTCATGCCCTGTAGCATTATAAAGGTCGATGCGGTTTCTTGCAACAAAATCAACATTGCTCGCCAATTCATATTGCTCTGCAATCAGCTTCCCATTCAGATATGCGTCTATCTTGTTGCTGCCGCTTCTAAATGTAACGGCAATCTTATACCAACGGTAAGGCTCCCATGTCAGTTTATTGCCTAATATACTAAGGGTACCGTCGGCAGAGAAGGTTGCAATAATTGTAAGGTTTCCCGCACTGGCTCCATTAGTACCGATTCTGTAATAACTGCGCCCATCTCCGTATTGCATATTGGGCATTATGCTGGCCTCCAACGTGACTACGCCTCTTGCGCCATCTGTTAAGTTCTTGTCAGTGCTGCCCACAATCCAGTCCGCCCTTGGAGCGGTAGTATCATCTACAGCAATTTCTTCCTGCGTAACAGAATCTCTTCCGCTGGTGAACAAGAACCCGGCTTTATCCGCTAAGTTCTTGCCGCCTTTGCCGCCTAATGTCTCAACCCAACTGTTGGGGAAAGTGCTCCCTGTGCTAAAGTATTCCCATGGTGCCGGCGAAGTAACTGTATCAAAGGTTACTTCTCTATATACCAAATGGTCTGAAACACTGTAATAATAAGCGCCGCCGAAACCATTTGAAAGGGCAACCGTGCAGCCTGATATTCTGCCCGTTGTCACCCGGTTGCCATTTGCATCATAAACCTTGATGTTTTCAGGGCTGTCTATTGCCGCCATAAAATCTTCTACGGTATAGCTGTCCGGAATAGGCACAATTGCCCTTGCGCCGTTGTCAATAAGCCCGCTTAGCACAGAGTCCGATGATGAAAGCTGCGGCGTTACTGCCGGATTGTAATAGTTATCGCTATTATAAACTCCAAAAGCAATGTCGTCTATATAGTATTTTCTGTTAGCAGCGGCAAGAAAATACAAATCACCGATATAAGTCAAAACGTCATACGAGCCGCCCGCCGGCTTCCATTCGTAGTCCGAAATAACCTTAACCCCGTCTATATAACAGTCCACATGTGTATAGGTGGTTGCGCCGTCTCCGACTTTAAATATCCAGTCGAGCTTATACCATCTGTATTGCTCCCATGCCACACCTGAATCCAGTGTGAAAAACTTAATATTGGCATAGTTGTTGGGAAATTCGACGAAATATGCCGTTCCCTCCTGTGCTGTATCATTGAATTTAAATAATTTGGAATCAAGTCTGAATGAATAGTTTGTACGATTAGCAAACATCATTGTTAAATGCCCGATATCACCCGCTTTTAATGCTGCCCCCGTATTATACTGCAGACCTTGGTTACTGGCGGTATATTCACCAAACAAGCTTTGATCCCATGCCGGTTTGCCATAAACTCCGGATTCAAAAGTATTAAGGGCCTCACTCCAAAATCTTACGGCAGGTCTGCCCGTCCATTCAAATCGTCTTACTAAATTGCCTTCCATACCAAAAACATTATATCTGCCGTCAGTCATAAGAGTACTGTCTATACCATCGTCAAAGTTTATTACTTCGCCCATGTATGCATAGTCAACTGATGACGGCAAAGAGGAAACCTTTTCAACAATTATATTATCAAACTGTATAGCCGATTTATTATATTCATCACCGGTTTTTGATAAAAGATGGGTAATACGCAATGCGTTTACGGAGGTAAACAGCTTGGCATCTGTATTCCATTCAATTCCGCCGCCGCCCTGCATTTGTCCGTTTACATAGACATATACCATGCTGCTTTCGCCCTCAAAGTATAAATCAACCTTATTCCATTGTCCCGGTCTGTATGTTGAGTTGGCGGAGCCTCCGAATATGGACATGTTTTTGTTTTTGATATCAAAGGGAAATTTATCTGTGTAGCCCGAGCCACCGGCACCGTCTTTTGTATAATTCACCCTGATTTGAATATAAGTTCCCGACATTAAGTCTTCTGTAAGATATTCAAAGGAAAGGTGAACGTACTCGTTTGATGCCGCATTTTGCGCATCAATGTTTTTGACAGCGTACAGGTTGCCTTCTCTTTGATAATTCCCGCCCTTTGAATACAAACGAAGGGACTTATCCCCTTTAGGCTTTAAAAATTCCCCCGCAACAATCTGGTAATTTTGATAATCGTTGGCCTCGCCTACGGTGTCAAAAACAAATCCGTTGTCAAACCCTTCGTTTAAATACACTTCATCCGCCTGAACTGCCACGAAGCCTGCTGCTTGTAAAACAATTAACACGGTCAACAAAAGAGAAATACGTTTTTTCATTTTTTTCATCCTTTCTTATTTATTTTTGCTGTAGAATAGTTTGTCGGAAATGGGTATTCTCTCTTTCCAATTGTTAATAACGAAGGCATACGCCTCGTAATCATTGCTCTGCCACTCATCCGCCGTCAAAGTAAATGTCTGGGTTTCCCCGGCTGCCAACTCCCCGCTTAAAGAATAGACTTTTTCAAATACACCGCTGCGATAAACTGCAAGCACCACAGTAAAGTTCCTGTCTTCATACGTCATGTTCTGCATTGTGGCATTAAATGAAATCTTCCCTGCCTTGCCGAAACCACCGGATAAAACGTCAAAATCCCTTGATGTTGTGCCAAATCTTATAACAGTGTCGCTTTCCATGGTACCATATATTGTCGCAGTGCCTGCCTTCATCACCAATGTGTAATCTGCCGACGATAATAATCCCCCTTTCACATATATATATAATTTGTTTGCGTCAACACTGTCCACCTCCACCTTTTCAATTTCTACAGCGCCATTGTTGTTAAACAACTCAAAGTTATCCGCTGTCGCGTTTTGAAGACTGGCGCTCATTTCGACTTCAATATAATCACTTGTGTAATCTATTAAAGACGGGCTTCCTTGTGAATCCTTGACTGAAACGAAATACGGCATGTAGTAAAGCTCTTTAAGAACTACGTTATCCAAGACCACCTTTTCGTATTTTGCCGGCAGTGCTTTCATATTTAAGCGGAATTGCCTGTTAAAAGTAACATATTTATCATTGGCTAATTTATAATTCTCGGCAACCAAAACATCGTCAAGGTAAAACGAATAGGTATGTGTTATCGCACTTACAACATACTTGAATTTATGCCATTCAAAATTGGTCATGGGAATTCTTGTCTTTTCAGTACCGTTTGTTAAAACCAACTCGCCTTCGTAGCCTATTAAATGAGACCACTCTTGCTGAAGTCCGCCGGTTGTATCGCTTCCGCGCGTCAGAATGTCACAGTATGTGCTTTCTTCCACATACGCTTCAAACTCCAGCACGGCACTTGAAACGCCATAGGCAAAAAGAAAATCTATATAGGCATCTATAGTGCCATGAGATGCCAATTCCTCCGTTGTCCCAAAAGCAATACTGGTACCGTGCTCGTCATCCAAGACTACAGGTCTTGCATAGCTGAAGTCTTTTTTTATGGTACAGCCTGGAATTGTTGCATTTTCTTTAAAGCCTTCAAAATTGACACGCAGCATTTCGTTTGTGCCCGAAACAATAAGCTTGAATATAGCTTCGCTTGTTGTTACGGCCCCTTCGTTGTCGTATGCTTTTACAATAACGCTATTGTCCCCAAGCGGTAACTCGGAAAGAGGCAAAACCGCACTTTCTGCATATACCGTTTCAGCCAGTTCATCATTTGCATATATTTCTATTCTTTCAACATAACCGTCAGCATCATCCGCGCTTATTGAAAGCTCACCAACCTCATTTCTGACCACCATGTTCCCTATGTCTGAAATCTCAACCGCCGGCGGAATGTTTTCTATGACTTCAACAGTTATTTCCGCACCGGCAGCAACATTTGCTTCATCAAGAACAACTGCCTTTAAAACATAAGCGCCTGCCCTTGAAGGTGTTGTCCATATATATTCAGAGGGCTCATAAAGGGTTGATAACAGTTCGCCGTTTACATAATAACTCAGGCTCACAAACCTGCTGCTGCCCTGTGTTATGTTGACGCTAAGCGTAACATTTTTACCCGGGCGGGCAACCGCGCCGTCTGCCGGATTTGAAAATGCTATGGTTGTTGGCACATAGCCGTCGTCTAACGTTGCAAAGCTCAGTTGAACCGGCGCGGCATTCCCGGAAAAGGTTATTACACCTGCAACGGTAATTTTATACAGCTTCATATGGTCAAACTCAACATCTTTTTTTCTGATTGTTCCGCCAAAGCCATTGAACTCAAAGTCTATCGGGAAATCCGTTTCATTTTCCCCGTTTAAATCACAAACTGTCATTGTGACGGCAGGTGCCGAAATCAGCGGAGTGGAAAAGTTTAAATTAATACCGTTTGTCAGGGATTCAACAGTAACAAGGTTGTGATCACCTTCCCCCAAGCTTGAAGTAACATTTAATGTATCGCCTGTGGTGGCGGAAAAGTCGTAAATGTACATATCGGAATAGCTGTCAAAGGCTGTTTTGGTATAATAATTATGGAACATCATTCTTAAGGAGCTTATATCCATGTTATCTGCCGAAAAGTCGATATTTTCAGCCACCAGCTCACCGTCTATATAAACCGTTATCTTTTTGCTTTGCAAATTTATTTTTGCGGACACCCGATAAGGGGTCCCGCTGTTTACAAGCACCCTCGGATATACGTTGGAGCCTACGCGAACCGCATTTCTTGCTATGTTTATCAAGCTTGCATTTGACGCTCCTGCCAAATCACCGTTATCCCCCCATACCAGCTTTAAATACCGGTTTGCGGTTAAATTCTCGGTAGCGGATATTTTAAAGGAGTACGAAACATAAATATGCTCCCTTTGCGGGTCAATATCCATTTCGGGCATGGCCCAGTATGCAGCGGGGCTGTCGCTGTTGTCTTGGACAGCAGCCTTTAGCACAACCGCTTTTTGCTCATCGGAGTAAACCACCTCCGATTTCCCCACCGTATGCACACTTCCGCTTATGTTTTGAACGTTTTTGTAATCCTGAAAAAAACCATCCGAATATGCTGTTGTAAAGCTCAGAAGTAAAACGGATACCATAATTATGCTGAGTTTTTTCATTCAATGTCCCTCCATTCTTCTAAGGGTATATCGCTTATACTGCTGTATTCGCCGTTATCCAAAGGTGTTATTTTAACTGCTAAATTAACCCTTCCGCTTCCCCTTAAATGAATCTGAATCTTTTTGAAATCTTTGTTTTTATTTTGTCCCGGAACTGCCGGTGATGTATCGAAAGGCACGGCAGGAACAACAGAAAGCTCACTCTGGTCTGCGTCTGTTAAGAATTCCAGTTTTATTCTGCTGTCACCCTGCGCCAAAATGATTTGGTTGTCAAGAAATTCATTTTCAATTTTATAAAAAGCAAGGTCGTCCAAATAATAATTTCTGTTCGCATTGGTCAGCCAATGCAAATCACCTATATAGGACAGTGCATCATATGAACTATCCGCCGGCTTCCATATTACATCCGAAAGCACCTTATTTCCATCTATGTAACAATCAACAGTTGTATAAGTGCTTATGCCGTCCCCCACCTTAAACACCAAATCGAACCTATACCATCTGAACCGCTCCCACGGCACACCTGAATCCACTCCGAAAAACCTGATGTTTTCATAGTTGTTGGGGATTTCAATAATAAATGTGTTATCTACCGTTTTACCCGAGAACGAACTGCTTCTGGCTTCAACCCTGGTGCCATAGTTTGTTCTGTTGGCAAACATCACGGTAAATTTACCGACATCACCCGGATTTAAGGTTACTCCGGTATTGTATTGCAGCCCCTGATTAAAACTGCTGTATACACCGTGCAGGCTTTGGTCCCATGCCGGCTTGCCGAAAACTCCCGATTCAAAGGCGTTATACTCCGGGTTCCAAAACCTTACGGCCGGCTTGCCCGTCCATTGGAACCTTCTAACCAAATTGCCCTCTGTGTCAGTAACATTGTATCTGCCGTCTGCTATTGATTGCGACGTTATACCGTCATCAAAGCTAAGGGTTTCTCCTTTGTACGTGTAATTCACAGAAGCAGGCAGCGCACTTACATTTTCAACATTAATGTTGTCAAACTGTATTGCTGATTTGTAGTATTCATTATTGGCGCTATATAAATTATGTTCAATGCGAAGTCCGCAAAGTGTATCAAATAATTTTCCGCTTGAGTTCCAGGCAGTACCGCCGCTGTTTAGCAGCTCGCCGTTTACATACACATAAACAAGGTTATCGCCGCCCTTGAAAAACAAGTCGATTTTGTTCCATTGCATAGGCCTGTATGCGGGATATGTGGAGCTGCCGTATGAAACGCCGAATATTGACATTTTGCCGTTTTTTATGTCGAAGGCCAAGTTGTCCGTATAACCGCTGCCCGCGGCATGGTTCTGTTTGTAATTTACTCCGATTTGAATGGTTGTTCCCGACATTAAGTTTTCTGCCAGATACTCAAAGGAAAGGTGGGAATACCCGTCGGGTGAAGCCTGCTGCCCGCTGATATCCTTGTAAACAAACAGGTCGCCGTCTCTTTCGTAGCTACCGCCGTTTGAATACAAGCGCAGTGATTTATCATGTATGGACTTTAAGCATTCACCGGGAACGGTTTCGTAATTCTGACGGCCTTGCACAATATTGCCGGCGTCATCCAATGTAATGGCTTCATCAAAGCCGCCGCCAAAGCCTTCTACCTGGTCAAATACGGCCTTGGTATGCATAAACCAGTAAATGTCTGAGTTGTCCGTTTTTAAGTCTATTTCATCCCGTATGACAATTGACCTTCTGTTGTCATCAAGCATAAACCCGCGCCTGACAGATGCTGCCTTTGATTTATAGGCATCGGTTAAATCTGTGATTGCATATGGTGTGTCACAATTTAAATTCATTTCGGTTACAGGCGTGTTGTGGTAGGTTTCCTGGTCGTTGCCGCCGTCTGGGTTAATAACTAAGGTGTTATGACCTTCGGCTCGGGTACGATAAGCGTTAAACTGATATCCGGGCAGGTTGTAATTATCCGCTCCCAAATCATTTGCCCAGCGATAGCCGTTCCAGTCAAGAACGAACGAGCCGCAATCCAAATGACTATGCTGTGATGACGTTGTTGTGCCCCCAAAAAGCGACAGCCACAGGCTTTTGTCATTGTTCCACTCATTTCGCATGGTTACAAGTTCACCGCCGCCGAAATATGAATCGCGGTTTAAGTCTGTTAGAAGTCCTGATGTAAAGCGTGGTTCATACCATAGCATAGCCCGCGGCGTTCCCTCGCTTACGCGATTCATAAACTGTGTGGCAATGTTATTGTTATTAAAAGTTTTGGCAAGCCACAGCATGGCGGAATCCTTTAGATGGGTTTCACCACTGTCACCGTAATTGTGAATGGATACAGGCCCGTCAACTGCGATAAAATAATCCGATATATTATCAAAGCCTTGCAGTGTTGTAAGACCATAGGCTTTGCCAAGCGACGTTTTTAATGTATCAATTGAAAGTGCAATGCTCTTTACCGTTGCCATACCATAGGTCGGGCCTTCATACCAGTCGCCGTCCGGATAACACGCTTTAATTGAATACGAAATATTTTCAATTGCCTTAGAAACAATTTCGGCACATACTTGCGGATATTTGTCTATTATGGCCAAAGCGCCCATCATAAGACCGCCGTTACAGGTCGGGTTCCAATTGCTTTTTGTTTTCAGCCACCATTCATTATTCTGATAAGCGTTCAGGCCGGGGTTAAGACCAAATTGTATGATGGACTGTTCAATGTATTCCCTTTGGTCATCGTCAAAATAATTGAAACACCAGTCATAGCCAATGGCAAAAGCAGCCGTCATTTCACCAACGTCTAAAAAGTGCGGCGGGTTCCAGTCCGGGAACTGTTTTGTCTTGTCCGGACAATCAATCCCTGCCCGCTGCAGAATTTCCCAGACTCTGTTTGCATATTGTGGTTCATTTGTCAGCCGGTACGCCATCCCGAGGATTTCAACAAACTGCAAAACCTTTTGGCTCATTGGCAGCAGTCTGATGCCGTCGCTTTTCTCATACCTGATGTAATAGGATTTTTCGGGCGTGTTATATATTGTCATGTCGTCAATGGAATGAGCCAATATACGATCGGCTGCCGCTGTCAGATCACCGTACCAGCCAGCCATGACCGGATCAGTGCCGCGCAGAGCGTCAATGCGCCGGAAATCGTCGTTTGCAGCTAAAATACGCGGATGAATGTTATTGTTGTTTGTATGCTTTGCAAATTGCATTTGAATTTCATCCGGGAAGGGGCGCTCCGCAATGTCTGATAAAAACAGTGTCGTTTTGCAATAAGGCTTTAAATTCTGCAGGTCGCCGAAGGCATAAACCTTAATTCTGCTTTTATCGTCAATATCATCCAAATAAATGGTTTCAGAAAATTCCCTGCGCATATCCGGCGCCAGTGCGGCATCGCGGGAAATTCGGACATCCTGCAGCCGTCCGTTGCTATAGCGGGCAACAACCATGCTCATTTCCTTGGTTTGATTTGTTATGTTGTCAACCGGCAAACCAACGGATATTTCACCAAGGTGCAGCCCACCCACCTGCGCACCGGTTTTATAAAGCCTTGCTCTTTGAATGAAGAAATCAGAGCTTAAGCTTCTGTTTTCATAAAACTCAATATTATCAAGCAAAACATCGGCCTGGTATCCGGATTGGCTTCTTACAAACGTTTGAAACCTGACATAGCAGTTTTCAAAATCAAAATCATCGTATGAAGCCGAAGCCTTTAACTCCCCATTGCTGTAAACAGTCACCCGTCCCGTTGACGGCGTAATTTTTACGGAAAACCTTTCCAGGCCTTCATCGGCTGTATCTCCCGAACTGATTCCCAAATAAGATACGGTCGAGCCAATGTTTATCAGGTTAATGTTCTGAGATGATGCCGTCCTTAGCACCACCGACAAAAAGCCCATATCCGAAGCCGAGTTGCAAGCCTCAAAGCTTAATGCCATATCATTTAGCAGGCACATTGTGCCGGATTGTATGAAAGCGTCTGTGCCGCCGACGCCGGCATACCTGACCTTTATATTTACCGCCTTGTTTCCGTCCTGCTCAACCACCGATACGCTTCTGTCGGGGCCTTCATTATTCCATGGAAAAAGCATCGAATTTCTGACATAATCCCCAATCGGCCTGCTTTCAAAATCCTCATACACCGCTGTAAGCCTGTTGACGTAAACAGTGTACGGCTTTGTATAACCGTTCTTTTCAAAAACCGCAACGTTTCCGTCATTTAAATAGCCTGTATTGACCGTTGACAACCGGCTGTCCGTAAACACCATTATACTGTCTGCGTTAGTCATCAGATTTCTTTTGAAAATGCTTTGCTCGGTATCATTCGGAACAAAAATTATGTCTTTATTATAGTCTATCTGATATATCCCGTCGCTGACAATAAGCTCTGATTGTACGGCGAACGAGAGGCTGCTGCATGAAATTATCAGTATCAGTGCAAGAGAAACAATTTTGAAAGCCTTTGACTCAAAATCAAACACAGTATCCATTAGCGCATGCCCCCTTCTCTTATGATTTGCGTCCTTGGAACCACATCCGTCTGCGGCTAATTCAGACCGTAAACCGCAAACTCCGTAATGCTGTTCCATTTGTTCGCCGTGTTCCCGTATCCGATAAATTTTATATAGCGTGCGGATATATCCAATTTTTCGGTAACCTCTATATCAATTGTGGTGCCGGAGGACAAACCGTTAAACAAGGGCGTCCAGGTTTCATTGTCAATGGATACCAAAAGCTCGTATTTTGTCTGCCGCGATGCGCCGTTAAAGAAAGCAACTCCTATATAGCTGATTTTCTTTTCTTCTCCCAGGTCCATAACAAGCCATTGGCCGTCTCCTTCGGCGGACCATCGGGTGTTCAAATTATTATCATAAACATTGGAGGCCACATTTGCAGGTTCGGGGGTTGCGCTTACCATGACATTTGCGGGCTGATAGCGATATTTGTCAATACTTGACATATCCACTGCAAAGGTGACGTAATAATTCCTGTACCGGGCTTTGTCCGCCTTGTCATACACGCTGATGACTGCCGCGTCAAAAGTGTTTATATCCTGTGTTACAACCACTTCATAAGAATCGTCGGCCGTTGCCGTAACAACAGGTGCCGTTTGTGCTTCAAACGAATACTTCGCCGAATAGCTTACATTGTTGGGATTAAACTCACCAATTGGCATACCGTCCGCATTGATGCCGGTCAGCGTCGGCAACGGCTTGATTTCTCCGTCGGGGATACTCCACTTATCAAGGGGTGAATCGTCAATGGGGTTGTTTGCATTCGGGTCGTCATAGGGTATCACCTTAACGGTCAGATTGACCTTTCCGCTTGCTTTTAACCGGATTGATACTTTGCTGTATTTTGATAAGTCTTTTTGTGTTGCCACAACTGATTCGTCAGGGAACAACTGCACGGCTTTTTTAACCGTAATTTCCGACGCAGCCGCATTGGTGATATAAGAAAGCTTCACCTTTTTGCCGTTTTTCTCGATAATTGCATGGCCATCCTCAATGGATACAGTACCGTCTGTATGCATGAACCAGTAAATCTCCGAATCGTTATGCTTCAAATCAATTTCGTCACGAATTACAACGCTTCTGCGTTCATCCGCCAGCATAAATCCGCGTCTTACGCTGTTTGCCTCGTTGACATAACAGTTTGACAGCCCTGTTATGCTGTATGCGCCCCTTGGCTTTGACACAAGGGTTTCCACCTTGTCAACGGCATTGATATTCATGGGCAAAACCCCCGGCTTGGGATTAATAATAAGGCAATTGTGCCCTTCCGGGTGGTTTGAATAATACTGCCACCTGCCATGGGCCAAGTCACTCATGCCGGGCAAGTTGTAGTTTTCGGTGCCCATTTCCGTTGCAAAACGTTCACCAAGCATATCAATTATAAATGTGCCTGAATCCATATGGGCATGGTAGTTGTTGCCCACAAGAACACCCGAATGATAGCCCACATATGTGGCCTGGCTGCTTTCCCAGTCAGAACGCATGCCCACAACTTCGACGCCTCTCAAATAACCGTCCAGCGGCATGGTAACCTTTGAACCGGTATATGAAGTGTTGAAAAACAGCAAATCCTGTATGGAGGTTGCGGCGCCTTTATAATTTATATCAAAAAGTCTTGCCTCGGATAAACCGGCATTATCAAATTTATTGGAAAGCCAAAAGGTTACGGGCTGCGTCATAGCTGTTCCGGCATTATCGTGATAAGCCAGCGTTCCGTTCGTTCCCGACGCGATTATGGGGAACTCTCCGGTTCTGCTGAAGCCGGGCGCTTTTGAAAGATTAAAATCCGTTCCGAAGGTATTTTCCAGCGCATCAATGGTATATGCCAAAGGCTCAACGGTGCCGGCCCAGTAGCCAACCCCTTCCTGCCATGCTCCGTCAGGATAAAACTCGTTTAAAACATTTTCATGTCCGCGAAGCGCTTCCTTTATGATGTCGGAATAGAGCTCCGGATTGGTTTCAAACAAAGCAGCCGCACCTATTATAACACCCCCGTTGCACAATGCATTCCAGTTATTGTTCGCGGTTGCCCATCCATAGTCAACACGGCGCGCGCCATGATAGGATTGATATGAGTATATTAATGAGTAATCATTCAATGCCTTTCTCATGGTTTCCCTTTGGTCCTCCGACCACTGGTCATACAGCCAGTCATACCCGACAGCTACGGCTTTTGTCATCTCAGCCGAATCCAAAGTATGAACGCCCTGGTTCCAGTCAGGAAAGCCTGTGCATACCGCTTCCAGTTCAATCCATGCGCGCTCCGCATATTTTGAGTCATTTGTCAAATGAAAAGCCATGGCAAAATTAGAAATTCTTTTAAATGCTTCCTGGCTTACAGGCAATAACCGCAATCCATCCGACTTGGCATAAACCACGCCGGGCAATGACATAAGCATGTCGGCAGCCGCTATTACATCGTTTCCCCACTTTTTCATATAATCATTAACCTGATATTGCTTCTTGATTTCATTCAGCTTTTCCTCATTAAGTATGATTCTTGGACGAGCATCTTGAAACAACGAAATAAGCTCTTGCTTTTCCGGTCTGTTATAAAGCAAATAATTATTAATAAAAATCAATGTTTTTTCATCCGATTCAAAAGCTTTATCACCAACGAAAGCCACACCTATATCTGTTACGGTAACCACTTTGTTTTCTTTTTCCGAAAGGGCTTTCAAATCGGCATAGCCGACCCCGTCTTTGCTGATGCTGTTTGAAGTATCAATCGAAGCGTGGAAAATTTTCTTTGCATCGTCATTACTTATCATCAGGGTATCCTGTTCGTAATACGGAGTGTGCTCAACCATATGCCGTTCTTTTCCGTCATACAGGTAGCCGCCTTCCCGGAGCTGAACAGCCCTGAATCCGTTCAATGCATTCTTGGCTTCTTTTTCACGAAGGTTAATGATACTGATAGATTCGTCAACCTCTCCCTTTAGCATGGCTTCCATATTCTTAAGGGTTTTCCCTTGGTAAACAGCCAAATTATCCAACATCATGCTCTTTTCTGCGTCTCCGGCCCCCAAGGAAATCTGCAGGCTTTTAACGTTTTGCAGGTCCGGGTTCTGCAAAGCCACTTTTTGCCCCATTAAATCCTTATTGACATAATAATCGCAGGTTTTGCTTCTTGTATCTATGACAACAGCAATATTAGCCCATTGGCGCCTGGTCAGTTCGCCCAAATTGATGGTGTTTGCACTTAATCTTCCGTCCGACTGGGTAGCTAACAGGGTGGCGCGATTATTAGCGGTATCTATTCCGATAAAAGATATATCGGCAAACCTTTCAAACTTAAGGTCAAACTGCATTACAACATAGTTCTCTCCTTTATCTGATAAGAAAATCTGGGCCAGACAATCGCCGGAGGTATTTTTCAGAAACTCCACATAGCTGTTGTCGCTTCTTGTATCATAAACTGTCTCTATGCTGTTGGTATACGGGTATGCCTGGAATCTGCTTCCCAGCTGCCCAAAGCCCTCATCGAAGTTTGTCAGCACAAAAATAGCGTCCCCGACGTCCTCATCGCCGGCACTTTCCGATGCCATCACAGTGGATCCGTTATTATACACACCTTTGGGCAATGACGATGAAGGTATGGGCTTTGTACCGCTGTATGCATAGACATTATCCAGATTGATTTCAGCCTTGTCTTCACTGAAGCACGAAATGCCTATCCCTCCTATTGCCGCAGGGAAGTTCGCTTTCACATACCACCGGTCCAGTCTAAGCACCTGATTGATATAAACGCTGAATCTCCTTGTGCCGACATCAAGCACCAAGGAAACAGTGCTGAATTTATTTCTTATAAGCCCGCCTATTTCTTTTCCGTCAAAGGTCAGAAGACTGCCCCCCGCATCAAATTTGACAGGTGCAAATTGTTTTCCGCCTCTGTCCAGCACTATAATCTCACCCGAAGGAATAACCGGCCCTGCTTTTATATCCATAGACACCACAAGTACACCGCTGTTGTTGTCTATAGACTGGCTCCACGAGGCTAATGAATTATCGGTATTAATCGCCAAGTATTTGTTTTGTTGGCTTTCCTCCTCTAAAACATACACACTGCCTGATGTTTTTCCTTCCGGAGACGCATTTGTCAAATAGCTGTTAAAATCCTGCCGTAAAAAGAAGACGGGTTCACCGGCCGCATTTACATGCAGAACCAATAAAGAGAAGCCAAGCAGTAGCGAAACGGCTTTCGGCCATATCCTCACTCTGAACATGTTTAACATAAAATATCCTCCATCCTGATAAAACAGATGCTTTTATTGATATGTAATCTGATACACATACGCCATATAATTGGTTGAGTAGCTCTTTTGACAAACCACAAGATTGGCTTTGCTGCCTCCCGATAAGTAGGTGACAATGTTTGATATAGGTTCACTGCGGACTGAAACCCGTATGATTTCGGAACCGTCGGACGAGCGGACAGCATTTACAAAAACAATCTTGCTGCTGTCAATATTAATGTTCTTAACCGTTGTATAATCAATTGCCGCAGGAACCTTCGGCTTTCGCCGGTTTGTAAAATCGGGGTCGAAGATATACATATAGTTATTAAACTGGCTGTACGCATACCCGATATTATACTCGGTCTTCCCATCCTTGGTAATATAACTTGCGTCAACGACATAGTTTTGAAAGTCAAAGGCTTTTAAAATATCGGTAATGGTGTTTCTTGAATTCGTTGTGTAATGAATGATATCCCCCGGTTTTATTTCGTCAATGTCGGTAGTGTAGACTGCAGATTTATCGGCGTAAATTTTTAAATAACTATAATTGCTCCAGATGTGCAGCGCTTTTGTGCTGTTTCCGTCTTCATCAAGAGCATATGTTATTTTCTCCACAATTCCCCGCTGACTGCTGTTATATGCCGTTTCGCCGCCGACCCCTACAAGAAGGACAACTTTTGCACATCCGCCCAAATCCACATCATAGGCATAAACCGTATAACTCTTGTCATTTTCATAGTAGCTTTGCTTCAGCAGGTGATATTGCCCGTCGTCATCCCTTTCACTTTCAGAAGGGATTGAAAAATAATACGAGGTTCTCGAAATATTGAACGCTTCGCCAAAGGTTTTGGACGCAGGACGGTATTTATACGTTCCTGCAAAGTGGAGAGCCAAGCTGTCATTGAAAGCCGTTTTTTCACTCATGGAAACCAGGTCGCCTATCTTATGGCTCGCCGTATCGATTATTTTTATATGCCCCGTTTCATCAACACTATATTTCAGCAAGCGGTCCTCTGCGGCAGTCAGTGTGTCAATATAATCCTTTGCTTCCTTGGCGCTTGATTTGGTGCCGTCCAGAATTACGCTGTTTGCCAATGGATAAACCGACACAGCGCCCGATTGCGAAAACAGCTTTGCCCGGAATTCTCCGTCCAGGCCTTTCTGCTTCTCAATTGCAATAATCCAGCCGTAAAGCATTGAGGTCTGCGGCGTTATGCCGACTACGATTTCGTTGTTGATTCCAAGGTAAAAGGTGCCTTCGTACGCTAAATTAAATTCAAAATTTTCAGAAAAGTATTCACTTAAAAAGTAGCTGTTTCCGTCTATTTCAACCTTGCCGTCCTGATTGCTGACAGCCTCAGCCGTTCCTTTTATTGAATCATAACAAATAATAAGCCTTATCAGTTTTTTATCGTCCGAAGCTGCAAAAGCCACAATATCACCGGATACTATTTCGGATAACGAAGCCGGAAATATTTCACCGTTTGTAATGCATTCAACAGAGTAACTGCAATCATCGCCGGATAAATCAATGGTATTGTCCGGTGAATAACTGTCATAAATGATATTGCTGAACGTATCCACCGAGGCAACATAGGTATATTTAAAGCTGTCAGCCGCTAAAACATCATAAATATCGTCATTGTTATTGTCTATGAAGGTAAAGTTTGAACTGGCGCCCGTTAAAATGCTTTCCAGCTCGTTGCCTAAAATCAGCTTTGCTTTTCCGTTATAAATACAAGAAAAGCCATTATCCAGGGTAATTTCCGAAACATCGGAATTTATGGCGGTAATGTGCAGGTTTTCTATATCGGCTATTTGCCGGTTGTTAATCTTCACCACATTATTACGGTAGGGCGACATATAAACAACGGTATTCCTGTCATTCTCCGCCTTATAAAACACCCATACATTGTATCCTAACAAATCAGGCTCATTGTCCGTATAAAATTCCTGATTCGCGATTACCACCTTACCCTTGCGGGGGGAATGACTTCCGTCATGCATATTGGTATGCTGGTTTGCAGACAGAACACCTTTGACACTGTAAATATTTAAGAACAAAGATAAAAGCGACTTGTTTTTTCGTGTTTCGGCCTTTAAATCGTCACCGAATGACACAACCTCCATTATATCGGCATTGACAATGTTGAAGATCAAAACACACGCATCCCGGGCAGACAACCCGGAGGTTTCTTTTGACAGATTTTTAATCAACGAGTTTTGCTTGGCCGTTTGAAGATAACCCACAGGATAGCCTCCCCTGCTTTCAGCAAGAAAACCATGTCCGGTAGCGGTAACTCCAATTTTTACTGCCTGTTCCAATGTAATGGCATCGTCGGGATAAAAATACTCACCGCCGTTGACCCACCCATGACTTAAAGCAAACTTAATATATGGAGCATATTGATTTTCTTTGTTTATGTCTTTAAAATACAAACCGGTTACGTCAGTAATTTCCGCGTTTAAAATACCGACCAGGTTTTTAATGAATTCAGCCCGGGTAACCTTTTCGTCCTCTTTGGATATGGAAAAGTCACTGTTTAATGCTTTTATAAGGCCATGGGCAATTTCATAATGCTCATCTGCCTCATTAACGGTCATTTCGTCTGACGAAACGGTCAAAGGAACAAATGTTATGAGGATACATAAAATAAATGAGATATATTTGTTTTTCATGCTATGCCCCTTTCCTTAATGTGACTCAATGTACTTCAGCGCATTACTGATAATAACGGCGGCTTGTGCACGGGTCAGCGAAGACAGCGGCTCGAACATGTTGTTTCCCATGCCGCTTATAATCCTTATCTGGGTCATGGCGTTTACCGCCTCTGCGGCATAATCGGAGATTTCTTCCTTATCATGGTAAGATGACGGCGCTGCCTCTATTGTATATTTTGTTTTCAAGAAACGGTAAATCATTAAACAGGCATCCTGCCTTTTAATAAACGCATCAGGCATAAATTCATCGTCTGTATATCCGTTTGTAATATTGTTAAATACAGCCGCCTGCACATAGCCGGCATGCCAATGGTCGCCGGAAACATCTTTAAAGGCTATATTTAAATCCCCTTTCGGCAAATCAAAAGCCAGAACAACCATTTTAAGGAACTCTGCACGGGAAACCTTATTATCCGGCAGAAACCTGCCGTCGGGATAACCGGAGATAATTAACCTGTTTACCAAAAAGTCAATACTGATTTGCGCCCAATGTCCGACGGTATCGGTAAAGTGATGGACTGGTTCGGAACTAACCACGTCCTTGCTGTAGGAATAAGCACCTCCGCCCGAATATGAGCCTCCGGACGGTTGTGAACCGCCTCCCGGTATTGTATTTTTGCTTTCTTCATCAAATACCGCCCTGGAAAAATACTGGAATTTTCTCTTCAACTCGCTAAAGCTGTTAATGGCTGATTTGTTATTAAAAAGCTGTTGAAAAACACTGTTTTTGTTTTTGATACGGCTGTAGTATGACATATCCGGATTTAAAACCTCAAAATTATTATTTATTGTCTGACCGGAAGTGTTTTGCCCTAAAATATTCAGCATTGCTTCCCCCCAGGTTTCGGAAGACCTGAAAAATGACAGAACAACAATTTCGGGTACCAGCTCTGACATTGTTTTTGATTTAAAATCGACGGCTTTAATGAGCCTGACAAATTCATCCTGTACTTTTTGCGGATACTTTAAAAACACTGCCATATCAATATTCAAGTCATATGCATATGTGCTGATTACCCGTAGAATATCCCCATCATTTTTAATAAGGGCGGCAGCTATGCATTGGCTGACACAGGATAAAAAGGCGCCTGTATCCTGTTCCGAAAAGCCTCCCTTGGGCTTAACGGCAAACAAAATGGCTGCGGCATCTGCGCTAACCGGCATGAATACACTTTCCTCTGCCGCTATTTTACTTAAATTAGCCTCCAGGACACTTTGAATGCCCTTTTCACTTGACCCTTTGTTTACTTCTTTTAGTACATAAAGAATATCGTTATCCGCCGCATACAGAAAATATGCGGCTTCGCTCCCGTGCTGATTGGAAGCGTAAACATAGTATTTGCCGCTTGCAAATGTGTCGGGAATGGTCAAATGTGCATAAAAGGCCCCCTCGTTTTTTGTTAACACGGGAAACACCATGGACGGTAAATTAGCATCACTTAAGCTGCCGGGGTCCACCCATTCCGGAAGAATGGTTAATGTAGTTAAAGTATTGGCGGTTATTCCTATACGGCCTGAAATGTTTATAACCTTATCCAAACTGTTATATGCAAGTGATATAAAATTTTGATTTTCTTCCGCAAGGCTGATATTACCCGCATTAACAAAAACAAAGACGGCAAATATAAGAAAAAGAGCAACAGCATTTTTCAGTTTCATAACTTCTCCTTTCTATCTCCCACAAAAATTTTCAGCTTTGTTTAGCCCTCAGCCCTTCAGCGAGCCTATCATCGCACCCTTTACAAAGTGCTTTTGTATCAGCGGATAAACGGCCAGGACAGGTATTGTGGAAACCACTATAACAGCATATTTGACCGCCTCTCCTATAGATTGCACGTCACTGCCCGCTTCTCCGCTCAGCTCGCTTGTCTCAATAAGAATTTTTCTTAAAACCAGCTGCAACGGCCATCTTTCCTTATCCGACATATAGATCATTGCAGGGAACCAGGAATTCCAGTGCCCTACCAGGTAGTATAAAACCAATACCATTATTGTAGGGATAGTAATAGGAACCAGTATATTCCACAAAAGAACCACATCATTTCCGCCGTCAATTTCCACGGCATCGGTCAGCTCACTTGGAATGGCATCAAAGGCCGACCGCATAATTATCATGTTATATGTACTGATAGCGCCCGGCAATATCAGTGCAAACGGAGAATTGAGCAGCCCCAGGCTCTTTACAAGCAAGTAATTGGGAATAAGCCCGCCGCTGAAAAACATGGTCAGCAGTACAGCCTTCACAATGAAATTTCTAAACAGCAAATCCTTTCTTGATATGTAATATCCTCCCATAATAGTCATTGCCATATTGACAAGCACGCCAACCGCAGCTATGAAAATGGTATTTTTATACCCGTTCCAGATCAAAGGGTATTTCAAGACTACCTTATAGGCTTCAACCGTCGCATTATGCGGATACAAAAGCATCTTATCGGCGCTTGAAATCAAATAGTTGGTATCGGTGAAGGATGCAGCAATCACATAATAAAGAGGGTAAAGCAATATAACGCCGAGCAAAGTCAAAAAAAGATAATTGAAGCAGTTGAAAACACGCTCTCCTGCGCCTTCACGCCTTAATCCATGTGCTGCATGCTGTTTTTTTATTACTGTGTTCATTCTTTGCCGCCCTCCTACCATAAGCTTGTTTCACTGAATTTTCTGGATGTTGTGTTTGCCAATACAATAAATATCAGGTTAATCAAAGCATTAAACAGCCCTACCGTGGCACCATAGCTCCAGTTTTGCTCCTGCAGGCCTTTTCTGTACAAAAAAGAGGATATAACATCTGCTGTTTCATAGGTGGATGAATTATACAGCAGAATTATCTTCTCACTTCCTACGGAAAGCAACGCACCTGTCCTAAGAATAAATAAAAGAATAATTGTATTTCTTATTCCCGGCAGAGTAACATGCCATGCCTTGCGCCATTTTCCGCCTCCGTCTATTTCGCAGGACTCGTACAGCTCCGTATTTATGCCGGACAGAGCCGCCATGTAAATAATTGAATTCCAGCCAACCTCTTTCCATGTGGAGGATAAGACATATATTGCCCTGAAGTATTTTGCGTTCTGCAATAATGATTCACGCTCTATACCCGCAATACTCACCAGAAAATTTGTAATAATACCCTCTGAAAGGGTAAAGCTTCTTATCATGCCGCACATGACTACCAGTGAAATGAAGTGCGGGAAATATGAGATTGTTTGCACGGTTCTTTTAAAATGTCTGTTTCTGACCTCATTGAACAGCAATGCAAGGATAACCGGTGCGGGGAAATTAAACAATAAGTCGTAAAAGCTGATCAAAACGGTATTTCTGATCAAACGCCAAAAATACATATTGTTAAAAAATGATATGAAATGCTTTAATCCTGCCCACTCACTGCCGATTATCCCTTTGAAGGGCGTATAATCCTTAAATGCTATAACAATTCCGAACATTGGTATGTAATGAAATATGAAATAATATAATACCACCGGAATCAGCATTATATACGCCCATTTATTCTTTTTCAACCTGTATTTCACGCTGTAACTATTAGTTTTCTCCATAATGCGAATGCCTCTTATTTTATCTATTATTGTACCGCTCCAATGCCGTCTCTTTTATGGCAATTATTTTATCAATCCCCAAAGACCTTATTGTTTCAACATAGCTGTTCCATTCATCAAATGATTTCAGCCCCAAAATAAACTTCATTGTGTTCTCTGAAACATAGGTTTTTATATTTTCATCAACTTCATTAATTATTTCCGTTTCTTCCGGAGTATAGGTTATATGCGGCAATACATGCTTTGCCATATTCGTCTGGCTCCAGACTCTGATGGCTTCTTTTTGTTCTGCGTAGATTAACCGCTGTTCATACATTCTGACGTCCTGAATACAGGGTGCATGGTCAACGGATACCACATAACGCTTAAGGCTTGCAGTAATGTCCCCGTTTTCATAATTGGTTATGACATCTGTATATTTAGGATAGCCGTCTATCATTTCATAGCTTTCCCCGGCTATTCCAAAATTGTAGAGCATATGCCCTTCGGCACCATACGCAAAGTCCAACACCTTTGCGGCAAGCTCAATATTTTTACACTGGGATGTGATGGCAGCGCCGCTGTTCGGATTATATAACAAATCTTTTTGTCCGAATTCCGGGTAATCGCCTTTGTTCAGCACCGGATATTTTGCACCGATAAGCTCAAACTTTTCATTCAATTCCTTGCCGGCAGTTATGCAAACCCCCATTGTGCTGCCCGCAAGCCCTCCTGCCGCCGCTGCATTGCCCGAGGAAATCTTACTGTTAAGTATTGCTTTATCTACTGTGCCGTAATCAGAATCAAGCAATCCTTCCTTATACCATTTGTTGAAAAGCTGCAAAAACTCCTTCCAGCCGTTTTCAATTGGGCCGAACTTAATTTTTCCATTATCCAGATAATAATCTTCCGTAACATTATAAGCCGAATAAAAGCCTCTGCTGAATTCCGTTGTAAGGCTCAGCGGAGATTTAATACCGTTCTCCTTAAATACCTTCAATACATTTTCCCATTCGGCTATTGTTTCGGGGATTTCAAGGCGGTATTTGTCCAACAAATCCTTTCTGACCATGGGCCCTTCAAACACCGTTAAGTACTCATCCCCCCGGATAAACGGAAAACAATAATACTTGCCGCTGTCTGTTTTGATATCCCTGTCAATATCAGGGTGTTTATCCAAGTATGCCCTCAAATTGGGCGCCCATTTGTTTATGGCATCAGTCAAATCAATAATAATCCCGTCGTTTATCTGTTTTTCGGGCCCGCCCGGTCTTGAATACCAATTATACTGTATAATATCCGGTAAATCTCCCGAAGCGATTAGCAAATTAAACGCCTCTCCAATAACATCAAATTTAAACTTGATTTTAACCCCGGTTTGCTTTTGAAGCTCTTTAAAAAAGGGCTGTTCGTTATAGTCCAAATAATCGGAGTGGTTTGTCGTCCATGTTGCCCATGTTAATTCGGGTTCGCTCCCTGTGCCGGTTTTCTTCCCGCACCCGGTAAAAAAGCTTAATCCGAATATTATGGTTGTTAACAGCAATATAATTTGGGTTAGCCTTTGATTCATCTTACACAATCCTTTCAATGAATTTTCAATCCTATTTTAATAATAACAAATGCATATTCAAAAGTAAATCATCATTATTTAATTATAATATACAATCTTTATGGTTGCGGAATGACCAACCCGGTTTTACGGAATTAACAGAAAAGAAAAAAGCCATAGGATTCAAATTTCAAATCGCTATGGCTTCATGTCACTTTGAATAACCGCTAAAAATTAAAGCTGCTTTTTCTGTATTCATTGGGCGATAATCCGACATACTTCTTAAATGTTCTTATAAATGTATTGCTGTTGCTGAACCCTAACTCTGCCGCAATATCTTTAATGAAGCAATTCATATCCCTCAAATGAGGTATGGAATTATTAATGCGATACATCTGGATATATTCAATAAGAGAGATACTGAATACATCCTTAAATACCTTTGAAATATAAGGTGTTGTCTTGCAGTAATAATTGCTTATGTAAGAAACAGACAGGTCGAGATTCGAAACCTCCTTTTCGATAAGGGTGCAAACGTTATATGCAATCATATCCACGCTGCTCAGCGATTCATGCTGATAAGTTGCGGCAACACTGTCTATGGTTTTATCAACATAATCTATGGATTCCTCTATTGAGGATATTTTAATGAATTCCGAAGTGGCTTGTGACACCAAGGCCTTGCTGCATTTCAAAACGGTCATTAAAATATCATACATAATGCAGGCGGTATTTTCCTTTTGCAAAAAATTATGCATATTCTTGTTTAGAATGACCCTTACAAGGTTTTTTGCGTTATCCGGGTTCAGGGTCACTACATAAAGCTTCAATAACTCTGCGTCGGTATCGGTAAATGTATAATCCTTTGTCTCTTTGTTTGTAAAAACAGTGTTTACAAACAGAAAACTGTTTAAATCCGAATCGGTGCTTTTTAAGCATTCCCCATATGCTTTGGGTATATCTTCAACAGAATAGCACACATCACTGATTACAATATTCAGCTTCAGATGCATCTTATTCTCAATTATTCTGCCGGCTTCAATTATTTTTTTATTAACATCCTCAACATCTGACTTATCTGTATTTACAATGCATGTAATACCTTTTGAGGTCTCTGTGCAGTAATACTTCCCCCTGCTGATAATATCCGCAAGTACGTTATTTACAATAATGCCGACATCAGAGACTGAGTATATTTCGTTGGGATCCGTGTTTGATTTTGTCGCCGGGCAGGTTTCGAATATAACAACAAAATAGCATTCATACTCAAAACCTATGTCATAACGCATGCGCAGTTCGGTCAATTCTTCTGAATCTATAAAGTTGTATAAAATATGTTCAACGCCTATGGATGTTAACATTTGGGCATAGTTTTTTATTTTCAGGGAAAACTGGCGTTCATCCCGCTCTTTTTCTTTTAAATATGAACGGATATCATAGAATTCATTGGCGCCGCTTTTATAGCCGGCAGGAAGATTGCTTATAATGGACTCAACCGGCCTGTAATTTAATTTCGCGATATACATTGCCATAAAAACACAAACCACTATGCAAATCATCAGATATAACCAAAATATTGTTTTATATTTCCGTATATATTCCCAATAATTTGAATAGCCCTCAATTTGTATAAAATGGCATTTGAAAAACTGAGACTCAACAATAGAAAGCATATAATGCTGGGAACCATGTTTTATTGGAATACTGCTGTTATATGTATTGGTTAATTCGGATAACGCATGTACCGCAATTTCCCGGGTTTGGGAATTTCCCAAATACAGCTTTGAGTCGGGTGATAAAAGCAAAAAATTTGTTGTTGTATATGAAAAGCATTGATTCAGATTAACTATATAAACAATACTGCAGGCAGTCTTGTCTATATTAACAGAATAAGAATACTCCATAATTTTACACTTTGCCCGGTCGGTGGTAATACCGTCAAGAAACTCAATGGTCGGCAATCCCCCTCCGGCCTGCAATCTGCCAAGCCAAGAATCGAACATGGCTTTGTCCCCATAGTAGGTATAATATATAACCTCCGGGTCGAACAAACCAAAATCGGTAATCATCTTGCCCGTTACCGGATTATAGATTAATATTGCTTCAATAAAATTATTGGAAACAGTTTGAGCATTCAAAAAACCTGATATGCTCTGAATGCTGCTTCTGTCAGGCTGCAAATTTTGAATAACCCCTTTTTGATGAATAAGGTAATTGTTTAAATTATCAGCACAGTGCAGTATAGCATTAAAATTTGTATCACCTTTTTTTGAATACATTAGTAAATCAGAACTTAATGACTCTTCTGTTTGTTTTTTTATGACATTTTGTGTTCCTGAAAAAATAAACATAGAAAAAATAAAAAAGGTAACAATTATCAATAGATATGAAACAAGAAGCTGCTTATAAAATTTTTTACTCTTCAATTTTTTAAGCATTCTTTGTAGTCTCCATTTATTATATTTGTTTTATTTTATATTATATCACTTTTTCTAAAATCCGTAAATACACAATTTTTTTTTGAGTTTCCCCATTTTTTCAAGCCATACCAAAGCCATCATCTTTAAATAAGCAAAGT
>LVAX01000103.1:0-629 GCA_001604215.1 Clostridiales bacterium Firm_18
ATAACTGTCAAAGTCTTGGGAGATATCGGCATCCAGTTCGTCTTCAGCCTGATTTCCTGTTGATGCATGGGAACAATTCAAACATCGAGTAAGGGAAGCAGAAGTGCCATCGAATCGTATCAATTTGAGAGTAAGGCTTGCAGTCTTCGACCGCCAGTCAATTCTTTGATTCTTCCCTTCTTTTGATGTACTGGTGCAAAGATAAGCCTCTCCGCATTCCTTGCAAACAACCAACTCCTGTAGCGGTTGCTCCTTGCATGCAGGATTAGGACAGTGTTCATGAAATGAATTATAAAATTTTTTGCAGGAACGACAGTAGAAAATTCCGTCAGGTGCTTCCACGACGGAATGGAGTCGCATCTTTACCAGTGGCTTGTTTTTTGCAGTAGCTGCAATGATTGAGAGATACCGTATTACACTGTAAGCCAAGGAACGTGATGATTGAATCCCAAGCAGTTTAGAAAGTGTAGTAAGGGTTATAGGCGCGTTGGTGAGGTCGTTTACAATCTTAACAAGAGACTCATTGCGAGAAAAAACTTCATAGAGGGCTTCTTGAAATAGGGATGATGAGCAAGAGGGAAATTGCTGTTGAATTATTTTTAGACGTGTTTCATCGGAGGCATCAGAGG
>LVAX01000103.1:634-5146 GCA_001604215.1 Clostridiales bacterium Firm_18
ATATCCTTTGCGAATAAATCCGATGCGAATTTCCTTAATAGATAGCCTTCATCTTTCTGGGGATCTCCAATTGTAGCAGAGGTTGCAAAGAATTGAACTTCAGAACTTTGCTTGTTGAATGCGAGGAGCACTCTTCTTATGAGCATTGAGATTTCTGCTGCCATTGCGCCAATATAGGTATGTGCTTCATCAAGGATGATGGTGTGCAATTTCTGTCGTTCAGGGAGAAAGAGACAATAATCCTTAGGACGTATAAGCGCATATTCAAGCATGGAGTAGTTCGTTACGAGAATATGGGGAGGATCTTTTCTTAGTTCTTCTCTGCTGATGGTTTGACAATCCGGCCAGGTGCTGAATTCAGATTTCATATGGGTATAAGCATCGAACTGTCTGAGGCCCTCTTCCAGCTTACTGTTGTAGAGTGCAAACCTGATAGGTTCTCGGTTCGGGTCCTGTACCCCGATCAGCGATTGCAGACGGTGTATCTGGCTGTTGATCAAGGCATTCATCGGGTAGATGATGAGCACCCTGATTCCTGATTGACGACGTTCTTCATCTGTTTCATTGAACAGGCGAGCTAAAGAAGGGAGAAGAAATGATTCAGTCTTACCGGATCCTGTACCAGATGAGAGGATGAAGTCCCTGTTTGCCATTGCTGTTCTAATAGCTTTCTCTTGGTGGTCAAAAAGGGGTGTTGTACTGGAAAAGGTATTTGATTGGAGTACGGAAAGGAATGCCTGCTGCAGATTCTCGTTTCCTCCAAAAGGCGATTTTCTTCCTGGTAACAAGGGAAGCCGCTTTGCTTGGATTACTTGCTCCTTGAATTGCAGGTGTTTGTTCAGCTCAGTAAAAAATTGACTATCAATTGTTTCAAGGGTTGCAGGAGGATTGCTCATTACATAGGGGAAATTGTTCTCTATGAGTAGGTCGGAGAGGAGTGAACCTTCTTTTGGTGTTGCTGAGGTCCAAAGATTTCGCAGCGCTTCACGGATATCATTATCATTGATTTTTTTCCAATCAAGTAAAAAGTCGGCAAGATTCTGTTTTATTTCTTGTTCTGTTTTTTGTGCGTCAAACATTCTCTTCCTCCCAGAAGCGCGTCATCCAGTATTCATAATACGCATTATAGATTCGTGCAGTTTCTTCATGGTTGTTGAGCCACTTTAAGAGATAGACGTAAGTCTTGTGATCTAAGGACCAAAGGCTTTGTAAGGTTTTCAACAATGATTGTTTATTGAGTTGTGTACATACAGCGGTAAGTGATAGAAAAATGATACTCTTCCATTTAGTTGAGGTTATAAAGCCTTTAAGATTTGGCTCAGCATAGAAAAGTGGCTTCTGTTGGATGATTTGCAGTAACCCTTTCCCGAAAGCAGGTTGTTTGATTGTTTTGAGAAATTGTGACAGTCCAGGAATTCTTGTCAAAGGAGGATTCAGGTAATGCTTTTGTTCATCTCTGAAGATTACTTCCAAATCTTGCTCGGATTCACTATCTTGGGCATAGGTAGGTATCCAATCTGTATATTCCTTGGCAATGTTGGTGACCAAAGGTATTTTCATCCCTTCTGCTAGAGGAAAACAGGTAAGGAATTCTGAAGGCTTGCCTTGTCGATTACAATAATCTCTAAGCCAGAACATCGTAAGCCAAGAAAGTACCGGCTTTCCATTACTGATGAACGGATTGCAACAGAATGCAAACAAGAAGAATATGGATGCTTCGGTTGGAAGCAGATTCAATTCATCCAAGGTCTCCAAATCTTTGAGGGTTATCAACTCAGGAGTGAATCGAGGATGGTTTATTACTCTGCTGAATTCAGGGGTATAGAGTATGCCTGGTATATAAGGAGCATATTCTTTTTTGATAGAGAGTGAGAATCTTTCATATCGATTCCCTGGATTGCAGGCTATTTCAGACCATGCAACCAGCAAGGGAAATGTATCAAACATCTTTGTAAATACTTTGATGTCGTAGGGGTAGTGCCATGCATTTGCTGCCGTTAGCCATTTCAAGAGCTCGAAGGACTGTTTTGCTGACTGCAGAATCTCAATCATCTGGTTTCGCATAGCCTCATCGGAAATCATATTTTGATTGCTCAGTGAAAGGAATGCTGAGATAGCTTCTGTTGGGAGCGCTGCATCTGAATTGATATACGATGGGAAGGTAGTGATTATCTGTTCACCCTTTTCATTCTCAACCATCCCATATACCAAACATTCAGATGGAAGTGTTTCCAGCGATTGATGCAATTGAGGTTGCAATGTTGCAAGCGGCAAAGCCATAAGGCTGGAGTAAGCTCCTTGTTGCCACTCTTTCTTGAGATTGATGATAGGTCTTCGGGTACTGAGAAACTCAACTCTGTATAGCTCAGTCTCCTCATAGTCAACAGTGATGAGCAAACGGGAGTATTGGTTGGATTTTACCTGTGTTACCAATGAAGCGAGAGAATATGGTTTTGATCCTTCGGTATACATAACCAGGTTCTGTGGGAATATTCGCATGCTTGTTTGGGAATATTCCATATATGCTGATATTTTGTATGGAGTGGAAGAATCTCTCAGACTGGTCCTGCGGAATTCCAAATATGAATTAGCTATTAGGTCCTTTTCAAGCGAGAAAACTTCATCAG
Source organism: Clostridiales bacterium Firm_18 (assembly GCA_001604215.1). Lineage (GTDB taxonomy): Bacteria > Bacillota > Clostridia > Monoglobales > Firm-18 > Firm-18. The sequence continues at coordinate 3,262 of LVAX01000103.1, forward strand.
AGCCGGATACTACTACTTTGCTGAAGTGACCCGCTACTTCTTCAATAGCATCGAATTTGAACTTGATGGTGGATCTCAAGGTTTGACTTTCAGTATACTTGTAGTAATAGAGTGCCTCAATATCCTGCAACCCGTATTCGAGACATTGGATATCAACCAAATCTTTCGCAAATGAGCTTGTACATGCATGAACTCCTTGTAGCTGGAAATCCTGTACCGGTACATACATTCTTAGCTGGATATGCTTATCTTTGATGAGCTTGATGGACCTTATCGGCAATAGGTTGAAAGTGATGGAACTGGGGACATCATCACCGAAAGCCACAGTCAAAGTATATTGACCAGGTGATGGGATTGGCTGGACTGGCCTGACTATTCCTTGGGAGTAGGTGGTGGTGATGAGTATCTTGTTCTCTTTCCCGTCTGTATTCAGTATTCGCTTCTCAAGAGTATGTGTAGGGACTAGTCCTTCAGGAAAATCCCCTTCAAGTGACATCTCGATCATGGGAGAGAAGAAGTAGGGAATTACTTTCCTGTTTTTATTAAATGTTGCTTCCCATGCAGTTTGTTCACGCAATTTAATGGTAAAAGGAATTGAGCGAAACTGAAGCTCAATTTTTCCGATACGAAGAGAAGGCAATTGTGTATCTCTTGTTTGGAATACTGGTAGGTTGCCGGTTTGTTCTTCTTGAACGAAATTTGGTGATTTTTGGAGTGTCGATCCGATAGTATCTGTCAGCGGGAGAATTCTCAATGGTTCCCCTCGTTTGAAGATGTGAGTATTGGAAACAATTTCACTGCCAGTCTTTCCAAAAATGAGAAAAGGATCGTTTCGCTTGATTTGCCCAAGGAATAACTGTTGTGGGCGGGCGTCCGTATCATTAACGCTGATTATGAATTGAATCTTTTGCAGACCGCTGTTCCGTATGGTGACCGGGATAAAATCACTTTGGAATGAACATTCAATTTCTAGGAAGCCTTTCTGGACTTCCAGTCTAACCAACTGAGATGTTTCCTCAATGGTTGCGTTCTCACTTTCAGAAAGAATCGAAATGGTTCCTGATGAAAATCTGGGCAAGATGATTGAACTGGGCAATGGAATTGAGACTTTACTTGTGAGGTTATGCTTGATAGCAAGATGCCAGTCAAAACCATCATCAATAAGTTGGTATGAAAACGATGGACCAGATAGTTGCTTAGCCGATTCTTGAGGGGGTATGAGAATGTCATTGTATGAATGAGCAACCCGAAGCACCAGATCGAGATCCCATCCGTTTTTTTCTGATACAACAGCACAAATTGAATCGCGGTTCTCAGGTGAATCCAGTGAATACCGGATAGATGAAAGTATCTGAATGAGATTAATGAGTGCATAGAAACCAGCAGAATCTTCATGCAAAGACTGTTTTTGTGCAACAGTATAGGAACTGATATCTATTGACTTGATAAACTGTCGTAAATTTTCTTCTGGTTCTAAATACAGCGAAAGCCAGCCATATTGCTTTACCAAATCCTCTACTAATCTTCCATAACCAAGAGTAGGAGGAAATTCTGCAGCAAGGATAAATGTGCTTAAATATCGATTAGTGTTATAATTGATGACTTTGATATTTCTTTTTGTAAACCATGATTCTACATGTGCATAGAATGGCTTATTTAAAGCAAGTCCTTCCCAACCAATCTTATCAGTTGGCCACTCTCCAAATGTGGCGTCCTCTGCCGTTTTATAATAGGTAAGCACATCTTCGAGATAAGAAAATACCGAGTAACGACTGTTCTGGTCGACTGTCTTCAATGGCATTGGATACCTCACTTTTTCAATCATACTTGATAATTCGCTATTAGCAAGGTAATGTTGTAGAGTAGTAGCGGATTTTCTTTACTG
>LVAX01000104.1 GCA_001604215.1 Clostridiales bacterium Firm_18
TCAATAATATGCACAACTTTTTAAACATCAATATATTATCTTTTTAATTCCGCCAACGGGTTTCCTCTATCTTTTCTAATCTGAAAAAATCATGAGAAACACTGTCATCAATCTGTGTTTCATACTGCCAGGTTATGTGATGCGGAATATGCACAGCACGCCCTCCTATTGCTACGACCGGCTCAATATCAGATTTGATAGAATTACCAATCATCAGAAACTCTTGTGGCTTACATCCTATGCCATCAATCATTTTCTGATAGTCGGTCAAGGTTTTATCACTCATTACTTCAATACGGTCAAAATAATGCTGTAGTCCGGATTCTCTTATTTTTCTTTCTTGATCTAGCAAATCACCTTTAGTGGCCAATACCAATTGATACTTTTTAGTCAATGCCGAAAGAACAGTTTCAACTCCCGGAAGAATTTCAACCGGAATTTGCAACAACTCATGTCCCAGCTTTAGTATTTCCTGCACGGCCTTCAAATCGTTCTCTTCTTTGGCCACTTTACATACTGTTTCAATCATACAAAGCATCATTCCCTTAGCTCCATATCCATACAAATGTAGATTTCTCATTTCCGTACGGAGTAATTCGGCCGAAGCCTGTTCACTTGTTACGTAACAACCTACCATCTTACAAAAATTCGTCTCAAACTCTTGAAAATACGCCTCATTTTCCCAAAGGGTGTCATCGGCATCAAAGGCAACAACTTTTATTCCATCTATCATACATTAAACTATATTTTATATATTTGTAGGAACAAAGGTAGATCGATTACAACTAACATAAAAGGACAAATGTCCTAACAACATCTATGCAGCAAACAAATAATATCATACTATCGCTTATAGAAAAGGTTTACGCAAATGAATCTTCCAAGAATGTTTCGTTAAAAAAGTATCTAAAAGGAGCAGACATCTTAAAGCAAGGGCAAATAACGCAGCATGTTTTAATAGTAAAAAACGGGCTGGTAAAATGTTTCTATAGCGAAGAAAACTGTAAAGAGTTCATTTTTGATTTCCTAGGTTCAGGCGAAGTAGTAGGTGAAATAGAAGCCATTAGGCATATAAAATGTTTATGCAACATTCAGGCAGTAACAGATGTTGAAGCATATAGTTTCTCGACTTCGTGTTTTCATTCCCTTATAGAACAGAATCGCGAATTTAGAGATGTTATTTTAGGAGAACTAGCCGAACGGTTAATTAAAACAAGCCAGAGAGCTTCTTTTCAAAAAGCATATTCTGCAAAGTATGGACTACTTAAGCTGCTTGATATACAGAAAGAGGGAAACCTAAAACTGTCCAAATCAGACATGGCCTCTTATTTAGGCATTGACATTAGGAGCCTGAACAGATTATTGCATGCCGAGCAAGACAAGAACGTCAGACTAATTTCTCATACAATTTGAACCAATGAAGTCCATAATTTCCCAAGCCTAGGTCGACGGTATCCATGTAGTGAAACCCGCATTTTTCATAGAGAGATATAGCAGATAAATTCCTCTCGTAAACATCTAGTCGGATAGATTTTATTCCACATAAAGCCGCTTGTTCAATAGAAAATCGCATTAAAGCCCAACCAACGCCCGTATGCATAAAGGCAGGGTGAACCACGAAGGTACGGATCACAAATATTTTGTCATAACCAACCTCTGTTGCCCACGTAGTTGAACTAATCTTACAAATCTACCCCTTTACATCATAAATCAGACAAATCTTGTCAAGAGCAGTTTTATATATTATTAACGAGTAAACAGGGAAGCAACAAAGATCGGCAAGACTTTGGTAAAACATAACCAACTTTTTCAAAAACATAACCAACTTTTTCAAAAACATAACCGACTTTTTCAAAAAGATAACGAGCAATTTTAAATCATAAACCGTCTTTTGGGTCATGAGCAACCTTCTTATGCCCATAACACGGTTGCTCATGAGCCTTTTGCTACCGTGCAAACTGGCGCGAGACACCGTGTAAATGCAATCATAAACCGCTAAGACATAAAAAAAGGCAAGAGTATGAGCTCCTGCCTTTGCGCCTATAATAATTTGAATATACTATAA
>LVAX01000105.1 GCA_001604215.1 Clostridiales bacterium Firm_18
GTTGACAATGAAATTATCGAAACATCTATGCCTTGAGTGTTCAACTTGTGCAATATTCTTCAGTTCATCATTTATGGTCTCGATAATAGCCCGCTTTCTTAGCAGGAGCTTATCTGAAACAGACATCAATGCCCCTTTCATATTGCTTTTCAGCTTTGTGATGAGTTGAATACCATCAATGAATAATCGCTCGANNTGATGTACCCCCTGTCTCCAACCAGCTTTCCATATATAAATTCTACAAATGCTTTGTATTCCAAAGGCTTGCGATCATCAACGTCACCCGGTGTTATCATGAAATTGAGAAGCTCTCCACGCTCATTACAGATTAGATGAAGCTTAAAGCCGAAGAACCATCCCATTGAGCATTTTCCTCGCTGCGCAATACCTTTGAAGGTTTTATGTATAAGAATCCTCTGGCTTCTGCATACTCGCAATGGAGTGCTGTCAACGAAACTTATGCCTGTACATTTGCCCAATAATACCTTCTTGATAAACAAAGCCAGTGGAATGGCAACGTCACGTTCAAGTTCTACAAAACGGTTGTATGAAACTACTTTAGGAAACAGATGACGCATGTATTTGCAGACTTGCTCAAGATAGAAATGCTTCAGACAGCGATAGCCGGAGTTGTGAAAAAGAATGATGATTACCATTATTTCTGACTTTGACATAGTTGATTCACGATGATATATTCGCTTTTTATGGTCTCTTAAGGCATATTTCAGGATTCTTGAATCAGAAAATCTGCAGAATTCATCTGCCATAAAGAAAACTTCAGTAACTTTGTCTTCGGTGAACATAGCGATGATTTATTTGTAATACTTTGATATTGAATACATTAAAGTTACAAAAAATCTCGCTATTCACCAAATTTATAACGACTTTTAATTCGTCGAACTCACGTTAATATATATGGACGAACTTATTTATAGTACAAGACAAATATTTACAGAATATCTTAAAATGGAGGGATGTAACTTCTTCAACATCCCTGAATATCAGCGTGGATATAAATGGACTGTTGACAACATTATCCAGTTACTTGAGGATTTAAAAGGATTCAAGCAAAATTCTTCTGATGAGTTCTATTGTCTTCAAAACATCACCATAACCAAGACCAATATCAATGGGCATTCATGTTTTAATGTCATAGACGGTCAACAACGACTTACCACTTTGTTCATTCTTATATCCTATATTCAAAGGAACATGAGCAATAAGGTTCTTTCAGCCGAATCAAATATTCTCCGATATTCAATCAGAGAAGAGACTGACAAGTTCCTTCGTGAAAGCATCCTGACCGGTGATTATTGGAATGATGTAGAATACAAGCCTGCTACCAAAGACCAATACTATATAGCTGAGGTAGCAAAGGCTGTAGCTGAATGGTTTAATATAAACAATCTTGAAGAAAGGACGATTCTCGATCACCTTAAACTCATTGTAAACAAAGTAGAGTCAGGTGAGGAAGAAACTGTTTTTGCAAGTCTTAATGGTGGTAAGGTTGATCTTGACGGTGCAGATCTTGTGCGTGCCATATTGATAACACGTGCAGCCAAACAGAAATATCCTTCTCTTATATCAGAGAAAACACTTCATCAAATCGCTAATGATGATATAAATTTGAATATCAACATTAAAGTGTCTTCCCTGGGAAAAATTAATGAGTTCCGTGTCAAACTCGGAATTGAACTTGATATGATGAACAATTGGTGGTCTGACAGAAAGGTTCGTTCTTACTTCGAGCAACTTTTGCCTAACCGTATTTCTCAAAATAAGTCATTCAAGTATAGTGAATATCCTATTGATCTCTTATATTATGCCTTCTTTGAAGCATACAAAGATAAATTGGCAACTCATGGCAACACAGATTTGGATCTTAGGATATTTGAAAATGGTATTGACAAAGACGGAGAAGGAGGTAATGACCATTTGGAGTTCTATAAGGAGGTCAAAGAATTTCACCTAACTCTTGTTGATTGGTACAATGATGATGAGATTTATAATCTCCTTGGCTATCTTATGTACAATTACAAGAGCGCATCGGTTTCTTTTGCTATGTTATGGAATGAATGGAAATTGACTGAGTCTAAATCTGATTTCAAGTCAAAATTAAAGCGTATTATCCGTGAACAGTTGGCGTTGGCTTTTCCGGAATCCGATGATAGTACAGACATAGCCGATAAACTGATTCTGCTTAGAAAATCTATAACAAACATTGCAGAGAACTGGTATGTCAAAGATTTCATTATTCGGTTCCTGCCCCTGCTGGACCTCATTCCAGAAAAGAAAACTGTAGGAAATAGTGTGCGTACTATTTTCAAACGTTTAAACCCTGATTACTTTAAGTGTAACCAGGAAGATAAAGAACATGTCCGTTCTCAGACAAGGCAGATAGCAGAAGAAAATATGACAGAGGAAGATCGTCTTGCCTTAGAGGAGGAAAATCGCCAGGGAATTAACTCGATTGGCAATATCGTGTTACTTAAAGCCTCTATAAACAGAAGTTATGGTAATGTTGAGCTGGTTAAGAAAATGGACAGAATTGCAAGAGAACATATTATGAACGATACTTATATTCGTCCACATACACTTAATGTGTTCTTATCTAA
>LVAX01000106.1 GCA_001604215.1 Clostridiales bacterium Firm_18
GTTAGAAATAGCCGTTTCTGCTGATAATATGTCATTAAGCATGCAGTTAAATAGGTATTTCGTTTAATCTCATCGCTATCATCCGGGAGATTAATTATATTGTAATCTTTGCCATAACCATCGCCGTAGAAATGCTTATAGGAATAATCAAAGATAATACACTTTCCATAACGCTCTGAAAGTGACTTATCGTTAGAAGCTGCAATTGCTTGTCCGAAGGTTGCAGAATACTCAAAGGAGAACCCATCCGAGCATAGCTCGTCCCTGTATTTCTGCCATTTACCATCTTTACCAGAGGATGAACCACGATGCCCTTCGTCCACAAATACAACGTTGCGATTTCCAAAACGGTTAACTGAGACTATAGTATCTTGATCCTTGTCACCTAACTTTGTATTTTCCAGTACAATTATTTCATTTGCGTTCTGCATCCAACGACTGACTGACTTATCGTAAATTCGTGCAGGAATTCCAGAAGCGGCATAATCATCTATGTGCTGGAGTGATAGACCTTCCTTTGGAGTTAGTAAGATAAATGTTGCATCATCCGGTAGTTTTCCACCGGAATAATGCAGATACTGAAGATAATTAATATGCATGATAAGCGTCTTCCCGCTTCCAGTTGCATTCCATATAGCAATTTTGTTCAAATCCTTAGCTGTATACGGCATATAGGTATCATTGGGAAATTGCGCGTTAAAGTCAGCAAGATATGTATTCAAGCCGTCAATCAATGCTTCTCGATTATTGAAATATTGGTCAAGGTAGTGTTCAACAAAAAGCAGTGAAAGGTATTGAAAATACTTCAATACCATCGGCTCATCTCGATTATCGTTAATCTTTCTCATGTGCGATACAATGTTCAGATCATAACGCGCGAGCGATTCCTCACTTATCGCACACTTACCCCCAAACTGTGCTATCAACTGTTTATGAAAACCCGTAACACCTTCATCGTCGATTTCTTCCAATGAAGGCTTTTTCATATTAAGAGAAAGATCCTTTAATGTACTAACCCCAAACTGGGCCAGTATATAACGATTTAATATAAGTTTTTGATAGAATTTTAGTTGCGGCTCGTTAGCCGTTGTTCTTCTTGCCATTGTGCCGCCTCCTTATCTGTATGATGCTGAAGAGTTATATATTTCAATGCTATCATCCTTAAATGATTCGAGAATATCATTATAAATCAGGAATTGCTTTATATCATATGCTGATACACGCGACTTAGGTCCTATGTAGATACTTGATATAGCATTTTTAATATCTTTAATTCCCAATTCAATACTCATTATTAGATCTTTAGAAGTGGAGCGGTATGTTAATGTAGCTTTTGAAAAATTTGCACTAAAAGCTTTGTTTTCATAAATTTCTATGCACAATATCCCACCAAACTCTTTATTGATCTGTGTCAATCCGGCGCTGCTAAATGCAATCCGCCATTCATGTTCTTCAATAAATGCAGGATTTTTATAGAAAGCTTCGTATGTATGGATTGTTTGAAGAGCTTTCTCAACAATTCTATAGTTTTCCGCAGATGATTTGTCATTTGAATAATTGCCCAATATACTTTGAGATTCAATAAATGCGATAAATTCTTTTTCGCCATAATTGACTTTTCTTAATAAGAATTCATTAGTACTGACACTATCATTATTCATACAGTTAAAATATTCCATATTGAAACCAATACAAATACCATTACCATCATCGGCATAAGCTCTCCATTGGCTTAATTGGTCTTTTACCTCAGATAGACAAAAAGCATACGTATCGTATTGTGGAGAAGTTAGATTGTCTTCTATCAATAATAACTCCTTCTTGTGATCTTCACTATCATACTTTGGGACAGATTCGCCTATCTTATATTTTTCAATTTGACTTTTAAGATATTTTAATTGCAATTCTTTACAATATTTTTTAAGCTCTTTGTATACCCAAACCAGTTCCATAGAATCATTCGATTTACTTATATCAGAAAGCCATATTGACCTACCTTCAATTATCTTTTGAAATGTAGGTAAACTGCAATAATGGTATAGTACTTTTGGGACTTGTATTGACATTATCTTATCTCCTCGAACATCCGCTTTTTCATTTCTTCGTCAATGAGTAGTACCTGCCAGTTCTCGCCATTGGTACGCAGATTCATTAGATTGTTGTCGCAGTTTACATATATCCGTTTGAAGCTTCGGCCGTTCGGTAGTGCAAGGAAATAGGCATCAAGCGCAGCATTGTCTTTTTCAATGTCACCGGTCATTTCACGCCATATAACCAGTGCCTTATCACCATTCGGGGTAGTTCCTTCGATGGTTTTAAATTTATAAGTACTTCCGGCTTTAAGTGAGGCAGTGACAGCACCGTATTCGCCTGTGAGAAGATCTGCATCAAATGAAACAAGCGCATGGCTTTTTGTAACTGTAAGCCCAATAAGATAGTTGAAGGTTTCCACAAGGTCAATATTGCGCTCCTTGCTCTCAAGATTGCGGGTAATGAGCATCTTATAACTGAATGGCTTATCAAGTTTTTCAACATTCAGCAAACTTGCGCTACCCGCAGATTCAGTATTGAGCATATAGGAGAGTGTGTAATCTTCCCGTGCCGCACCAAGCAAATCATAATTACCGCCATTTAAAACAATGCTGTTCAACGTATCCTCGTAGGATTCGAGTCTTATGTATTTGAAGGCGTGAGAATTGCCCCTACGGGAGATCGGCTTTCCTTTTTTCCATCCGGCAACACCGTTGTAATCATCAGAATAAATAGCTTTGATAACACGCGGTTTTGTTGCCGTATCAAAATGATTGCCCATTTCGGCAAGGATATATTTCCTTGCACCTTTATCCTCATTGTTCAGTCTAATTATCGCGTGACCTGTAGTCCCAGAACCGGCAAAAAAATCAAATACTATTCCAGAATCTTTATCAGATAACCCAGCCTTTACGCAGTCTATAACAGTATAAATAGACTTTGGATAATCAAATGGGATGTTCATGGCTGTTAATAGTGCAGACCCATAGCTATTAGCAGAATACTTTTTATCGGTCCATGTCGTTTTATAGCGAAAAACAGATTTACTGCGCATTATGTCTATATCGCCTTGTTGAACATCACCCTTGACCCACAACTGGTCACGAATCCCTTCAACTGTACCACGTTCAAATACCCATTTCTTTTCAACGCCATTATTATCTATTGGATATACAGCTATCGTATTTTCATCGATTTTGATACAACGTGATTCTGGGTGGTAGTCATCAGGTGATACGTCTCCAAAGCCAATAATCTCGTTATTTCTCACATAAATGGGATAAAAACAATTTGCAGCATCAGTTCGCAAATTATTATTACCTGAATTATCTCTAAATGTACGTACATCTATACCACTCTCATCACGGATTTCTTGCCCAATAACATTTTTTAAATCACTATATACAAAATAAGCGAATTCATTGGTAAAAGAAAAGTTATCACCTTGCTGACCTGACGGATTATGTACAACAGTGATCGCTGTTATCTGTTTTGATGGGAAAATTACACGCAATAATTCTCCAAGTCTCGTTTGTTCAACTTCATCAATAGCTATAGTTATCACACTATCTTCCTTTAACAAATACGACGCAGCAGATAACCTATTCTCTATTAGACTTAACCAAGATGAGTGCTTAAATGTATTTTTATATAATATTTCGCTTGATTTTGCGTTGTATGGTGGATCTATGTATATGCATTTCACTTTATTTTGGTATTTTTGTTGCAGAAGGCGTATAGCTTGAAAATTTTCGCTATGTATCAACAAACCATCAAGCTTTTCATCTAAATTGTCAATGCTGGCAATAAGCCGCTCTTTAAATTCATTACTGAAGAAAACCGTATCCAACACCAGAAACGGATTTTGCTTTAAAAATTCCACTGTAAGCGGGACAGAATAGGGTACCGTGAACATATCGTCGCCAGTGATTTCGTCAATAGCAAACAGGCACACCCATTCCTCACGCTGAGCGTCATTTGCAGCAATTTCGGGATACATGGATTCCGGCACGCGATCAAGTGTAATGCAATAATTCGTCTCAACAACGAATTTCTTTTTAAGAAATAATTTCTTTTGAAAATCCTCAATCTGAGCAAGAAAAGTGATAATCTTACGCGCAATTTTGCGAATGACCTTTGCTTTTGTCAGGTATTCTTTCGTTTTTGCTTCATCCTGCTCATCAATATCGTCAAGATAAATAACTTCATTCTTAATGTAGAAGTCAAGCTCGCGGCGCAGGAACTTACCTAAATCCTTGTGTATGAAGTAGTCATATGTATTGCGTGCCGTGTAACGATTAAGGTGTCGTTCGAGCAATGTTTTATTGTCAGTAACCGTCATAATAGCAGCGAATGGTAAATATTCCGGTTGCGTTTGCACAGCCGCAAAAGCATCTACAATATCTGTTATGTGCCGTGCCTGCGCTGTTTTGCCGCTATATTCTGAAGCTTTGTATTCAACGTAAATAAAGAGTTCACCATTAATAACTTCAAATGGCTTATCAGTATGAAGCTGAAAGAAGCGTTTTTCTTTGGATTTATTATTATCAATCTCAGTTTCTGCTTCAACGAGCTTGAAATGGACGGTTTCTCCGTACATTGTCTTGAAGGAGTAATCTTTAAAATATTCGCTGGTCTTAACATAATACTGGTCAGCATTTGCCCAGTGAAGCTTGACTTCCTCACCCTCGTAAGGAATAGCATACACACCATCTTTATAGCGACGCTGAGATATAAAATCGCCATCGTCGTAATAGCGGGAGAAGAAGTTTGTCAGGTGGTTATAAACATCAGCTTCTACAGCAGTAATGTCATTTCTAGCAGCAAGAGACTTTTTCTTTTCTTCAAGCTCAGCAATAGCAGCTGTTTTTATTGCCTCAGATAGGGGCGCGGCTTTTGTATCTGCAATTTGTTTGTCAATTGCAGCAACCTCGGCAGATATATCTAATTCCGCAAGTTCGCGTAAACCCTCTGTAATTTGAGCGGGCAGTTCTTCTTCAATGAATCTATTGATTTCATCGCGTTTCATGCGCATAATGCGATAAATACCAAAATCGAGATCTGCTTGATCAAATTGAAACATCTCACGGAGTATATTCATTAACTTCTTTTGATTATCTGTCATTTCGTATTACCTTCCTCTCTACCATCTGTGGCAGGGACATGCTCTGGCACGATTTCCATAATGTCGCCTATATCGCATTTTAAAGCAGCGCATACTTTCATTAATATCGTGGTTGTCACTGGTTCATCTCGACCAAGCTTCGTTATCACACTGGCACTGATATCCGCCGCAGCTTGCAGATCCTTCTTCTTCATTTTCTTATCAATAAGCAGTTTCCATAACTTGTTATAACTAACAGCCATTTATATCACCTCGACATAGACAATAATTCATTTAATAATTATATCACCATTTTAGGCTATTTACAAGTATTAACGCCTAAATAAAATATAAAAACTTTTTTTGTGTGATTATTCGCATCTATAAAACTGGACACATTGCGGTCGCATCAACTTCAAACGGAGCTATTAAAGCTGGCCACTTCTAATGCGGATTATGATAAGGTCGGCGACGAGATTCACCGCTTGCGTGACCACAAGCAGAAGCTGCTTCTTGAAAGCGCTAACCGTGACGAGCTAAAAAAGCGGATTACTGATATGAGCACATTTCTAAAGAAGCAATCTACCGCTCTTACCAAATACGATGACCAACTTGTCCGGCGGTTGATTGAAAAGGTCACCATCTACGAGGATAAATTCACTGTGGTATTTAAGTCCGGCGTGACGGTGGATGTGGATGAATAAAGTAAAAACGAGCAAGGCACTCCATGTGAATTTGGCACGGGGCGCCTTAGTTTTTGCTGAGTTGACTTAAGTCAATCCCTATCAATTTTTTCTGAACGATACTTATGTTTAAGAGCATTGTTTGCTGTTTCAATAATTGAAAATTCAAAATCCTTCTTTGGCATTTCTATCGAAGACAAGAACTTCTTGTTTCCTTTGAAAGACTTCCATAATAGTGTCTTATCTTTTTCATCAAGATTTATCTTATACAAAAGATTGGAGAGAAAAACAATCAAAGAATTCTGCTTGTCATCAGTCTTTTGTTTGCTAAAAGCTATGTATTCTTTCAAATCTCCTATATCAAATTTGGGCTGCAATCCAGTTATCGGATTAACCAACAATTGAGTAGAAGAATTCATTAGATTCACATAGGAACCCAATTCATATTGCTGTGCCTCTGTCATTAAGTTGTAGTCCAAGCCAAATTCTCTTGTTCTTTCGCTTGCACAATTAAGTTTTTGGCTTTCATCTTTAATGCGGATTATACGCTCGTTTATTTCTACAATAGCAAGTTCGTATGATTTAACATCACGCTTGCTTATGAGGGTGAAAATATCCTCAAGACGGTTCTGATCGCTTTTCCCTTTCCATAACAGAAGCCCGCTGACCACAATTGCAACTCCGGCAATCGCCCAACCAACAGGTCCAGCAAGAGCCAGAAATGCATTTCCGGCAGCCATTCCTCCACCACCAGCCGCAAGCGCACCTCCGCCCAACCAAGCTAATGCTGCGTTGGTAGCTGCCGCACCACTTAAAGCAGATATAGCTGTTCCTGTTGAAGCAACACCGAATGTCGTCGCAATTCCCATTGCTACAGTAGGGCCAAGGGCTACAACTGCGACTCCGACACCTGCACCAGCAACACCTTTCCCAGCATTTTTTGCTGCGGCACTTTTATAATCTGATTCAATTTTTTCTGCTTGCTGTTTCCAGTTCAGGCGGATTTCTTTCAGCTTTTCATACTCTAAACGCTTCTCATTCGGCACATTCCTAATTTCGTCAAATATTTTTTGTATGGTTGTCAATTCATCATAAAGGTTGCTTGTGCATGTGCCCAACTCGTATATTTTTTCATTTGTTTTCTTAATAGCAGATTCTGCCTGCTCTTGTGCAAGTTTTAACCTGGATTTTTTCTTGCTCATTGTTACCCCCTCCTAAAATATGTATCTATATCGGATTTTTCCCTAAGTATATTATTATCAGGGACCTTTCTGAGTTCTGCCAACCGAGCAGACTTCTGGAATGCCTGAACATACATATCACTGTTCTTAAAGTCATCAACAAAATCTACAAGTTCCTTATCATCGTATATCTCGGATAATAATGAAAGTCCGCTCAGATAGTTTTCTACAATGGTTATTTCTCTTCTTGAAAACCGGGCCTCAGACTCAGCTTTTCGTATTACAATGGCACGTTTTGCTTCACCATACAATGAAATCGTGAAACGACCCAATCCAACTATGTTAAGTCGAAGGAAAAATTCTGTCGCATTGAAAGTACCGCCTCCGGTTATGAATGCCCGTATGGTAGCATCGCCGAGATCCATCATGCAGAAGGTACCGTGCGCTACTGTAAGCATTCTTTTTACTGTGGGATTTGAAAATGGCTCACAAGCTTTCCACATAACAGACGGAGAACGCTCTTCTTTCTCTGTTGTGGCAATATACTTGATCAGCCGCCTTATTGCATATACCAATCTGACAATGATTTCATTAATAAAGACTGGTATAGCCTGGGCTGCTTGAAAACGAACATCGTATCCTTTCTTGTATATGTTCAACGCCAACTCATTTATGTCGTTATCAAACTGTGATACAGGGATATTCAGTTGCCGTTTTATTACAATAATGTCATTCGTCCACGCCCAGAATGGAGATGGTATTCCCATCCCTCGTCCTTTACTGCCGGAAGCTCCGGACATATCCGAAATCAAATGACCGAACCAATTAACAAACCCACAGAACAATTTCGCTGGAACACTATTGCCACGCAGTTCAAATTTCCCGTCAGCATCCTGTAAAGATATCAGTTCCCCACCGGATACAAAATGGGATTGATTTGTGAACTGATCTAATATAGAAAAGAACAATCCAAGTATAGTTGGATTATGTCCAAGCGATTTGAAATGATGATTCGTAGGATTCAATTCAAATATAAAACTTGCTGCATCACCGGCTCCGCGCTGGTCATATGGAATGCTAAACTTCTTTTCAAGGAAACTAATAGCCGATGCCAGCGGATTATCGCCTTTTCCGCCCCATCCGCAAAGTTGCGCAAAATCAGTTGTCCGATTTGCAAACCACTTATCCGTGATATCTCCAATCGGCGATTCTCCGGGTTTTCCAATCAGGAAAATATCTATCAGACCACATAATGCTCCTGAACTTGCGGCCAATGCATAGTCCAGTTTGTCGCAGTTCGGTCTGAGGCTCTCAATTGACTTAATTGTTTCTTCAAGGCTTCGTATTTCAGTTTCCGCAGATATAAGCGCAGTCTCAATGGAAGATGTAAAGCTGAAGCCATCGTCAGCAACATTCATTTCAAGAACGTATCGGTCTGTACCTTCTACATGATTCATGCTGTTATACTCCCTTCTTTTAGTTTGTGTTATATCCGAATGTCTGGTTGAACGTATTTTGGGTCAGCAATTTCCTTGTAGTTGCCTGTTTAATCTTAACATCCAACCTGACCACACAACCTCAAAAACTTCCGAAAAAACATCTAACCTGACCACTCACGACCCCTGACATCTAACCCGACCACTCGCGGGGCTATGACATCTAACCTGACCACTTGACTATCAAAAACCGCTCTTATGGACTTGTTCCCGCGAAGCAAAAAAATCTCATTTTTGTTTGATGGATTTTACACCCATATGTGCTAAAAGCCTTGATATATAAGCCTTTCTCACATACTCACTCTTTTACCCTCGACATCAATGTCACGCACTCAACATGTGCAGTTCTCGGGAACATATCTACCGGCTGAACGATTTTTGTTTCAAATCCATAGCCGGACAATATTTTTAAATCCCGGGCAAGTGTGGCGGGATTGCAGGAGACGTATATAATTTTGTCCGGGCTGATTTCACTGATTGTATCGAGCAGACTTTTATCACAGCCCTTTCGCGGCGGGTCAATTATTACCACGTCTGCTTTTCCGAGGGATTTTACCGCATGTTCCGCTGCACCTTCATAAAAAAACGCGTTATTTATTTCATTTATTTTTGCATTTATTTTTGCGTCTTTAACTGCTTCACCTGCAATTTCAACGCCTGTCACTTCCCTGACATACCTTGATATATAAAGGGATATTGTGCCTATACCGCAATATAAATCAAACACTCTTTCGGTGCCTGAAAAGCAGGAGAGCTTTACAATCTTGTCATACAATATTTTAGTTTGCTTTGAGTTAACCTGATAAAAGGATTTAGGGGAAATCCGGAATGTTAAATCGCCTATTTTGTCCGTGATATATCGTTTTCCCCATAACAAAACTTCTTTACCGCTGTCTTTTTTAATTTGAACAATGCTGACAATATTTTTATTCAAATCGCAAAGAGTTTGTATCAGCTTTTCGGCGTCCGGTATTTTTTTATCGGTTGTCAGGCAAATCATTACCTCGCCGGTATTTTCTGCAATACGGACAGTGACTTCCGCTACGGCGCTGCTGATGTGTCTTTCAATGTTTCTTATCGCCGCTGTAATATCTTCGGTTATTTTATTTTGTATTGCGCAATTATCCACCGGCACTATGCTGTGGCTTTTTGTTTTGAAAAATCCGATTTCGCCGCCCGATACCGCGAATTTGGCTTTGTTTCGGTAATTTTCATGTGCGACGGCAGGGATAATAGGCAATACGTTTGCTTTTACCGAGCCTATCCGCTCAAGCGCTGTTTTTACCTTATCCGTTTTATATAAAAGCTCAAAGCGGTAATCCGCATGCTGAAAATCACAACCTCCGCATTTGTAAAAGAAGCGGCAAAGCGGCTGTATCCTGTAGGGGGAGGGTGAAATAACTTCAACAAGCTGGCCTATAGCGTAGTTTTTAAGCATTTTTGTAATAATTATTCTGACTTTTTCACCTTTCAGCGCAAACGGGACAAATACGGCAAATCCGTCGATTTTCCCGATACCTGCACCTTCCGACGACATGTCGGTTATATCAATAATGTATTCCTTGTTGACACTTTGCATATCATTCTCCGATTCTTTTAATTTCTTCGATTAAAGGTCTTTTGTTTTCGATTTCACTAAATTCCGTCATGTGTTTCCAATAACGTTTCGGCATGTGGCTTTGCCTGCATTTGGAGTTATGGCGGCTTTTAATCTCTATCGTATCGTAAAACAGCTTCCATAAGCCGCGGATTGTTTTTTCCTTGTCATCCGCATCCGGCAGAATTAAATCATCCATATATATTATTTCGGCATTGTAGGGCTTGTACACAAGTGCCATTTTGTTCGTTTTGTCGTATATTATAAAGTTTTCTTCCGGGAACCTTTCGCAAAAGTGGTGTGCAAGCTTTGGAAGCACAATATTTTTAGGCTCTATTACCGCCGCCAGCACTCCGTCGTAGTCGGAAAAGCGAATAAAGCCTTTGAGAAGGTGGGTTTCGTTGTTTAAAGCTTTCACAGCCTTAAAAAGGGTGTTTACAACCTCGTCCGCGAGCATGCCCATTATGCGCTCACCGTGCTTATAGCCAAGTTGCATAAAGCGGAAGATGAAGTAATATTTTTCCGGATGGCATGTTAAATAGGCATTTCTGATAAACTCAAATGCATTGTGCCCCATCCGTTTCGGTATGGAGCGTATCACTCTTTCTGATTTATATGTGTCTGTTTCGATATACTTTACCGGTACAAAGGAGCATTGCGCATTATCCGTTATTATATCTGACGGGAATTCCTTTTTGTCATAGCTTTCAAAAACGCAGCACATAAGCCCGTCAAAGCTCCCGTCAAATTGATATATTATGTTTTCCCGGTCAGGCATTTTTTCACCACACCTTCAATATCACCGTCGAAAAAGGAAAGCTGCTTGTATCCGTTAAGGCTAAGAAGCGAAAGCTCCTTATCCGACATAAGGGACCGAAGTATGCTGTCTTGCGAAATTTTTACGCCGAGGGTTGTTTTTCCCCTATATGTTATAAAATACTCGGCACGTTTTAACACCACCCCGAGTTTTTTTAAATCATCAAAGCTAAGGCGTGTTGTCCGGCGGGCGGTGATAATTCTTTTTGCGCTTGTCGGGCCGATGCCAGGAACACGCAGCAGGCTTTCGTAATCCGCTTTGTTTACGTCAACAGGGAAAAGCTCCAAATGATTAAGTGCCCAGTTGCATTTAGGGTCAATATACGGGTTTAGGCTTTGGTGCTTTTCGTCCAAAATCTCAAGCGCGGAAAATCCGTAATAGCGCAGCATCCAATCCGCCTGATACAGCCTGTGCTCGCGCAAAAGGTTGGGCTTGGAGCCGATAGAAGGGAGGAGGCTGCTTTCCGAAACGGGTACATAAGCTGAAAAGAAAACTCTTTTTAAATTGTATTTTTTATACAGGCTTTCTGTTAAATTCAGTATTTGATAATCCGTCTCCGCGGTTGCGCCGATTATCATTTGTGTGCTTTGCCCGGCGGGAGCGAATTTGGGAGCGTGCTTGTACCGTATAACATCGGAAGTCTTTTCCGTTATTTTGTTTTGTATATGCCGCATTGGAGAAAGTATAGAATGTTTTGATTTATCCGGCGCAAGCAGTTGCAGGCTTTCTTGCGAGGGCAGCTCGATATTAACGCTCATTCTGTCCGCGAGCAGCCCCAAACGTGTTAAAAGCGCGTTATCCGCGCCCGGTATTGCTTTTGCATGGATATACCCGGAAAAATTGTATTGGCTGCGTAGAATCGAAAGGGCTTCTATCATAAGCTCGCAGGTATAATCGGGGTTTTTGATTACTCCCGAGCTTAAAAAAAGGCCTTCGATATAATTGCGGCGATAAAAGCTTATCGTAAGCTCCGCAAGCTCACGGGGCGTAAACGCCGCCCTTTTTATATCGTTTGTCCTGCGGTTTACGCAGTATTTGCAATCATAAATGCAAATGTTCGTCATTAAAACTTTAAGCAGTGAAATACACCTGCCGTCGGCGGAAAAAGAGTGGCAGATTCCGCATGCCGCGGCGCTGCCGATGCCTCCTTGTGAGGATTTTTTGTCAACCCCGCTGGAGGTGCATGCCACGTCATATTTAGCCGCGCCCGTCAAAATTTGTAGCTTGTCGAACAAATCCATGTATACCAACCTCGAAAGAACATTTGTTCTATTATACCATAACAAACATTCTTTGTAAAGAGTTATAACCGAAGCTGCAAGATTTCAATTTTTTCGTCCTTATATTTGTTAAATGTTCCGTCATCGATTGAGTTTCTGATTTCTTCGGCCAGGGTATTGTAAAAATATAAATTATGCAAAACGGCAAGCCTCATTGCAAGCATTTCCTTTGCTTTGAAAAGATGCCTGATATACGCCCGGGAGTGGTTTTTGCATGTCGGGCAGCCGCAGTCCTCGTCAATGGGCCTGTCGTCCGTTTCGTATTTTGCGTTTAAAAGGTTAAGGATACCCTTTGAGGTATAAAGGGTTGCATGCCGGGCGTTTCTGCTTGGCATAACACAATCAAAAAAATCCATTCCCCTGGAAACCGCTTCGATAATATTAACCGGCGTTCCGACTCCCATCAGATACCTTGGTTTTTCTTCCGGCATAAGGGGCTCGGTTTGTTCGATAATTTCATACATTTGCTCGGCCGTCTCGCCTACCGCAAGGCCGCCGATTGCATACCCGTCAAGGTCCAGGCTTGTTATTTTTTTCATATTTTCCTTTCGTATATCTGGATATATACCGCCTTGATTTATTCCGAAAAGCATTTGTTTTTTATTTATCGTATAGTCACAGGCATTCAGCCTGTCGATTTCCCTTTTGCATCTTGCAAGCCAGCGCACTGTCCGGTCGCTTGAAGCTTTTACATACTCATATGGCGCGGGGTTTTCAACACATTCGTCAAAGGCCATGGCAATGGTTGAGGCAAGATTGCTTTGGATTTGTATGCTTTGCTCCGGGCCCATGAAAATTTTTCTCCCGTCGATATGTGAATTAAAAAAAACCCCGTCTTCATGTATTTTCCTAAGTGACGCCAGGGAAAAAACCTGAAAGCCGCCGCTGTCGGTTAAAATTGGGCCGTCCCACCCCGTAAATTTATGGAGCCCGCCCAAGGTTTTAACTATCCCATCACCCGGGCGAAGATGAAGGTGATATGTGTTGCAAAGCTGCACCTGGCACTTAATTGCCTTTAAATCCTTGGAGGATACGGCGCCTTTAATCGCGGCCGCGGTTGCGACGTTCATAAAAACAGGGGTTTGTATAACGCCGTGGGGGGTGTGGAATTCTCCCCTTCTTGCCCGGCCGGCTTGCTTTTTTAGTACAAACATAATGCGTCTCTCCTACTTAAAAAATAAACATGGCATCACCGAAGCTGAAAAACCTGTATTGCTCGTCGATTGCACTGTGATATGCGCGAAGTATGTTTTCCCTTCCGGCAAATGCGCTGACCAGCATTAAAAGTGTGGATTTAGGCAAGTGAAAGTTTGTTATAAGCTTGTCTACTATTTGGAATTCATAGGGCGGATAAATAAATATATCCGTTTGTCCCGAGCATGGCCTTATCATGCCTTTTTGTGCGGCGCTTTCAAGGGTTCGGACCGTGGTTGTTCCGACCGCAATAATACTTTTGCCGCTTGCCTTTGTTTCATTTATTGCCGCCGCAGTGGTTTCGTCTATGCTGTACCATTCGGTGTGCATTTTATGGTCTTCAATATTGTGTACCTTTACCGGCCTGAAGGTGGCGAGGCCCACATGAAGGGTTATAAATACGGTTTTTACACCTTTTTGCCGTATCTTATCCAGCAGTTCGTGGGTAAAATGCAGCCCTGCGGTAGGGGCGGCGGCACTTCCTTCGTTTTTGGAATAAACGGTTTGGTACCTTTCCCTGTCCGTTAATTTTTCCGTAATATATGGCGGAAGCGGCATTTCGCCCAGCTTTTCCAAAACGTTTTCAAAAAGGCCTTCATATTCGAATTTAACCAGCCTGTTTCCGTCGTGAATAATATCCTGCACCGTTGCTGTAAGTATATCCCCGAAAATAAATCTGCTTCCGATTTTTGCCCGCTTGCCGGGGCGGAGCATAACCTCCCATAAATCCTTTTCATGTCTTTTTAACAATAAAAACTCAATATGCCCGCCGCTGCCCTCTTTAACTCCGAAAAGGCGCGCGGGAATTACCCTTGTATCATTTAAAACAAGGCAGTCTCCGGCATCTAAATAATTTATAATGTTGCAAAATGTTTCGTGCCCTGTCTCGCCGGTTTTTTTACTGAGCAGCATAAGCCGCGACTTATCCCTGTTTTCAAGGGGCTTTTGGGCTATAAGGCTGTCCGGGAGCGTATAATTAAAATCTTCAATGTTCAATTTTTGCAATCTCCGTTCCGGTATAATAATGTTTTAATATATCATCATATGTAAAACCGGCTTTTGCCATTGAGTTTGCACCGTTTTGGCTCATGCCGACCAAATGGCCGTAACCCCGGCCGTTAAAAACAAAGTTCCCTGATGATTCTGGAATATCAATATGTATTGTTTGGGTTCCCATTAAATATAGTGAGTCGCCGTTTAGTTTTACCGTCCCGTCTGCCGAGAGTATGTAAACATCCTCCGGGTTTGCTTTGCCCGAATATGTTGTTATTGAAGCCTTTGAGCTGCGATTTACGGTGTATGCCTGGCTAAGCAGTATATCGCCGAGAAACGTCCTGCAGGATTCGTTTTTAAATACCTTTTCACCTTTGTCCCCTATAACCGATAACTCGTATACAACCCCGTCCGGCGTTTTCTTTAGGATTTCTATATCTTTAACATTTCCGATTTGATATCCTTTGTCAGCCATGATTTGCCCAATCCGTTCGGGAGAAACCTCCTTTGTCCAGCGGCTGCCGTAGCATTCGCTGCTTTCGTATTTATCATTAACTCCTTTAAGGTATGGGATTTGGCTGCCCCAAACATACTCGGAGCTTTCGGTATGCCCGCCGCTTGTCGCAAAATACACAGCTTCTATGATTTCATCGTTATATGTTAAAATTTCGCCGCTTGTTTGCTGCGCCGCCGAAGTTGTTTTTTCATGCTCGCATGCCGTTCCGCCGTAAACCTGGCAGTGAATTGTTGCGCAAACGTCAAATCCGTACTGTGAATGCTTGCCGATATTCGCCGCGGCGTATGTTCTGGCACATACCGCCTGAGCTTTAAGAGCTTCCGTTTCAAAGCCCGGTGACATTTCCTTGGCGATTACGCTTGCCACGTAATCTTCCAAATCCACTTCGTTTATGACAATCAAATTATTGTCTTTATCCTTATTTATAATAATATTCCCACGGTATTCGGTATTATTAACTTTTATCAAACCCTGCTTGGAGGTATAAATTAATTCTTCCGTTACATCCGCCTTGTTTACCGTCACCTGTTGTCCGTCAAATTCAAGGTCTGCGCTGTTGGGAGCGGACGGGCCGAAGTATATGCCCACCTTAATATTTTCCGGTATCTTCGCATAAACATTAATAAAGACAATAATTAAAAAAGAAAGGGACATAAAAAGCTTTTTCACTGTATCACCCCAAAAATTCTCTTTATTATATCATTTTATCACAAAAAGCAAAGTTTTTCTACTTACAATTATATGTCAAATTTATATTTGCATTATTGAGAGAAAAGTATTTGACACATAAGGTTTAACGTGATAATATATAATAAATTAATTTATACTTTTCATCCGGAGGTAGTATATCTATGAAAAAGTACAATGTTGGAATTGTAGGGGCAACGGGAATGGTTGGGCAGCGTTTTATAACGCTTTTGGAAAATCATAAATGGTTTAATATAAAAACACTTGCGGCAAGCAGCCGTTCGGCGGGGAAAAAATATTCGGAAGCGGTGGCCGGCAGGTGGGCTATGCCTTGCTTAGTTCCGGACAGCGTAAAGGATATGGTTGTTGCCGATGCAATTGAAGATGCCGAAAGAATTGCCTCGCAGGTTGATTTTATATTTTGTGCCGTTGATATGAAAAAGGATGAAATCAGAGCCCTTGAAGAAAGATATGCAAAGCTTGAATGTCCTGTCGTTTCAAACAACAGTGCGCACAGGTCAACCGGCGATGTTCCGATGATAATACCGGAGCTCAACGGGGACCATGCCGAAGTTATTAAATTTCAGCGTGAAAGGCTTGGCACAAAAAGGGGCTTTATTGCGGTTAAATCAAACTGCAGTTTGCAAAGCTACGTACCCGCTTTGTACCCGCTCGGCAAGTTTGGTATAAGCGATGTGTTATGCTGTACCTATCAGGCAATATCCGGAGCGGGCAAAACTTTTGACACATGGCCCGAAATGTCGGATAATATTATTCCGTATATCGGAGGCGAAGAGGAAAAATCGGAGAATGAACCGCTTAAAATATGGGGCAAAATTGAAGGCAATGTCATAAAACCGGCGGAAAAGCCCTGCATTACAACCCAATGTGTAAGGGTGCCGGTATCCGACGGCCATCTTGCAACTGTTTTTGTCCGTTTTGAAAGAAAGCCTGAAATAGACGAAATAAAGGAAATATGGAAAAACTTTAAGGGGCGTCCGCAGCAGCTTGGTTTGCCCTCTGCTCCGAAGCAGTTTTTAAAATATTTTGAGGAGGATAACCGCCCCCAAACGAAACTGGACAGGGATTTAGAGGGCGGAATGTCAATAAGTCTCGGCAGGCTTCGACCGGACAGCCAATACGACATTAAGTTTATAGGACTTTCCCATAACACGCTGCGCGGTGCTGCCGGCGGTGCCGTACTGATGGCGGAGCTTTTGTGCGCGGATGGTTATATATAAGTAATATTGGAGGGGATTATAATTGAGTTCAAACAAGAAAAATTCTGTTTTTACAGGCTCGGGTGTTGCCATAGTAACGCCTTTTAAAGGAGACGGAGTAGATTTTGAAAAGCTCGGACAGCTTATTGATTATCAAATAGAAAATAATACGGATGCAATTGTTATTTGCGGTACCACCGGCGAAGCTTCCACAATGAACGACAAGGAGCATTTGGCGTGTATTGAGTATGCTGTAAAAAAGACGGACAAAAGGGTTCCGGTTATTGCGGGAACGGGCAGCAACGATACAAGGCACGGCATTGAGCTTAGCAAAGAGGCGGAAAGGTTAGGCGCGGATTCCCTTTTGCTTGTTACCCCGTATTATAATAAAACAACCCAGGAAGGGCTCTGCAGGCATTATATCATGCACGCGGACAGTGTTAACATCCCGATAATAATGTATAACGTACCTTCCCGTACCGGGCTTAATATCAGCGTGGATACCGTAAAGCGCCTTTCGGCGCACCCTAATATAAACGCCATTAAAGAGGCAAGCGGTTCTATTACTTACGTAGCTTCCGTTGCCGCCTCATGCGGCGAAGATTTGTATATCTATTCCGGCAATGATGATATGATTGTGCCGGTAATGTCCCTCGGCGGGATAGGTGTTATATCGGTTGTTGCCAACATAATGCCGAGAGAAACGCATGAGATGGTAAAAAAATATTTGGATGGGGATATTGACGAAAGCAGGAAGCTGCAGCTTGAAATGCTTGAATTAATTAATGCCCTGTTCTGCGAGGTAAATCCGATTCCCGTTAAAACGGCGATGAATTTGATGGGCTTTAACGTCGGACACCTCAGAATGCCGCTTTGCGATATGAGTGATAATAATCTGGACAAATTAAAAAATGCAATGAAGAAAATCGGTTTATTGAAATAGAGGATGTGATTTACAAATGATAAAGGTTTTGTTAAACGGGTGTAACGGGAAAATGGGGCAGGTCATTACAAATATTATTAAAAACAGCCCCGATTTAAAAATAGTATGCGGCTTTGACATTAATACGGTTGCAAAAAACGATTATCCCGTTATGGCATCTTTGTTTGAATATTCCGGGGATGCGGATGTATTGATTGATTTTTCCCATCCTTCATCCCTTGAAAGTATTTTGGAATACTGCGTTGAACAAAACATTCCTGCGGTAATTTCAACAACCGGGCTTTCTTCGGAGCAGACGAATAAAATAAAAAACGCCGCCGAAAAAATCCCCGTATTCTTTTCGGCAAACATGTCGCTTGGGGTTAATTTGCTGATTGACCTTGTAAAGCGTGCGGCGAAGCTGTTGGAAGGTTCCTTTGATATAGAAATAATTGAAAAGCATCATAACCAAAAGATAGATGCGCCCAGCGGTACTGCGCTTGCCATTGCGGACGCATTGTCGGAATCTCTTTCAAAACCGTATGAATATGTGTTTGACCGCCATTCTGCCAGAAGGAAAAGAAAGGAAACCGAAATCGGAATTCATGCAATGCGGGGCGGTACGATTGTGGGCGAGCACTCGGTCATATTTGCCGGGCAGGACGAGGTTATTGAAATCAAGCATCAGGCTTTGTCCAAAGAAATCTTTGCCGTTGGTTCGGTACGCGCCGCAAAGTATCTGATAGGCAAAAAGCCGGGTCTTTATACGATGAAGGATCTTGTAAGCTCAATATAAGGGAGGAAATTCAATGAATGATTATACTATCAGCAGTATAAACGATGTGGTGCTTGTAACCCTTTCCAATGTTCCTAATTCCACGGCAGCTTTGGCGGATATTTTTAAAGCCATAGGTGAGTTTCAAATTAATGTGGATATGATTTGCCAAACCGCCCCCTACAAAGATACTACCGAAATATCCTTTACGATTGACCAGACGGATTTAACCAAAACCCTTGCCGTTATCGGTCAAATAAAAGAAAGCTGTGATAACCTGTTTACGGAAATCAGCACCGGAAATTGCAAGTTTATTATACACAGCGAGCTGCTGAAAACCCAAAGCGGAATAGCCGCAAGGCTGTTCAACGTCATGGCGGAGAATGGTCTGCAAATTAAATTGATTACAACCTCTGATGTGGAAATTTCCATACTTTTGGACAGCAGTGAATTTGATAAAGTCGAAGATGTGTTGAAAAAAGAGTTTCAATAGATAAGTTTTAAGTACAAATAGCATTATTCGACATATAATATTATTGAGGGGTGCTTTTTTACCAATGACAATGCCGCCGCAATTGCTTATGCAGTTGCGGCGAAATTATTTTTTAAATCTATTGGAAATTGCGCGAAAGTCGCACAATTTCACGCTCCGGTGAAATAAATCCGCCTGCGCTTACGCTCGCGCGGCGAGATGAGGCATTCGGGAAAGTGCTACGCGCCCGAACGCTTTATTTTTTTAATAAATAATTCTTGCAAATTGGTATTAAATATAATATAATTAAGAAAGAAAATTAATAAGGAGGCAAAAAAATGCAAATAACAAGGGGTATAAAATTATTGTTTTTAGTTTCAATGGTTTCGATTGTTGCATCAATGTTCGTAGGATGTGCGGGCAATACGTCCGAACTTGTAATGGGCACAAATGCCGAATTTCCGCCTTTTGAGTATATAGGTGACGACGGGCAGCCTGACGGTTTTGATGTGGCACTTGTAAAGGAAATTGCCAGAAGGATGAACGTTGGTGTAAAAATAGAAAACATGGAATTTAAATCACTTATAGGTTCGCTGGCAAACGGAAAAATTGATTTAATTGCCGCCGGCATGACGGTAACGGAAGAACGCAAAAAAGAAGTTGACTTTTCAAAGACATACTTTACCGCAAATCAAATGATAATTATCCCCGTGGGTTCCGAAATAAATAGCGCTCTTGACCTTAAAGGTATGGTTGTTGGAGTTCAGGAGGGTACAACGGGAGATATTATAGTCAGTGAAGAGGATGTTGATGAAAAAGAATATGACGTTAAAGAAGTTAAAAGGTATAAAAAGGGTATAGATGCCGTTATGGATTTAATAAACGGCAGAGTTGAAGCGGTTGTTATCGATTCAAACCCCGCAGCCGAGTATGTAAAATCAAACGAGGGCAAAATCGTTGCAATCGAAAGCGGAATGGAACCGGAAGAATATGCGATAGCCGTAAAAAAAGGCAATACCAAGCTGCTTGAAAAGATTGATAAGGCTTTAACGGAAATCAAACAAGACGGAACATACGATAAGCTAATTAAGCAGTACATTCAATAAATCCGATAAAATCTGTTCTGATGCGACGGCAATTTATTGCCGCCGCATTTCTATGATAAGAAAATAAAATGTAAGGAGGCTCCTTTTTGAACAGCCTTTTTATCAGAGTATACGAAATTTTAGTTGGGGGTAATCGGTACAAACTTTTGCTGAGCGGGCTCGGGGTTACTTTGCAGGTAACGGTATTTTCAGCTTTCTTTGGTGTTGTTTTAGGGCTTTTACTGGCTGTAATGAAGCTCGGCGACAAATCAAAGGGAATACTTAGAATTCCTTATATTATATCAAGTGCTTACATTGATGTAATAAGAGGAACCCCGTCCGTGGTTCAGTTGCTTATTATATATCATATTGTTTTTGGGGGAATTAAAAATGTTCCCCCCGTGATTATAGCCATAATTGCTTTTGCGATAAACAGCAGTGCTTATGTGGCCGAAATATTTCGGGGAGGCATTCTTGCGGTGGATATAGGGCAGACGGAGGCGGGCATAAGCCTTGGGCTGTCCAAGGTCCAGACTATGCGGTATGTGGTTGTTCCGCAGGCGCTTAAAAATGCTTTTCCCGCGCTTGCCAACGAGTTTATAGTCCTTATGAAGGAAACGGCTATAGTCGGATATATCGCGCTGCAGGATTTGACAAAAGCGGGCGACTTTATTATCAGCAGAACATATAATGCGTTTATACCTCTTTTCACGGTGGCTTTGGTTTATTTCGTCATTATAAAGTTTCTTACCAAGCTGTTTAACATGTTTGAAGGGAGGCTTCGCAAAAGTGATATACGTTGATTCTTTAAGAAAAGATTTTGGTAATATTAAGGTACTAAAGGGAATTACAGAAAAAATTACAAAAGGAGAGGTTGTTGCAATAATAGGCCCGTCGGGCTCGGGAAAAAGCACTTTCCTTCGCTGCCTGAACCTGCTTGAGCAGCCGACCTCGGGGACCATAACGGTGGACGGAGAGGTAATAACGCAAAAGGGCTTTAATGTAAATGCTTTAAGGCAAAAAATGGGTATGGTTTTTCAGCATTTTAATTTATTTCCTCACCTTACCGTGACTGAGAATATTTTATTGGCGCCGATAAAGCTTAAAAAGCTTACCGCGGATGAAGCCGAAAAAATTGCCTTAAATTTGCTTAAAAGAGTCGGTTTGACCGAAAAAGCCAATTCATATCCCGCACAGCTTTCGGGCGGTCAGAAGCAAAGAATAGCAATAGCGCGGGCTCTTGCCATGTCACCGAAGATTATGCTTTTTGATGAGCCGACAAGCGCGCTTGACCCTGAAATGGTGGGTGAAGTTTTGGATGTAATGAAAGGTCTTGCCGCCGACGGGATGACTATGGTGGTTGTTACGCATGAAATGGGCTTTGCGCGTGAGGCGGCGGATCGTGTTATTTTTATGGACGATGGGATAATTGCGGAAAAAGGCACTCCTTCACAAATCTTTCAAAACCCGCAGAATCCCAGGACACAAAGCTTTTTAAGCAAGGTGCTATAGTATAAGTAACGAAAAAATCCTCGCTTGCATATTATAAAAGCGAGGTGGTAAATAATGCCTAATATATTTTTGTCGGCGGCTGTTTGTTTTTTCGCTTTGTTCGGAATAATTCAAATGTTTAAGTGTATTATAAACGAAATACTAAAATGCCGCAACGATTTTTTTATTGTAATTTCCGTTAAAAACCAGCAGGATTGTATTGAGGATATAATACGGACAACGGTGTGGAAAAGCTTAAACGGTTTTCGGGGGAAGGATCTTCCGCAAATATATGTCGTTGACTATGGTTCTACCGACAATACGCCCGAAATTTTAAGGCGAATATGCAGGGACTATGAATTTATAAAGGTGTTTACCCGCGAAGAATACATAAGCCTCATGGAGAAGATAAAATGAGAGATAAAGGCGAATATAGCAAGGAAATATTGGAAGGCATAGTGGAGGAGGTTGTTTATTACAACCATGAAAACTGCTATGCTGTTTGCTATGTTCAAACGGAATCGGAATATATTGCGGTTGTGGGCTATATGCCGTGCATATCCGAGGGAGAGAGAATAAAGGTTACCGGAAGCCGCTACTGCCACGCCGAGTACGGGCAGCAGTTCAAAGCCGAGTATTTTGAAAAGAGTATGCCCAAACAAAAGGACGATATATTAAAATATCTTGCGTCCGGCATAATTAAAGGCGTGCGTCAGACAACCGCAGAAAAAATTGTTGATAAATTCGGTGAAAAAGCACTTGACGTAATTGCGACAAGCCCTGAAAAATTAGCCCAAATCAGCGGCATTTCGGAAAAAAGGGCAATTGAAATCGGCAAGTCATACGCCGAGCAGCTCGGTGTGCGGGACATTGTAATGTTCTTGCAAAGATACGGTGTTTCACCGAATTACGCGGTTAAGGTGTACCGGCATTTTAAAGGCGCATCCGTTGAGGTTGTTAAAAGCAATCCCTATATTTTAGCCCGGGAAGTATACGGGATAGGGTTTAAGACTGCGGACCGGATTGCCATGAATATGGGATTTGCCAACAACTCCCCTTTGCGGATAGAAGCCGCAGCCGGTTATATGCTTTGGGAAGGTGCCCTTTGCGGGCATACCTTTTTACCGCGCAAGCAGCTTATCGACAGTGTTTGCCGTCTTATACAGGTTGACAGGGTAGAGTGTGATACGGTTATAACTTCAATGCTGATGTCGGACAAGCTTATGCACGAAATGCTGCCTGATGATATGCAAGCGATATTCCAGCCTGCGCTTCATTTTGCGGAAACACAGTCGGCAATCCGGCTTAGGAATATAGCCGCACAAAGCTTTGAAGCGGAATATAATATTGTCGAGGACGTTATTAAAAGGATAGAGAAAGACAACAATGTAACACTTGCGGACAAGCAAAAGGAAGCGGTTTATGCATCGGTGAAATATGGCGCAACGATTATAACGGGAGGCCCGGGCACGGGAAAAACTACGATAATCAAAGCAATAATAAGAGTTATGGAAAACCTCGGAAAAGAAATTGCGCTTGCCGCGCCTACCGGCAGGGCGGCCAAAAGATTGGAGGAAATGTGCGGGAGAGAAGCAAAAACACTGCACCGTCTTTTGGAATCCGGTTTTCAGGAGGAAGAGGAAGGAATGACCTTTAACCGCAACGAACAGAATCCTCTTGATTGCGACGTGCTTATTGTAGATGAAATGAGCATGGTTGATATTCTTTTGTTTTATTCGCTGCTAAAGGCGGTTAAAAGCGGGACAAGGCTGATAATGGTAGGCGACAGCGACCAGCTGCCGTCGGTGGGCCCGGGTGATGTTTTAAGGAATATAATATCATCGAAGGCGGTTCATACCGTTGCACTCAGCGAGATTTTCCGTCAGGCACAGGAAAGCATGATTGTAGTTAATGCACATAGGATTAACAGCGGAAAACGGCCTTTGTTAAACCAAAACGGAAGCGATTTTTTCATGGTAAAAAGAGATTCGGGCCAGGATATTTTAAATACCGTGGTAGATCTTTGCAAAACCCGCCTGCCTAATAAATACGGGTATAATCCTATAACCCAAATACAGGTTCTTACCCCCACCCGAAAGGGGATTGCGGGGGTTGCGGCATTAAACGAAAGTCTTCAGCAGGCTCTTAATCCAAGGCATAAATCAAAAAAAGAGATTAAGTACAAAGCAACAACCTTTCGCGAGGGCGATAAGGTTATGCAAATAAAGAACAACTATGAAATGCAATGGAACTCTTTGGGTGATGCAAGCGAAGGGATCGGCGTTTTCAACGGTGATGTGGGATATATCGAAAAAATAAACCCAGAGGAGGAGTATATAACCGTTGTCTTTGATGACAGAAGGGTTGTTTATTCCTTTTCACAGCTTGATGAATTAGAACTTGCTTATGCGGTTACGGTCCATAAAAGCCAAGGCAGTGAGTTCGAGGCGGTTGTTATGCCGATGTATCCGGCCCCGCCCATGCTGCTTAGCAGAAATCTTTTTTATACCGCTGTTACAAGAGCAAAAAAGTTGGTTGTTTTGGTGGGCAGGGAAAGCATAGTGGAAAAAATGGTTGAAAACGCAAGCGAATCGAAAAGATACTCCCTGCTTAAAAACAGGCTCGGAGGCTGATTATGGGTATAAAAAATATTTTAATTAATATATTGTCGCCTCCGAGGTGTGTTTTTTGTATGAGCCCGCTGAGTATTAAAAGTACGGTTTGTGTTTGCCACGGGTGCATGGAAACGTTGCCTTATAACAACGGAAAAAGGTGCAGGATTTGCGCTGCTCCGCTTGATATCCAATACGGTGATTTATATTGCCATTATTGTAAAAGGCATAAAAGGGCATATGCGCAGAACATATCCCGCTACATATATAAAGATAAAGCTGCCGGGGCGATAAAACATATGAAGTTCGGCAAGGGCCAGCTTTGGATTGCGGACACGTTGGGGAAATTGCTTGCCGAAACGATAAAGGAAGAATATGCCGATATATTATTCGATTTGGCCCTCTATGTTCCGATAAGCAAAAAGGGTTTGAGGGAAAGAGGCTTTAATCAATCCCAGATTATTGCTGAGGCGGTGTGCAAAGAGCTTGGTATTGAAAAACCCGGAGATGTTTTAGTAAAGATAAGCGAAACACCGAAGCAAAGCGGCCTTGAATTGGCAAAGCGCAGAAAAAATGTCAAAGGCGCATTTGAAGTAACAGATGATAATAAAATAATGGACAAAACGATTTTACTGATTGATGATGTGCATACAACGGGAGCTACTGTCCACGAGTGTGCCAAAACGCTGAGAAAAGCCGGGGCTGCCGTTGTTTTTTGTGCAACGGTTGCATCTACCTCTCTGAATAAATAATTTTTAAACTGCAAATAATAAGCTCGAAAGGAATAATTTCAATCCAAAAAAGAAGGGATTTGTAGATTAAATGGCGAGAGGTTCAAGAAAATCAAGACTATTAAATCCGGCTGCATATGATGCCGTGCAAAAGCTTAAATTTGAATGTGCCTCTGATTTGGGACGCACCCAGTTTGTTAAAGAAAACAACGACCATTATAAAGGAGATCTTACCGCAAGGGAAAACGGAAGCCAGGGCGGTCCTATCGGAGGAGAAATGGTAAAAAGAATGATTGCGGCATATGAAAACAATGCCGTCAATAAACCCTGACGCCTTCAATATGAATAAGCCGCAGCTTGCGGTATGTATAACTGCAAAGCGGCCTGTAATCCGTATCGAAGGTATGGGCGGCAACTAAGATGTTGCAGGTATCGCCTGCCGGTCCGACACTTACAATAACAGGGGAATGTGAAAAAGTATTTCCGTCAAAGGAAAGCTGCACTATATCCCCGGGATCGGCTTTTGAAATATCCGTTTCGCTTGCAAACGGGCCGATACCCCGGTTGCCGGTCAAAAAATTATAAAGAAATTGCACCCCCGTCCAGGATGGGCTCCGGTTATTTGCGTTTTTGTAATACCAGCCCGTGGCGGGGGTGTAGTTCATTATGCCGCTGCCGCTGTAAATTACTTGCGATGCGAAATTGGTGCAGTCCCCGCCTATAGCCGAAAAATCATAAAAGGCAGGATTTCTGCCATAAGACCACTTATGCGCATAGCTTACCGCTTTGTCTCTTTCATATTGTTTTATCCTCATAACAATTCACCGCCTTATATCACGAAATAGTATTATTAATATAATATGCAGCATATATGAAATATTTGTTATAAAAATTAATATTATGTAACATTAATTGCCGAAAAAAAGTATTATATTAATGTAGGAGGTTGAAAAAATATGAATAAGGTAAAAATTCCTTTTATGCCGGAACGGCCGATTCTTGCGCAAGCGTACATTCCTTTTCAGCAATGGCCTGAAAAGCTTTACGGTTTAGACAAGGGTCTGCAAGAGGGCACCATATTCCCCGAACTGAACCAGCCTTACACATGGTATGAATGGGAGGATTATGATGAATAGAAACAGAGAAAAGATGCTAAGAGAACTTCAAGAGCTTGATTTCAGAATGATTGATTTGCGTCTGTATCTTAATACTCATCCTTTCGAAACAAAGGCTGTTGAGGAGTTCAATATGGCATCAAAAAAATATAATGCAATGAAAATTCATTTTGAAAAAATGTATGGTCCCATTACACTGCGCGGCGAGGACTACACAACGCCTTGGGAATGGATAGAAGGGCCGTGGCCGTGGCAGAATTACAGAAAGGGCAAAGAGGAGGTTAAAGTTAATGTGGGAATATGAGAAAAAACTGCAACACCCGGTTAATATAAAAAACCCGAATCCACGATTGGCAAAGGCAATTATATCACAGTACGGCGGGCCGGACGGGGAGCTTGCGGCGTCGCTTCGGTACCTGTCGCAGCGTTTTGACATGCCGAACGACATAGCGCGTGCAACACTTAACGACATAGGGACGGAAGAGCTTGCACATTTAGAGATTATTGGAACGATAGTTCACCAGCTTACAAAGGGAATATCCACGGCAGAGATAAAAAAAGCAGGCTTCGATGATTATTTCACGGATCACGGGCTTGGGGTTTACCCGCAGTCCGCATCGGGCACACCTTTTACGGCAGCATTTATACAGGTAAAAGGAGACCCCATAGCTGATTTGAATGAGGATTTGGCCGCGGAACAAAAGGCCCGCGCAACATATGAACATTTGATTAAACTGGCGGATGACCCTGATGTTATAGCGCCGCTGAAATTTTTGCGTGCAAGAGAAATTGTTCATTATCAAAGATTCGGTGAAACCCTCAGATATCTTTTGGAGGATATGGGAAAGAAAAAAGTGTATTCGGCAAGCAAATAAAAATATTTTTTTAAAAAACAGGCCTCTTTTATTGTGGTCTGTTTTTTTATGTTGTATGATAGTTTTTGCTATGGTATAATATCCCTAACTACTATTTATTTTAATTAAAATCTGCACGACGCTTGGGTGCACGGTTGATGATATTATGGAAATAGTGCCTGAGAAAAAGGAGGCGGAATAATGGACCTATTGATTATAAGCCGCGATGATATTGCCGCCCGCTGGGAAAACGGTAAATTTACTATATTAGAAAGCTGTTGCCCACAGTAACTGAAGATATTATAATAGGTGTTTTGAAAAATCTGAATATGAAGGTTAAATCCAAGCTAATTGTGGATCTTATTATGAACGGGTATAAACAGATAAAAATATAGAAGGTGTGAAATGACAACACTTGCAATTAAAATAACTTTATACGCTCCGCAATGCCACTCCCTAAAGGAAAAGCGAATGATACTACAGCGTATTATTGCAAGAGTAAAAAACAAATTTAATGTGTCTGTTGCCGAAGTTGATTTACAGGATTTTCACCAGACAATTGTACTTGGCGTTGCCGTTGTTTCGTGCAGCCAAACTCAAGCCAAAAATGTGTTGGATGAAGTGCTTCGGTTTATTGAAAGCATTGCGGATGCGGATATCACAAACGTAGATTTTGCGTAAGGAGGATTTAAAATGAATGAAACATTAAGCGTAATTGCAAAACGGTATTCCTGTCGTGATTTTAAAAGTGATATGCCAGCCGATGAACTGCTTTTAGCGATTGCGGTATTTTATGCCAGAATATCACGCTGGCGGCAACATCGCTGGGGTTAGGCAGCGTTATATGCGGATTAACAGGCATGGCATTCGCCGGTGGAAAACGCGCGCAAGAATTCAGCAAAAGATTAGGGTTTCCGGAAGGTTATAAATTCGGCTGCTCGGTATTACTGGGATACGCGAAAACAACAAAACCGCCCCATGAGCCGGATAAGGATAAAATTATGTTCATAGAATAATGGGAATCAGTTCAATCATCTAAAGGACAACAAGGAAAGAGGTTAAGGTTGCAGACGGACAAATCAATCTTCCCTATAAGAGTTTAAAATAATTTTATTAGAGAGGTTAAATAACCCCACAACCGAAAACAGTTGCGGGGTTATGTGTTTGTTTATGCATTATTGATATTTATGTATGAAGGAGAGTTTTCATCTTACCTTGTTCTATTCTGTTTGCAAAGGGTTTTTCTCTCCGATGCTTAGAAGAAGGTTAAGTATTATTCCGAAAACCGCAGCGCCGGCAACAGCAGGAACGTTTATTCCGAAGAAATTAAGAGTGCCACCGTAGACATACTGTGTTCCAAGACCTATAACCATAATGCTTGAGATTACCGCTATGTTTTTGGATGAGAACATATCACACTTCTTTTCAATCATTATTGCAATACCCTGAGCAGCAATAGCGCCAAACAGGTAAATCTCAAGTCCGCCGATAACAGCCAACGGTATGCCGTAGATAACGCTGATAAGCGGAGTAAAACAGGAAATAAGCATAGCGATTATAGATGCCGCAATAAGGACAGGGACGCTGAATACGCGGCTGATAGCCATCGTGCTGATATTTTCGCCGTAATTTGTGCCGGCAGGTCCGCCAATGACACCAGAAATCATATCACAGATACCGTCGCCGATAAGATTGAGGTGAAGAAGATTTTCAATATCATATTTCTTCTTGGCCCCTTTTATTTTAGCCAGATTGTTGACGTAAACGTCCAGCTGATATACATGGGCGGTGGATTCCGGAATTGTTGCAATTGCAATAGGCATGATTGCGGCAACAGCTGACCACGATACTTTTGGCAAAGAGAAAGCAGGCAGCGCAAAAATACTGCCGTTGCCGAGTTTCCATGCGGAAGCTGCAAGCACCTCAGCAGGGAGAGAGCGGAAGAGGTTGTAATTCTCTCCTCCGACAAGGTAGATAACAAAAGCGGCAATACAGCCCACAAGTGCGCCAAGCAGCAGCGGCAGCTGTCCCCAAAAACCTTTTAGATATCTGGAAAAGAAAATCGTGGAGAGCAAAGTGGTGAGTGACACAACCCATACCCAGTCAGTGGTTACGACACCGGAGATACCTTTTGCAAGATCGACTGCTTTGGGTGCCGCATCAGAAAGTGCGTTACCGGCAAGAGTAAGACCGATTATAATTGCCACAGGACCGGTGATAGATGGTGGTAACACCTTTTCAACAGCATTTTTTCCGGCAAAGCGCACCAGCAGACCAGCCGCCACACTCACAAGTCCGGAGAAGACGATGCCAAACTGAGCGATACGTATGGCTTCAGTCGGAAGAATACCGTTTGATGTTACATATCCCTTCGCTGCGACAAGGCCTGCGATAGCAGACAGATACGCAAAGCTGGAGCCGTAGTATAACGGCAGCTTTTTACCGGTGATTAATGCAAAGCAGATAGTTGCAAGACCACTTGCGAAGATCGTTGTGGAGACCTGAAATCCTGTGATGAGAGCGACAGCTATTGTTGCGGGGAACATTACGATAACCTGCTGGATTGCATAAAGGAGCAGTTTGCCAAATGGAGGCCGTTCGTCTGGTAAGTAACCAATATTGCTTTTGTTCATACTCTTCTTTCTCCTTATATATTTATTTTTTATAATATTAGAACTTTCAGGAGTCACGGCTTGTACATCTAAATAAGCTTCAATCGTGACATGGGAACATTTTCCCAACGAAATTTGCGAAAAGCGTCTATTTTTTGTGACTGCAATTCATATGGATGGCCGGCTTAACTGCCTGCGATCAGCAGCTTACCCCACAACTAAATGCCAACAAGGCACACAGCAGATACATCTGCATTTTATCAGTGCCTCGCCAGCATTACTATATCGGACTCCGTGATTGCAATCTTAATTATTATACTACATTATGCTTTCATAAATCAAGAATTTTTAAAAAATTTGTCGTTTTTGGTATTAAAATATTTTGTTTTTGGTAACAAAATAAAGGGGCAGTTAAATATACTATGCATCCGCCGTCAGAGTAACAAATAACGGTTGTTGAACAAGGGTGGTTTTTGACTGCTATTAACTAAAACATAAGTTTTACTCCTTTATTTTTCTGAAAATAAATGATATAATAAATACAATTAGTGTTGAAAAGCCTATCGGCTTTATCTTCCGATGTATTTATTGAATCGGTGTGTTGCAAGCCGATTGGCGGCTTGCACTTATGATATAATAAATACCTCTCATAATCGTGCAGGAAATGAGAGGAAGATTTTTGATATTCATGATAAACTTGGCTATAGAAAGGGAGAAGTATATGGATTGGCTGAAACGGATGAACGAAGCGCTTTGCTATATTGAAAGCAACCTTGACGGGGAAATTGACTATGGAGTTGTTGCGCAGAAGGCTTGTTGCTCCATATATCATTTTCAGCGAATGTTTTCATATATGGCCGAGGTGCCGTTATCCGAATATATCCGATGCAGACGGCTGGCAAACGCCGCTTTTGACCTGCAGAACACAGACGCAAAGGTTATTGATATCGCACTGAAATACGGTTATGATTCGCCAACCGCATTCACAAGGGCGTTCCAGAACATGCATGGAATCACGCCAAATGCCGCAAAAGAAAAGGGCGTTATGCTCAAGGCCTATCCACCCATTACCTT
This sequence comes from Clostridiales bacterium Firm_18, assembly GCA_001604215.1. Lineage (GTDB taxonomy): Bacteria > Bacillota > Clostridia > Monoglobales > Firm-18 > Firm-18. The sequence continues at coordinate 30,543 of LVAX01000106.1, forward strand.
TCAAATTTCTATAAAAGGAGCTGCGATTATGAATTATCGGATTGAGGAAAAAGGCGAAATCAGGGTAGTTGGTTTGAAGCTTTCCACCACCATGGAAAACGGGGCATGTTACACGGAAATTCCAGAATTCTGGGCAGAGGCAGCGCGAAGCGGAAAGGCCGCGTCAATTGCCTCGCTGATTGAAAATGAGCCGTTGGGTATGCTGGGTATCAGTTCATGTGACGGAATACCGCTTGAGAGTAAATTTGATTATTACATTGCCGCCGCAACCGGAAAGCCTGTACCGGAAGGCGCAGAGGAATTTATTATTCCTGCCGCCACATGGGCAATTTTTGAGTGCATCGGCCCTATGCCGCAAGCCATTCAGGATTTACAAAGGCGTATTGTCACTGAATGGCTGCCAAGTTCGGGATATGAGTATGGCAAAGCACCGGATATTGAGGTATATTACGATGAAGACAGCACAAAACCCGATACCAGAAGCGAAGTCTGGATACCTGTTATTAATAAACCATAAAAAAACATATGAAAGGTTAAAGCAAAATGATTAAGTATAAATACGAACTGCATGCTCATACATCGGAGGTTAGCCGATGCTCCGTAATTTCCGCAAAGGAGCTTGTTGCCTTTTATAAATCACAAGGATACAGCGGCATATGTATTACGGACCATTTTATCGGCTCCAACACAACGGTACCGGTCGGCATACCATGGGATGAAGGGATTGAGATGTTTTGCAGGGGATACGAGCTTGCGCGGGAGGAAGGAGAAAAGCTTGGGATTGATGTCTTTTTCGGTTGGGAATATTCGTTTAGAGGGACTGATCTTATAACTTTGGGACTTGATAAAAAATGGCTGCTGGGGCATCCCGGACTTCTTGATTATAGTCCTAATGAGTACTGCGATTTGGTACACGAAAATGGCGGCTTTCTCATACATGCCCATCCCTTTCGCGAAGCCCATTACATAGATATGATCAGGCTTTTGCCGCGGAAGGTCGACGCGGTTGAGGTTTTAAACGCATGCAGAACCGAATTTGAAAATGAGCGTGCGTTTGAATATGCACAAAATTATAACCTTTTGATGACAGCAGGTACGGATAATCATGTTGGCTTGCTTCCTGTTTTGTCCGGGATGAGATTTAACTATAAAATAAATAGCATTGATTTGCTTATTGAAGGGATAAAAAATTCGGAAGGTGAAATATTCAGCGAGAAGACAACAAGTTGATCCGGCAATACGATTGTTTTGCTTTAAAATGCATGTATGGTTATTTTTCCCTGTATTAACAGCCCGGGTTATACATATTTTAAAAAACGAGGGGTGATAACCATTGAAAAAGCTTTTTATAAAAACAGAAAACGCAATGCTGCCGCTGGACCTGAATTTGATTGAAAAATATAATTTAAAAGCAGGGGACAGGTCCCCTGATAACAGGTATAAAATTGTTGATGAGTACGGAAACGAAGTAAAACAAGATGATGACAAGGAGGTAAAATATAACCGTGACGAGCTGATGTCTGACGGGCAGATATTCAGAGCGTCCGAGGTGCTTGATTTGGCGGAGGGTGTAGACTCGGAGCCTTAGGCATAAGAGAGTCGAACTTCATATGGGGTTCGACTCCCTTATGCCAAACTTTTTTTCTTTTGTTTTATATATTTGATGCCAACCGACAGCAAAATGATGCCGGCAGCGGCGGCTGCTATTACAAAAGGATATTCACGGTTATATCCGCGGGAAGAAAGGTGCTTTGCCAGTATACCAAGGTAGGACCATACAAAGACAAGGGCATAGGCAGCGGCTTTGTATTTAAGCAGGATAAACAATGCAAGCAAGGCGGTCAGCAAAATCAAAATAACTATAAAGATTTGGCCGAGGAACGACTTGTCTGGAAAGCCGAAGCTTACAAGCAGCGAAGCTATGTTTGCCGCCGACGCAACCGTTATCCAGCCGAAATAAATCTCAAACGGCAAGCCGAGCAGTACTTTTTGCACGGTAAGGTTAAATTTAATTCGTTTAAGCGTTAAAAATATTGTTGCAAGGCATTGCAGCAATATAAGTATCAAAAGTACGGAGGTTTCCAGTAATAAATAATGCCAAGCAATAAGCCAGGCTGCATTTGCCAGACAGGATATTATAAAAAACGGTCCTATGGCAAAAATTGCGGCTCTGGTTTTTTCATTGTTTATGCCGGCAAATTGGTATGCCACAAAGCCGCCCAGTAAAAGATATATTAAAATCCATATTAAAAAGGTTAGTGCGGCAGGGGTAAACAGGTTGGCAAATGTATCGGACACCATTCCCGTTTCAATTCCGTTTATCGGGGCAAGGTTCGCTGTTATATTGACCGCAAGCATAAAGACAAAAGCTATGGTGTTGAGCGCAACAAGCCAATACAGCCTGCATTTCTCGCGCTTTTCAGAATTAGACATAAAAATAATAACCTCCAATCCGGTTTATAAAACCTTCTTCACATTATACATCGACTGCAAAATCAGCCAGTTTTGAGGGAAAAAGCTGTTAATTGTCCAGTAGCTGACACCGGCCAGGCCATATTCATTCACAAGTCGCAGGCTTGCCGCAATGCTTCGGGCATCCTGAAACCAAACCACATGACGTCTTCCCTGGTCGTCATTGTAATAAAAAAACGGAGACTGGGCCGCGGCATCAAACTGTATAGGCGCGCCTTTTTCCCCGGCAAGTTCTATTGCCTGCATGTTTGTAAGGGTGCGTGCGGCAGTTCCCCTGACATAAGGCAATGTCCAGTCATATGCATAATTGGGCATTCCCATAAGAATTTTATTGCTGGGTATAACAGATGTTGCATAGTTTAAAACCCTTCTCACCTGGTTAAGAGGTGAAATGGCAAGAGGCGGTCCATAGGTATAGCCCCACTCGTAAGTCATAAGTATAATCCGGTCTATTAGCCCGCCGTGGAAGGGATAATCATGCGCTTCATAAAGCAATCCTTGCTGTGTGCCGCTGATTTTCGGTGCCAATGCCGTTGCTATCGTATAACCGAGCGGCCGTAACCTGCTTGCGACCTTGCGCAGAAAATTATTGTAGTTTTGACGGTCATATTGATATATATATTCAAAATCAACATCAAGCCCGTAATAATTTTTATTTTGCAGCGTTTGTACTATATTGCCAAGAAGCGTATCCTGCACCGATGTATTTGTAAGTACCTCGTGAGCAAGGTCACTGCTGAAATTTCCCTCCGGTCCTATATTTGTTATCACCATTATCGGCGCAACTCCTGCACTGCGCGCAGCAAGTATCAGCGGCATATCATTGGGCGAAACAAGGCTTCCGTCTTCCCTCACCTGGTAACTGAATATTCCAAGGTATGTAAGGTACGGAAGAGTGCTTTGAAGCACCCCTGCCGAAATATTGGGGTAAGCATAACCGTTAACTTCTATTGTTCCAAGTTTTATAGTCCCCGCAGGAATATTTATAACCTGTCCGACGGAAAGCTGCGAAGGGTTTGTAAGCTGCGGGTTTGCCGCAATTAAATCATTCAATGAAACCCTGTATCCCCTTGCCAATGTATATAAACTCTGACCGGTTGTTACGGTATGCGGTATTGTATCCGTCATTATAACAATGGTTTGCCCGGGGACCAGCACCTCGGGGTTTTCAAGCCCGTTATCGCTGATTATTTGTTCATAAGGCACTCCGTATGCCTGTGCCAGCCTGTATATGGTATCATTGGGGCGAACAACGTGGATAATCAAAACTATCGCATCCTTTACTTGAAAATAAGAGCCTCTTTTGTAAAATTCTATGACGTTATTTAGTTAAATATTCCACCGCCGTATAGTATGGCAATATGCAGGAAACAATAATATCAAGCAAAGCGAAAGGTGGGGTATAATGCAAGAGGGCAGGCCGATAAACGGAGAGAATGAGTTTACCGAAAGACCGGACTTAGAAACGGCGAAGATATCTTCACAAAATATTATGTCGCTGCTTTCTATAAATTCCGATGCCGTATTTAGAAAAATAAATATTTGCGGCAACAGTGATATTGAAATAATGCTTGTTTATATTGACGGGCTTGCAAGCGGACAATCAATTGCGGATGACATAATTAAGCCGCTGATGAGCAAAAAAATACTATGCGAGGCAAAAAACGAAAAAGAGGCAATTGCGTTAATTGAGCGCGGTTTTGTATATTCCCCCAATCAGAAAATTAGAAATAATTTAAAGGAAACGGTTAATGATATATTAACAGGCAGCTGCGCCCTTATATTTGATGAAGAACGTATTGCGATAACATTTGAGGTTAAAGGGTTTCAGCAGCGTTCCATCTCCGAGCCGACGGAGGAAAATATAATAAAAGGTCCGAAAGATGTTTTTGTTGAGAATATCAGGGTTAACACCGCAACGATACGAAGAAGGCTTAAGTCGCCTGAACTTGTTATAGAACAAACGATTGTGGGCAAACGAACTTTAACACCGGTTGCAATAGTGTACATGGAGGGGATAGTAAATAAGCGGTTTGTCAGCGAGATAAAAAAACGTCTTGATTCTATTGATATTGATGGTCCGATTGAATCCGGATATATTGAGGAATTCATTGTAAGCAATAAACATACTATTTTTCCGCTTGTGATTTCTACCGAGAGGCCGGACAAATTCAGCCGGAATATGCTCCAGGGTAGGGTAGGGATTATTATTGACGGAATTCCGCTTGCTTTTATTATACCCGGCTCAATTTTAAACTTTCTAAATACATCCGAGGATTATTCACAAAATTATATAGTGGTAACGCTGATTAGGATACTTAGATATTCTTGCATTATGATTACTTTGTTTTTGCCGGCGTTTTACGTTGCGGTTGTAACCTTCCATCAGGAAATGATACCCTCGGAGCTTGCGCTTTCCATAGCCTCATCAAAAGAGGGCGTGCCGTATCCTTCCTTTGTTGAAGTAATATTTTTGCTTATTTCTTTTGAAATTCTGCTGGAAAGCAGTCTCAGGCTGCCAAAGAACATCGGGCAAGCGGTTTCTATAGTAGGCGCGCTTGTGGTGGGCGAGGCTGCCGTAAGCGCAAAGTTTATTTCGCCCGCGATAGTGGTTATAATTGCAATTACGGCAATAACCGGATTTACCGTTCCGAGTCAGGATTTATCATATGCGCTCAGGTTATATAGATTTATACTGGTTTTTTTAAGCAGCTTATTAGGGCTTATAGGTATGACTTTCGGCGTAATATTTTTACTTTACCACCTCGCTTCAATGGAAACGTTCGGTGTTCCGTATATGATCCCTTTTGTGGCATCGGAGGGAAGGGATTTGGAGGATTCTATTTTAAGGGTGCCGCTGCCGAATCTTAAATACCGTCCGTTTATGCTGAAAACAAGGGATAAAAAACATCAGAGGTAGGAGACAATGGTTAAAAATATTGCATATATCATTATAATTGTTATTGTTTCTTATGCTTTTTCCGGCTGCGAAGACTTGATTATCGGGCGAAATGAAATATCGGATATGGCGTTTCCGGGTGTTGTTGCGGTGGATAAAAGTGAAAGCGGAGACGGCGTAATACTTACCGTTGCGCCTAAAAAAGTTCAAACATCCGGCGGGGGCGGCGGAGGAGGCGAAAGCGAGGATGAAAAAACAACGGAGGAGCAGCCCATGCGGGGTGAGGGTAATACTGTTTTTGAGGCAAACAGAATGATTACCGCAAAAGCTCATAAGGATATTCATTGGGGACATAATGAATATATAATTGTCGGCGAGGAAGCCGCTAAAGATGATATTTTAAAATATCTGGATTTTTTTATACGAAACCATGAAACAAGATTTCATATAAACATTTTAGTAGCAAAAAACTCAACCGGCAAGGAGCTGATAGAAAAACTGCAAAAATCACCGGTATCAATAACCGAAAGCATTACTAATATTTATAGAAACAGAGGGCCGTTATCGTATTTCAGCGAGATGTTGCTGTCCGAGCTTTCTTATTGCCTAAGCAGCAGGTATACCAGTGCAATTATTCCTGCGATAAATATATCTAAGCAGGAGCAGGAGGATGACGGGAAGTCTTCGGGGCAAGAGCAGCTAAACATTGATAGTATTGCGGTATTTAAGGAACATAAATTGATAGGTTATTTATCCGGCAATGAAGCAAGAGTGGTAAATTGGCTTAAAAACAAAATAAGGGCTGCCGTTATATCGGTAGATGACAACCAGGGGTTCCCGGTGTCTGTTGATGTTATAGATTCAAAGGCCAAAATAAAAACGAAAATAAAGGATGAAAATCCGAGTATAAAAATAATCCTTCGGTTTACGACAAATATAGTTGAACTGCAAGGAGAGGGAGATGTTTTTAACGAGGAACAATTGAGGATTTTGGAACAGCAGCAAACAGAATATGTTAAGGAGGAAATCAAAAGGGTAATTGAGCAAACCCGGCTAAACGGTACGGATATTTTCGGATTCGGCGAAGCATTTTACAGGAGCAATCCTGTGAAATGGGAAAAAATCAAGGACAGATGGGAAGAAATATACCGGAATTTAAACATTGAATATGATGTCAGGTCGATAATTAACAGGTCTTATAATGTTGAAAATCAAATAGGCACAAAAAAAATCAGAAAAAAGAATGCTTCGTATTAAAAAGCCGACTGTGGTATAAGGGAGTGCTAAAATGGTTTTGCTTATTTTAACCGTTGCTTTGATATCAGTTTTTGAAATTATGCAAATGCGGCGGAAAAAACAAAAAAAAGAAATAATTGTTTTTGCGGTTTTATCTGTTATAGCCCTTTTTTTAGGCTGGATATATGTTTCCAGTCCGCTTAGAAGCAGCCTGGTTTATTATGTCTTTAAATTAGCAGGAATCGGAGAATAAGGAGGACGATGGATTGACATACTCACAAGGTAAAATTTCCCTAAGGCAAGCCTTGCTGCTTGTAATGTCGTCAATATATTCCCCCGCGGTACGGCTTTTTCCGAACTTCACCGCAACCCACGCAAAGCAGGCGGGCTGGCTTGCGCCGGTAGTATCATTTATTGTCTTTATACCGGTTATTTATATGCTTTATGCTTTTGCAAAAAAATATAAGGATGAATCGTTTATCGGCATAATGGATGATATATGCGGCAGGATACCGGGAAAGATTATTTTATTTTTTTATATTATATGGCTTGCAATACTTACAGCTTTATATTTGCGGTATTATTCCGAAAGACTGCTCACGACAATACTGCCGCATGCAAGTAATTTTTTGTTTATTTTGATTATGACGGCCACCGTTGCCGTAACGCTGCGGAAAAGTGTTGTGGTCTTAGCCCGGATGAATGAAATACTTTTCCCGTTTTTATTGCTTGTATATATCGGCTGTATAATTTTTTCCCTGCCCGAATTTCGGTTTAAATTTTTATTGCCGATTAGCAGGCTGGATATAGTGCCGATGCTTGGGGCAAACTTTGGGATACTCGGTATATGGGGTTATCTGCCCTTAATCTTTCTTTTCGGTGAAAATATAAAGAACAAGCGGCAAATAAAAAAACAAGGGATACAAGCAATGGTTTTTACAGCGATAATGTCGGTGCTGTTTATTGCCGTTTGTATAGGAGTGCTTGACTCATCCCTTATAGAAATACTGCCGATACCGTTTTTTGTCGTAGTTCGTCAAATATCTTTATTTGATACGATAGAAAGAATAGAGTCTTTAATTGTAAGCCTTTGGGTGGTAACCGACTTTGTTCTTGTTGCAATGTTTATTACCATAGCAATGGATATGTTAAAAGGAATGTTTAAGCTTTCGGATACCAAGCATATAATCAGTATTTATTCATTGATAATGCTTTTTCTCTCGCTTATTTTGTGCAAAAGCCTGTTTGAGCTTGAAAGCTTTTCCGGCTTGTTTTATATCTATGTAAATGTTGTTTTTACTTTGGCTATACCGGCATTTGTATTTATAATCGGGAAAATAAGAAAAAAGGTTTAAGCTAACACTTATTCCTGACCATAATGGACAAATAAGAGCCGGCAAGTACCAGTACCAAGGCTATAAACAGATTTAAGCCAGGCGCTATACCATTTATAAAAAAAGCTGCGAAAGGAGTCAATATCGGTTTGATAAAAAATACGGAGGACGCGGCAAGTGCGGATGCTTTTTCCATTGCTTTAAAATATGACCAATATCCTATTCCCGTTACTGCTACGGCCAGGTAAATCAAATAAACCAGATTGCCGCCATTTATATTAACAATAGAATTATCTCCTGAACATAAAAGCACAATAAGCAGTACAAGACTGCCGGAAAGGAAGGAAAAGGAGGTTTGTATTATTCCCGTAACCTTAGTCATAAGCTTTTTGCTCAGCACCGTATAAAGGCTGAAGGTCAACGCCGATACTACTGCAAGAATCAATGAAATTAGGTTTGTGCCCGATTTGAAATCGGCACAAATTATTACGCCTGTTATACAAAGGATAACGGCAAGCACCTTTATGGGCGTTATTCTATCTTTCAGTATCAGAGCTGCAAATATTATTGTAAATACCGAATTGGAAGAAAAAATAATTGCCGTCAATGCCGGCGAATCGGAATGCAGTACCGCATACTGCAAAAGCACCATGCTTACGCAAATACAAAGAATACCGAGCAGCAGCATACTGATATAGTCCTTCTTTACAAGTCTGATATTTTGCTTTTTTATTTTTAGTATGGAAAACGGAAGAAGTATAAGCCCGCCTAAAAAGAAACGCAGAAAAGTAATCATCATAGGGCTTATCTCGTTTGCAATCAGTTTGCTTACCGGTTCCAATGTTGTAAAAACAACGGATGTAAGAATTATGTATAATATGCCGTTTTTCAAAATTATTTCGCCCTCCTAAATAAAAATCAGTAAAAGCATTATATATTTTTTCGGCATCAAAGTCAATTTAAAAATAACATAAAATTGACGATATGTTATGTTTTGTGTTATTATAATAAAAAAAGGGTGAGCGAAGGAGGATTCATTCCGCCGGAGCGATATAATTAAAATAAAAAAAATATGATTATAAATTGCAGGTGGTTTGCCATTATTAACGGAAAAAACAAAAAGCTGCTAATACTGTTTGCGGCGGCATGTATAATACTATCCGCGTTTTGTGTTTGCGCCGGGGAGGATGTACGTGTCGTTGTCAATGATAATGCCTTGGTTTTCGATCAGCAGCCGGTTATTGAAAATAACAGGACTTTAGTTCCCCTGCGTGCAATATTCGAAGCTTTGGGAGCGGAAGTTAACTGGGATGAAAACACCAAAACAATAACGGTACATAAAGAAAATACGAATATTGTCCTAACGGTGGATGAATGCAGAGCTTTTGCTGACGGTCGCGAAGTTGAGCTTGATGTCGCGCCTAAAATTATAAATGACAGGACGTTGGTTCCCGTCCGTTTTGTAGCGGAAAGCATGGATTGTTTCGTAGGGTGGCAGGAAGATACAAAAACAGTCTTTATAGCGGACGGGGATAACAAGCCTGAAAGGAATTTAAGCGTACACTATATTGATGTAGGACAAGCCGACAGCATATTGATTATGCTGCCAAACGGTCAAAATATGCTGATAGATGCCGGGAACAACGCCGACGGGGACTTGGTCATAAATTATTTAGAGGAGCAGGGAATTGCCTTTCTTGATTATGTCATAGGGACACATCCCCATGAGGACCATATCGGCGGACTGGATATGGTTATTGATTATTTCGATGCAGGATATATTTACATGCCGGAAATACAACACTCCACAAAAACCTTTGAAGACGTACTGATTGCCGTGCAAAAGAAGAATCTGCAAATACGCAGTGCAAAAGCGGGAATAAATATTATAAGTTCCAACGGGTTATGTGTGGATATCATTGCTCCGGCCGGGGACTTTTACAAAGATTTAAACGATTATTCCGCGGTTATAAAGATTACGTATTTGAATAATACATTTTTGTTTATGGCGGATGCCGGTAAATTATCCGAAAATCAAATAACCGCCGATGTAAAAGCCGATGTTCTTAAAGTCGGGCATCATGGCTCCGACACATCTACTTCAATAACTTTTTTAGGCAGAGTGTCACCGGATTATGCCGTAATATCGGTCGGAAAAGGGAACCCGTACGGGCACCCGTCACAGTCGGTGCTGGATTTGCTGAATAGTCACGGTGTTTGTATATACCGGACGGACGAGGATGGCACAATTATTGCCGCATCCGACGGGTACAATATAATCATTGACAGTAATAAGGGAGCAAAGCCAATTTGCGGCCCGCTATCGTTAAATCTCCGTCCTTCCGGCTTGCCGGTTATGAAAGGCGTTAAACTTGCAGCTTGATAACTCTGCAGTTGTCGGTATATCCAAGAAGCTCTATCAATGAAGGAATATCGTTGCCTTCCTTTGTAACCTTTGCGCTTGCGCAGGAAGTGCCAAGAACAAGCTGCTTTGAAAAATCAACGCCCATTACGTACCCGTAGCACATTCCGGCAAGGAACGCATCCCCTGCCCCTACGGTAGAAGCTGCCGTTACATCGGGCGGGATGATTCTATAAGCTTCGTTTTCCGTAACGCCGATAACCCCGTTGGCGCCTAATGTTACTACAACACGCTTTATATTATATTTGTCGATTATTTTTTTGCTCTCCGACAGCACTTCGTCTTCGGTAAGCCGTTTGCTGCCCCCGAACATTTCTTCAAACTCCCGGAGATTTGGTTTTATGCAGTATGGAGAGGCTTTAAGGCTTTCCTTCAAAACAACTCCTCCGCAGTCCAAAAAGACAGGTTTGTTATATTTGTGCGCTATTTGGATAAGGTCATAATATGTCCGGTTTGTCATTTCTGGCAGCAAGCTGCCGCTGATTACCACAATATCGGCATAATTTAGCTTTTCACGGTATTTGTCAAGCAGCTGCGAGTATTCGCTTTGTGAAACGGGGTCCCCCGGTTCATTTAAATCGGTAACGGTTCTTTGTGACAAGTCCATTACCTTTACATTTATTCGGGTATTGAAATTTTCGGCATGGACAAAGTCGGATTCAATGCCTTCTTCACTGAGTTTCTGGAGCAAAAGCTGCCCGGTGTTTCCGCCGATAAAACCGAGGGCGCAGGTCTTTTGCCCTAAAAGAATCGAGACACGCGAAACATTTATTCCTTTGCTGCCCGCATTGGACATTACACGGTCTGCTCTGTTTACGCTGTTTGGAATAAATTTGTTTAATATATATGTTTTATCAACAGAAGGATTCATGGTTATCGTTAGAATCATAAATATACCTCCTGACATTTTTAAGTTTTAATTTTAATTTTACCTATATAGATGATTATATAATACTTTTTTTAAAAAAGCAAACTTTTTAAAATAATTCCTTGAACTTATGGCTAAAATATATTATAATAAATACATACCGCACTAGTCGGGGAAGTAGCGGCGCCCTGTACCCATAATCCGCTATAATGGGGATGAATGCTCTTTTGAGGTATAAAAATGTAAGGCCTGAACTATGAACATTTGCGATGAGAATCCGGTCCCGTGCAACAAAATGTTGTGAACCTCGTCAGGTCGGGAACGAAGCAGCGATAAGCAATTTTTTTTGTGTGCCGCGGGGCAGCCGGTTTTGAGCATTTTTCATATGCATCGCTTGTATTTTTGTATCGACAAAGAGATGTGCGGTATATTTTTATATACTTTCGGAGGATAAATATGGCATATCAGGCTATTTATCGGAAGTGGCGCCCTCTTGTGTTTGAGGATGTTGTGGGTCAGGAGCATATAACCGGAACTTTGGAAAACGAGCTAATTACCGGAAAGGTGGCGCATGCCTACCTTTTTTGCGGTACAAGGGGAACGGGTAAAACCACCACGGCAAAAATCCTCAGCAGGGCTGTCAATTGCCAAAATCGCGAAAAAAACGGAAATCCCTGCAACGAATGCGACAGCTGCAAGGGGATTTTAAGCGGCACCGTTATGGATGTTATCGAAATTGATGCGGCTTCTAACAACGGGGTTGATAATATTCGAGAGCTTAGGGACGAAATATTGTACACTCCGGCAAGTGTCAAATATAAGGTTTATATAATTGATGAAGTTCATATGCTTTCCACAGGCGCATTTAACGCACTTTTGAAAACCCTTGAAGAACCGCCTTCACATGCAATTTTTATACTTGCAACCACCGAGCCTCATAAAATTCCCGCGACCATTCATTCAAGATGTCAGCGGTTCGATTTCAGAAGAATATCAAACCGCCATATAGCAGGAAGAATAGGCGAAATAGTTAAAAAGGACGGAATTGACATAACCCCCGATGCAATCGACATGGTTGCTGCATTAGGCGACGGTTCCATGAGGGATGCTTTGAGTATTCTTGACCTGTGCAGCGGTATTCCGGGCAAAATATCAAAAAGCGATATTGAAAACCTGGCCGGCGTAACCGGCAGCGAAGCTATAAGAACATTTGGGGATGCGCTGATCAGGGCGGATATGGCTTGCGCGGTAGAAAACGCCGAAAAGGCAATAAGCCGCGGTTGTGATATAGTCAATTTAACCGAAGAACTGTTGGAATTTTTCAGGGATTTACTGATAACTAAAATATCATCCTCGGCATCCGAAATTCTGGATAAATCGGAAGAAGAACTGAAATTTATTGCGGATTTGTCCGGCAGGGCAAGCGAAGAAATGCTGATACACGCAATTAAAACGCTGTCCGATACTCTTTCGGTATGCAAATGGGCAGCACGTCCGAGGGTTATACTCGAATGTGCAATCGTTAAAATTTGCCGTCCCGAACTTGACTGCAATAATGATGCTTTTGCGAAGCGGATAAAAAAACTTGAGTCCGCAGTTTTTCTTGCTTCGCCCGCAGCTGACGCATCCGGCGTTATAGCGGATGCTAAGTCAAAAAAAGATACTGCGGATGCAGGGCAAAAAAAAGAAAAGTCCGGTGAAGATAAAAAAACAGACTCTGCCGAAGCTAAGCCGAAAAGGGATAATAATAAATCATGGCAGGATATTGTGGAAGCAATAAAAAACACCGACGCAGGCTCGGCAGCTTTGCTTATTGATACCGAGGGCTTTGCCCGCGACAATTTCTTTTACATAGTATTTAAGGATGATACGCTGAGGGATTTTGCAAAGGATAATAAAAATCTTACGGATATACTTGAAAAAGCCGTTGGCGGCCTTAAGCTTAAGTTTGTTACACGCGGCGAGTTTGATGATAAAAACAAGGAAAAGCCTGACCCTTTTGATGAATTGTTGTCTAAAAAGGATGAATTGGGAGAGCAAATGACTATAATATAAGCTAATTTTTTTACTGCAGCAGCAACGCCTGTTTTACTGCGGTTTTCAATTATAATTGAGAAAGGAATTGAATTTTAAATGGCAAAGAATAAATTTTCCGGAATGGGAGCAAATATGAACAGCATGCTAAGGCAAGCCCAAAAAATGCAGCAGCAGATGGCGAGCATGCAGGAGGAACTTGAGCAACGCATCCTCGAGGCAGCCTCGGGCGGAGGCGCCGTAGTCGTTACAATGAGCGGAAAAAAAGAACTTAAATCTGTTAAAATAAATCCGGAAGCTGTTGATCCCGATGATATTCAAATGCTTGAAGATATGATTTTGGTTGCCGTAAACGATGCAATTTCCAAGGTCGATGAAATGATGGCTTCGGAAATGGGGAAAATAACCGGCGGGCTTAACATCCCCGGTTTGTTTTAGAATTCTATGGATTACTATATTGCACCTCTTGCAAGGCTAATTGAGCAATTTGAAAAGCTGCCCGGAATAGGACGGAAATCGGCAAGACGTTTGGCTTTTCACATTCTCGGCTTTTCAATGGAAGAGGCGGAGTCTTTTGCCGATGCAATAATAAGCGCAAAAAAGCTTGTTAAATACTGCTCGATATGCCAGAATATATCCGATACCGATGTTTGCTCGGTTTGCAGCGATGAAAAAAGGGATAAAAGCGTTATTTGTGTTATGGAGAGCCCAAAGGACGTTATATCCCTTGAAAAAACCGGCGAATATAACGGGCTGTATCACGTTTTGCACGGCGCAATATCACCGATGGACGATATAAGCCCGGAAGATATAAAGATTCCCGAGCTGCTTTCAAGGATAGGTAGTTCCGTAAAAGAAGTAATAATGGCAACCAACCCCAATATCGAAGGGGAAGCAACCGCCATGTATATATCCAAGCTGATAAAACCTCTTGGCATTAAAGTAACAAGAATTGCCCACGGGGTTCCGGTCGGCGGTGATCTTGAATATGCGGACGAGATAACCTTGTCAAGGGCAATTCAGGGCAGGTTGGAAATGTAACGCTTGAAAGGAATGAAGTGTTTTTTGCACCTTACAACAAACGACAGTGAAAAAGCTGTGCTTTTCGGGGTTCATACCGGCAGTCGCGATTACATAAACGACTGCACGCCCGAGTCAATCGAAGAACTTGCCCGGCTTGCCGAAACGGCAGGGGCACAGGTAATGGGATCGTTAATACAAAACCGTCCGGTACCTGAGGGTTCGACCTATTTGGGCGAAGGGAAGCTAAAAGAATTATCCCGCTTGTGCGATGCGAACGATGCCGGCCTTGTCATATGCGATGACGAGCTGACGGGAACTCAGGTTAAAAATATAGAAAATGCATTAAACTTAAGAGTTATTGACAGAAGCTCCTTGATTATGGATATCTTTGCACAAAGTGCAAAAACAAAGGAAGGGAAGCTTCAGGTAGAGCTTGCCCAGCTTAAATATTTCCTTCCCCGGCTGACCGGCTCCTTTACCGGTATGTCAAGGCAGGCGGGCGGCGGTGGTGGAATAGGAGGCGCCCGCAGAGGCCCGGGAGAGAAAAAACTTGAAACGGACAGGCGGCATATCAGAAACCGCATAATGACCATAACAAAACAGCTCAGCCAGGTACATCATAGCAGGAATACCCAGCGCAAGCTGCGCGTAAAGCAAGGTATTACACAGGTAGCGATTGTAGGCTATACAAATGCGGGCAAATCAACTTTAATGAATTATCTTACAAATGCAGGAGTCCTTACCGAGGATAAACTTTTTGCAACACTTGACCCTACTTATAAAAAGCTTTCGCTTCCCGACGGCTCCGATGCGCTTATTATTGACACGGTAGGGTTTATCAGAAAGCTTCCCCATCATTTAATCGAAGCGTTTAAATCTACTTTAGAAGAGGCAAGCGGCGCGGATGTACTGCTTCATGTTGCAGATGCATCATCGCCTTATCTTTATGATAATATTAAAGTAGTGGAGGATTTGCTCCGGCAATTAGGAGCATCCGACAAGCCGATTTTAACCGTTTTTAATAAAATTGATTTGGCTGATAAAAGGCCGGCAGGCATAGCAATAAGCGCAAAAACGGGAGAAGGCACAGCCGAAATGCTTGATGCCCTTTGCCGGGTTTTGCCTGAAAAAAGAAGAAGGGTAACGGTATTAATACCTTACGATAAGGGAGATATTGTAGATATGCTTTATAAAAACGCCAAGCCGTATAAAGAAAGCCATACCGACAAGGGTGTTTTGCTTGATATATCCGTTGACGGCAGGCTGTTTTCGATTGTGAGTGATTTTATTGTATGAGTATAGCACCGTTAAAAATGCCTGCTACTGTGAGATTGTTGAAAAGAAATCACGATTTATATCCCATGTTGCACCGGTCAGTAATGAGGAAGAAGCAATTGATTTTATAAACTCCGTGAAAAAAAAGCACTGGGATGCGACACATAACGTTTATGCATATGTATTAAAGGATAACAATATACAGCGGTATTCGGACGACGGTGAGCCGACCGGTACGGCCGGAATGCCTACCTTAAGCGTAATACAGAAAGAAGATCTCTTAAATATCTGTGTTGTAACCACCCGTTATTTCGGCGGTACGCTGCTCGGGGCAGGAGGCCTTGTCAGGGCTTATACAAAGGCTGCAAAGAGCGGCATAGACAAGGCCGGAATATTGCGAAAGATATTTTGCTTTGAATATAAAATATATTCGGATTATTCACTGCTTGGAAAGATACAAAACATCGCGGGGGAGGCCGGTTGCATACCGGGCGGGATTCATTATTCGGATGATGTGCACATGCAGTATTTTGTGCCTTACAATATAAAGGACTTTGAGGATAAAATCCGTGACGTCACGGGAGGCCGCGCTGCTGTCTCAAGGGAAAATGAAGGGAGATTTATTAATGCCAAGTGACATTGAAATTGCCCGCAGTGCAAAATTAAAACCGATTACTCAAATAGCGGGCGAGCTCGGAATTGAGGAGGAAGAGCTTGAACTGTACGGTAAATATAAGGCTAAATTGTCGGACAGCCTTGAGAAAAGGTTAAGCGGCAATAAAAACGGAAAGCTTATTTTAGTGACCGCAATTAACCCGACCCCGGCAGGGGAGGGTAAAACAACAACTACCGTCGGACTGGGACAAGCTTTTGCAAAAATAGGGAAAAAAGCTGTGATTGCACTTCGCGAGCCCTCATTGGGTCCTGTAATGGGGATAAAGGGAGGTGCCGCCGGCGGCGGATATTCACAGGTATTGCCGATGGAGGACATTAATCTTCACTTTACCGGTGATATACATGCCGTATCGGCAGCAAACAACCTTTTGTGTGCCATGCTTGACAACCATTTGCATCAAGGCAACTCTTTGAAAATAGACGTACGCAGCATACCGATAAAGCGTGCAATCGATATGAACGATAGGGCACTGCGCAACATTGTTATCGGAATGGGCGGCAAAACCGACGGTATCCCGCGGCAGGACGGCTTTATGATAACGGTTGCGTCAGAGGTTATGGCTGTTTTGTGCCTTAGTGAAAATTTAAGCGACTTAAAAAACAGGCTCGGCAGAATAATTGCCGCATATGATATCGACGGCAATCCGGTGACGGCGAAGGACTTAGGCGCAAACGGCGCGATGGCATTGCTTCTTGCGGAGGCTGTAAAGCCCAATCTTGTCCAGACGATTGAAAACACACCCTGCATAATACACGGCGGGCCCTTTGCCAATATTGCCCACGGCTGCAACAGCATAAGGGCTACAAAGCTTGCGCTGAAATTAGCCGACTATTGTATAACGGAGGCTGGCTTCGGTGCGGATTTGGGCGCTGAAAAGTTTTTTGATATAAAATGCAAAATTGCAGGCATAAAGCCGTCTGCGGTTGTTCTTGTGGCAACGGCAAGGGCTCTTAAATATAACGGCGGCGCGGACAAAAATAGTTTGAAAGAAGAAAATTTAAGCGCCCTTGAAAAAGGTATTGTCAACCTCGGGGCGCATATAGAAAATATTAAAAAGTTTAACGTGCCGTGTGTTGTGGCAATAAACAGTTTTACATCAGACACCCAAAGGGAAACGGACTTTATAATTGAATATTGCAAAAGCAAGGGAGTTAAATGCAATGTGTCGACTGCATTTTCGCAGGGCGGCCACGGAGCGGTTATGCTTGCGGAGACGGTTGCAAAAGAGGCTGACAAGGAATCGGGCTTTACACCGCTTTATTCCGACGATTTGCCGATAAAAGTAAAAATAGAGAAAATCACAACCGAAATATACGGCGGCGACGGAGTTGTATATACACCCGTTGCGGAAAAAGCAATTGCCCGCTTAAACGAGCTTGGCTTTTCCCGCCTGCCCGTCTGCATGGCAAAAACACAATATTCGCTGAGCGACAATCCGGGATTGCTCGGAAGGCCGAGAGGATTTAAAATAACGGTAAGGGATGTCAGAGTTTCGGCAGGTGCGGGATTTATAGTTGCTTTTACAGGAGATATTATGACAATGCCGGGGCTGCCCAAACAGCCTGCGGCTTGCGCAATGGATATTACGGAAAACGGCTTAATTACGGGGTTGTTTTAATTGGTTAAAATGTTATCGGGTTCCCGGGAGGATACTTATAAAATAGGCAATAAATTAGGGAAAAAACTAAAACCGGGCGATGTTGTCGCTCTGCTTGGAGAACTGGGCAGCGGCAAAACGGTGTTTACTTCCGGTATGGCCGCGGCTTTTAACATAAATAACGTGCACAGCCCGACCTTTACCATTGTAAACGAATACAACGCAGGTATAAATTTTTATCATTTTGACGCGTACAGGATAAGCGAATCCGACTGGATTGACTGCGGATTTGACGAATATCTGGATGGTGAGGGCATATGCGTGATAGAATGGGCGGATAACATTAAAAATGTATTGCCGGATAATTTAATAAAAGTCACTTTTACAAGAAAAGAAAATCCGGATTTACGTGAAATTTCGATTGAAGGTGTGGAGTTTTGAAAATTTTAGCGGTTGACAGCTGCAGCCTTGTGGCAACATGTGCCTTGGCGGCAGACGGGAAGCTTACCGCCGAGTATGTGCTGAATGATAAAAAGACCCATTCCGTTAAGCTGCTGCCTCAAATACGGCAAATGCTTGATGCGGCGGATACCGATATCTCGGATATTGATTATTTTGCGGTTACAACCGGGCCCGGCTCCTTCACCGGACAAAGGATCGGAATCGCAACAATAAAGGGCCTTGCACACGCAATGCAAAAAAGGTGTGTCGGAGTTTCGGCACTTGAGGCTTTGGCATATAATATTGCCGCTGCGGCAGGCTGGTTTGTTTGCCCTATTATGGATGCGCGCCGCGGCTGTGTTTACACCGCAACCTTTAAAGACGGCGAATATGTAACGCGCGACAGGGTAATCCCCCTATCCGATTTAATTGAGGAATCAGAAGTGCGTGATACTGTTTTTGTGGGCGACGGGGTGACGGTATTTAAGGAAGAAATTACGCGCCGGTTAGGCGAAAGGGCCCACTTCCCTCCGTTTCACCTTGAGCATTTAAGGGCGGGAAGCGTTGCGGCTGTGGCTTTAAAGTATATAGAAAACGGCATAATATCGGATTATAAATCACTTACACCTATGTATTTAAGGAAATCACAGGCAGAACGGGAATATCATGAAAGGGGATTGCTTTAAAAAAATGATAGTAATAGGCAGTGACCATGGCGGATTTGAATTAAAGACCGCAATAAAAGGATATTTGGAGGAAAAAGGCTATAACATCACCGATTGCGGGGTATTTACACCCGATTCCGTAGATTATCCGGATATTGCCGGGCAGGTTTGTACAAAGCTTTTAAGTGATAAGGCGGAGTTTGGGATTTTAATATGCGGCACGGGAATAGGGATAAGTATTGCAGCCAACAAAATAAAAGGCATAAGGGCTGCCTTGCTTTGCAGCACATATTCCGCCAAAATGGCGCGTGAGCATAATAACGCAAACGTAATATGCTTCGGCGGCAGAACCACAACCTTTGAGCAGGCAAAACAAATGCTTGACGCTTTTTTAAACGCAAAGTTCCAGGCGGGCAGGCATAAGATAAGAGTAGATAAAATAATGGAAATGGAGGAGTGAGGCAGTGAAAAGAAGAGACAAGCATAACTATTATCTCGATATTGCGCAAACGGTTCTTGAAAGGGGCACTTGTTTGCGCCGCAATTACGGGGCCATTATAGTAAAAAACGATGAAATTATTTCCACAGGCTATACAGGGGCTCCGCGCCACAGAAAAAACTGCACTGATATAGGCATTTGCAGGCGTGAACAACTGAAAATCCCGCGCGGCGAGAGATATGAGCTGTGCCGTTCGGTGCACGCCGAGGCAAACTGCATAATCAGTGCTTCAAGAAGGGATATGCTTGGTTCGGTAATGTATTTGGCCGGAAAAGACATGAGTACGGGTGAGCTCATCAATGATGCTTCAAGCTGTGAAATGTGCAAGCGATTGATTATAAACGCGGGTATTGATAAAATGGTAATACGCAACACTCCGGATAAATATACCGTTGTCGAGATAGAAAGCTGGGTTGATAACGATGATACCCTTTCGGGTAAAACCGGGTATTGATACATACTTAAAGTTCGAATACTCTCTGTTTTTGTCAAAATTTTTAGAACGATTTATCTACCATAATAAGTAAATATGTGTTATAATGAGTAGCGGGTATTAAGTACAATATAATTTTAAGCGTCTTTATACATATGACAAGGGAGTGTTAGGTTTGGAGGTATTATCATTTTTAAAAGGCAGCGAAAGAAAAAACAAATTGCTTCAAATACCGATTAAAGATATTTTGACAAACCCCCGCCAGCCCAGAAAGGTTTTTGATAACGAATCAATCAGCGAGCTTTCGGATTCCATAAAGCAATACGGCTTAATACAGCCGATTACGGTACGGCACACCAAGAACGGTAAATATGAGCTTATCGCGGGGGAAAGGCGGCTTAGAGCCTGCATAATGGCGGATTTAAAAACAATACCCGCAATTATTATTGAAGCTTCAAACTGCGACAGCGCCGCACTTGCGCTTATTGAAAACCTCCAGCGTGAAAACCTAAACTATATTGATGAGGCGGAAGGCTACAGCAACCTTATTGTTGATTTCGGGCTGACACAAGAAGAACTGGCGCAAAAGGTCGGCAAAACCCAGGCAACTATTGCCAACAAGCTAAGAATACTTCGTCTTAGTCCGAGGGTGAAAAAAATACTTCGCGATAACGATTTGACCGAGCGCCATGCAAGGGCGCTGATACGTCTTGAATCGGAAGAAGACCAGGTTAAGGCACTTGAAACGATTTGTGCAAAAAATTTAAATGTCAAGCAAACGGACGAGCTTATAGACGCAATGCTTTCACCGAAGCAGAGAAAGAAAGATCTAAGAAGCACCAGTAATACTCTGAGGGTGTTTAAGGATATAAGAATATTTGCAAACACTATCAAACAGGCTGTGGACATGATGAAGCAATCAGGCATAGATGCGACTGCCCAGAAAAATGAAAACGATGAATTTATTGAATACATAATAAGAATTCCAAAGTGATTATTGCATGAAAACCTTAATACCAAAACATAAAAAGGCGATTACAAGTTTTTGTACTCGTCTTTTATTTTTTAGGTATAGACATAAGAGAGTTGAACCCCATATGGTTTTAAAAGGCAAATTTCCCGCAATAATGCGTTAAAATGCTCCCTTTTCTTACGAAAAATTTGCTCTTTTAAAACTCTCCGACCCTGCCCTTAGGAAAATTTTTGGCTTTTTGGTGCGTAAGATTGCAGCAAGGCTGACGCCTTACAAAATCGACAAGCCGAAAGGACAAAAATTTAACAAGGGCAGAGCATATGGAGTTCGACTCTCTTATGCCTAAGGAAGCTAAGGCTCATTTGCCTATGCCTGAAAAACACACAATTTAATTTATCAGCATAATATGTATTGATATCGGATTACCCGGATATTAAAGATTTAAAACAGGAGCAAAATAATTCTTATGAATGATATGAGTATATGCAATCCGGAAAATCAGTTTGATGATTGTCCCGGCAGCGGCATTAAAAAAATTGAAACCGTAGAAGAATATCTTGAGGAAGTTGACAAGGTATATAAAAACCTTTGGAAAAACGAACAATCGGACGATATACTTAAGTACAGCCCTAAGCTTTGGTACAGGGGGCTTAAGGATGTTGATTATCTGATGCTTCCTTCTATCGGAAGAAAGCCCCTTAGCGTAGATTATGAGACAATATACATGTCAAAATTTAAATCCAAATTCATTCCCTATTTAGGAAGCCTGCCCGCCTATCCGCTTTCGGAAGGGCTTCCCGGATATTGGGGCTGGCTGTTTTTAATGCAGCATTACGGCGTTCCGACAAGGCTTATGGATTGGTCGGAGGATGCGCTTGTTGCACTGCTTTTTGCCATAGATATCAATGCAACGCCGTCCGAGCTTGAAAAGGATCCGGTTGTCTGGTGCCTGAATCCGGTAAAACTTAATGAGGCTTTTACGTTTAACAATGTATATCCTCCCGGTTATATACCGAATGTTGCGGAAAACGAAGTGTATAAAATGTTCGGGCCGGACGGCAATAGTTTTAACAATAAAAAGCCCTGCGCCGTGTACGGGCCGCTTAACACCACAAGAATTATTGCGCAAAAAGGGGTTTTTACGATATTTCCGTATACGAAAGATTTGGTTGAATTTGATAAACTGCCGGACAGCTTTTGTTATTTGGAAAAAATTATAATAGATAAAGATGCCAGAAAAGATTTGACCGATCAGCTTAGAAGATACGGGTTTAATTATGCCCAGCTGTTTCCCGAGCTTGGTTTTGTCGGTATGGAAATAACCGAGGAGAGCTATTGAAATTCAGGCATAAGGGAGCATGCGGTTTTAACCCGAAAGCCTTGAAACTTTGCGGTTTCAGGGCTTTTGTTTTTGCAATATAAAATCAAATTCTTGACAATTTTCCGCCGAAGGAATATTATATAAATATAATATGGAAACAGCAAAAAACATTAAGGCGGTGAAAAGCCGTGAGTGTTGAAACGATTGAGTTCGAAAACGGTATACCCGTCAAGGCTTTTATCAGGGGAGGATACCAGCATCCATACCATTGGCACGCTGCGCTTGAAATCCTGCTGGTTCTTAAGGGCTCGGTGAATCTTGGCGTCGGCGACCACAAGCTTACGCTGCGTCAAAACGATATAGCAATTGTCAATATGGAAGAAGTCCATCGGATTGACAGTAACCAGAAGGATGCGGAGAATAACAAAATATTGTTTATTCAGGTTGATTCTGCCTTTTACCGAAACCTTCTGCCGGAAGAAAGCTATACGTTTCTATACTGCTGCTCCCCCTATCACGAAGCGGTATTGCCGAGAAAATACAAGGCGGTTAAGGAATATATTGCCCGGCTGCTGCGGGCAATAGCCGAAAAGCCGGAAAAGGATTATAAAAGTAATATTGAAAAAATTCTTTCGTCCATGCTTTTTTACATATCATACAACTTTGATTTTCTGCGTTGGGGCTTCGGAACAACGCCTTTTAATGAAAAAATTGTTAAAAGGCTCAGGCAAATTGCAATGCATGTCATGAGCAATGATGAAATAAAATTAAAACTGAAAGAACTGGCTGATGAGGCCGGTATAAGCCTACAGCATTTAAGCTATGATATAAAAAACAAATTCGGATTAACATTTCAGGAGTTATTAAATTACGGCAAGTGTGAATATGCGGCAAGGCTGCTGTTGGGCACAGACAAGCGAATAATCGACATTGCCCTGGAATGCGGATTTTCCGATGTTAAATATTTCGTTAAAAGCTTCAAACAGCATTTTATTTTCAATCCTTCCAAGTTTCGCAAAATATACCGTGCGGAAAATAAAAAGCCACGGGCAGATTACCGCGAATACCCCCTTTCACACGCGTTGAAAAAACGGTCTTAAAGTCTTTTGGTTTTTGTCAATCATTTAAGTCTGCACAAATTTACCAAAAAATGTACTGATTTTTGTAAAAATCTTAAAATTGTCATGTTATAATTTTTTGTAATGATATATAATTAATTATCAATTACTTTATTTATTATCGGAATTTTTTTATAGTTTAATTAATTAGGAGGTCGTAAAATGAGCAAAAATTTCTGGCGTTTGGCAGCCCTTATAATGATACTGGCAGTGTGCATGTCGCTTGCCCCGCTTCCTGCTACCGCGGCCGGTGAAACAGATACTTTGGGCTTTACACCATACAGAAGAATATCCGCCGGTTACCTGTATTCACTGGCTGTGAGACCCGATGGCACAGTTGCGGCCTGGGGTGTTGACGATTACGGGCAATGCAGCGGCGCCTCGGGAAAAACCGACATTGTGTCGGTTGCGGCAGGCTATGACCATGCCCTGGCTTTAAAATCCAACGGCACTGTTGTGGCGTGGGGGGATGGGAATGACCATGAGTGTGATGTCGAAGATGTTACCGATGTGGTGGCCATTGCTGCGGGTAATAACCACTCCCTGCTTTTAAGATCCGACGGCAGTGTTGTGGCACGGGGATATAACGCTGATGGGCAGTGCGATATACCGGCAGGGGCAAGAGCGGTGGCAATCGCTGCCGCGGGTAATTCTTCAATGATAGTGACTTCGGAGGGGAATATATTAACCTTCGGCGATAACGCCAATATATCAAATGTCCCGAGCGGTCTGCAAAATCCGTCGGCAATCAGCGTATTTGATAATTCCGCCGTAGGGCTGACTCAGGCCGGCGGTGTAATAGCGTGGGGGGAAATCGACGTTGTCAATAGTGTACCGGGGGGTCTTTTCAGCGGGGTAATGGAAATTGCCTGTGGGTACAACCACGCCTTGGCTTTGAAGTCCAACGGCACCGTTGTGGCGTGGGGATATAATTATCATGAACAATGCAGTGTCCCGGCGGGGCTTAACCTTGCCGAACGGCTCGGCAGCCTTTCCATAAGCGCCGGGAGCCTCACACCCGCCTTTTCCCCCGACATAACATCCTACTCCGCCAGTGTGAGCTGGGATACCGAAAGCCTTAATATAACAGCCGTCGTTGAAAAAGTCGGGAACACACTGACAATAAACGAACAGGCGGCAGCAAGCGGGATACCCGCAACAGTCTCACTCTATACCGGAGTAAATAACATAACTGTAAGAGTAACCTCGCCCGACGGGCTTACCCGTACCTATGTCCTCTTGGTAACCAGACCGGCTTTGGTTTTGTCGGCCGCAGCATCGGCGGCGCAGACGCAGCCTGTGGCAGGCGCCGCCAATACCATAACCCTTTCGGTCAAACGGGGCGTGGATATTGACACCAGCTTCAACGGAGAAAAGAATGTGACCGTTTCAGGATATTTGGCCGCCCCCAACGGTGCCTGCGGCAGCTTTAACGGGACTGACCTTACAGGTACGTCAACAACAATCAGCCTGAACTTTGCCCAGGGCGTTGCCTCGGCACCCCTGATACTGAACAATGCCGCGGCTCAGAATATCGTTTTCAGCATAGGAGGGGTGGATAATCCACAGACAGCTCCGCTGACCATTACGCCAAAACACGCCGTCGCATCGTCCATAGCCCTGACGCAGGTACCTTTCATTATAAGAGAAAGCGTACCTTTTGACGTCACTGTGGAGGTATTTGACTTCGCAGGCAATCGTGCAACCGGCTTTGAAGGAATTGTAATCTTCCAAAGCTCCGACCCTGCGGCCGTGCTTCCCGGGGATTATACCTTTACCGAAGAAGACGCGGGGATTAAAACCTTTAGCATCACATTTAACACACCCGGCAGCCAAACTCTGACGGCAGCCGAACCGGGCGCCGGCGGGCTTATCGGGTATTGGAAGATTGACGAGGGCGTGGGAGATCAAATCCGCGACGCCTCCGCAAACGGCTACCACGGCAGCCTTTACAACTCTCCCGTCTGGAGTACGGATGTTCCGCCCGGCATCAAGTTTACAAACCCATACGCACTGCGGTTTGACGGATACGATGACCTTGGAAGGCTGCCCGCCGGCGTCAGCCTTGCCGACAAATCCTTCAGCATAAGCATTTGGGCGAAGAGCACCAAGGAAACGGCGGAGAGCTACCTTGTATGCAGCACAAACGACCAGGGCGCCAATCGCTCCCTTCATATCGGATTTCGTAGCCCGGATACCTTTACGTTCGCCTTCAAGAACAATGACTTAAACGCCCCCGCCCCTTCCGACAAGCAGTGGCATCACTGGGTCGTCACATATAGTAAGGAAACGGGGAAACGGACCATATACTGCGACGGCGAAAAGGTGGGGGAGGATACCTCGGCGACCCCCTTCCAGGGGACCAGCGAGCTTAGTATTTGCAGGTTCTTTGACACGACGGCAAAGAAATTCGGAGGGAATATTGACGATTTGCGTATTTACGAGCGTGAACTGTCGGCAGACGAGGCGAGCTACTTTGCGGACGGCAATCCGGGATTGGTTTACGGCACGTTTGAAATAAATGTTAGCAATGGCTACATAATTACATATGATGCCAACTGCGGTTCGGGTACGCTGCCCCAGGTGATAAAAAAACCGGGCGAAACCTTTACCGTACCATCGAAAGATTGTTTTGTGCCTCCGGAAAACATGTCATTCAAGGAATGGAACACAAAGGCAGACGGAAGCGGCACTGCTTACTTTCCGGGCGAAACCATTACCGTACCCAATTATGATTTAACCCTGTATGCCATATGGGAAGAGTTTACATGGCAGGGGACGGGACATATAAATGACCCGTATATTGTGTCCAGCGCAGCACACCTTAACGCTTTGCGCAGTAAACTGGGCATCAATGTTTATTTTATGCAAAACACGGATATTGACCTTTCTGCCTACATAAACTGGGAGCCCTTCGGAACAACCTACGAAAGACCGTTTGTAGGTCATTATGACGGCGGGGGATACAAAATAGAAAACCTTGTTATATACAGGCCCGGCGCCACGTTGCAATCCCTCTTCGGATTAGTCAGCGGCAATGCAACAATAAAAAACCTGAATGTTGTAAATGCGAATGTTACGGGAGGACAGAACACCGCCGTCATTGCCTCGACCATTGCAGATACCCAAAACTTCCCCGGCGGCGGCACGATTGAAAACTGCTCCGCGGGAGGAACGGTCACGGGTGATGACAGAGTAGGCGGTATCGTGGGCAATGTGGCACACGCAAACGCGGTAATAACCGGCTGCGTTTCGACCGTCAACATAACCTCCGGCAATTACGCGGGAGGGCTTGCAGGCAGGCTTAACAACGGCAGGATTTCAGACTGCTACGCCACGGGCAGCGTAAACGGAGCTGTTGCCGGCGGCCTGGTCGGCATAATGGAAAACGGCACGGTGGAAAGGTGCTATGCGGCAGGTGCAGTATCGGGTACGTCTGCGGGAGGATTGATTGGCAATAAAACCGGCGGAACGGTAACCGCCTCCTTCTACGATACACAAACGACAAATCAAAGCACATCGGCGGACGGCACGGCTAAAAGCACCGCAAACATGAAAAAGCGGGAAACCTTTGAAACCGCCGGCTGGGATTTCACCGACTGCTGGAAGATTATCGACGGCTGCTCATATCCGCGATTAGCCTGGGAAACATGGAGCGAAGAGGAGCAGATAAACCTTGATATAATAAACGACAGTGCGGCGCTTTATATTACTTATTCGCCCGGCGACAGTGCGGACGGCGTGACCGGAAACCTTACCCTGCCTAAGACCGGAGAAAACGGCTCGACAATAAGCTGGGCCCTAACCTCCGGCGACGAAGGCCTTATAAACACCGAAACCGGCGAGGTTACAAGGCCGGCCGATGAGGATAAAACCGTTACATTGACGGCAACCATAAGCAAAGAGGGCGGAATAAGCGTTACAAAGGAATTTGTCCTTAAGCTGTTGAGAATGGAATCGGCGTTTGATTATAACCTGCTGCTTGACGTGCAGGCAGGAGAGCAA
Source organism: Clostridiales bacterium Firm_18 (assembly GCA_001604215.1). Taxonomy (GTDB): domain Bacteria; phylum Bacillota; class Clostridia; order Monoglobales; family Firm-18; genus Firm-18. Next base: position 57,834 of record LVAX01000106.1, read on the forward strand.
AGCGTTACCGTAACGGCAAGTGTCGAAAAACTCAATCCCGCAGCTCAAGGCGGCGTTTTAATACTTGCACTGTATTACGAAAACCGACTGATAGATATATATGTCGATAAATCATTGACGGGCAATACTTATCAAACTGCAGCCGAGCTGCACCACACCGGGTATGAAATGTCCGGCGACATACGTGTAGTAGGGGTTGTATGGGATTGCTTAGAAAACATGAAACCAATTGCCCTTTATAAAAGATGGTATCATAATAATTAATACCTGCTGAAAAATTCGCTTCGTGAATTATTCCGATGGTAAAAACCCCTTTTTGCTTCGCAACGAAGCGGAATATTGGCAGGGTCAGGCATAAGGGAGCTATGCTCTCTTATGCCTAAAAAACATTTGACTATTAACCAACGGTGTGGTAAAATAAACACAATAATTGTAGTGTAACAATTAAATATCAGTTTAGGGGAGCTTGTTTGGCAGGCTGAGAGGAAGTAATCAACTTCGACCCTTTAAACCTGATGCGGATAATGCCGACGTAGGGAAACATTAATTTGGTTTTCAAAGGCACCCGCGCGGGTGCCTTTTATTTAATTTTTTCATCTTTTTTTCAAAAGGGGAGAATGAGATTTATGGGAAAAGACAAAATGAAAAAATCAGCCGTTGCCGGAATGCTGTGTGCGATTGCCGTTGTCGGCAGCCTTTTTTCTTTTCCGGTATTCGCAAGCAAGTGTGCTCCGGTTCAGCACATGGTAAATGTTATTTGCGCGGTATTCCTTGGCCCGGCTTACGGTATTGCGGTTGCGTTTGCGGCAAGCCTTTTGCGTAATTTGCTCGGTCTTGGAAGCTTGATGGCTTATCCGGGCAGTATGTTCGGTGCGCTGCTTTGCGGGCTTGCTTATTGGAAAACAAAAAAATTGTCTCTGACACTGTTGGCCGAAGTTTTCGGCACCGCAATGCTTGGCGGTCTTAGCGCCTATCCGGTAGCCGTGCTGCTTATGGGGCAAAACAGTGGGGAAATTGCGTTTTATGCATATATTATCCCGTTTTTAATATCAACGGCAGGCGGCTCGGCATTGTCGGGGATTATTATTTATTCACTGCGGAAAACCGGAGCTTTTAAAAGCTTAAATAAATAGTTGGGGCAGGTATAAGTAAAAGCGATAACAACGAAAAAATATTTTAAGGGAAACGATAACTAATAGGAAAGAAGAGCGGATATGGAAAAAAAGAAAACATCGGTATTTGAAAACGGTCTTATCTGGTTTGGCGCGGCGGTATCCATTGCTGAAATCCTTACGGGAACATTTATTGCTCCCCTTGGGTTTGCAAAAGGGTTTACTGCGATTATTACCGGGCATGTAATAGGATGCATAATTTTGTTTCTTGCAGGGTTAATCGGAGGCAGGACGGGAAAAAGCGCAATGGAAACCGTGAAAATGTCATTCGGGCAGAAAGGCTCTTTGCTTTTTTCAACACTGAATGTATTGCAGCTTATCGGCTGGACGGCCATCATGATTGTCAGTGGTGCGGCTGCGGCCACCGCCGTCTGTAATATAGGCGGGAATTGGGTATGGAGCATTATAATCGGCGCACTTATAATATTTTGGATTTTAGTCGGAATTAAAAATTTAGGAAAGCTGAATATGGCCGCAATGGGAGCGTTGTTTGTTTTAACAATAGTGCTCAGTACAGTGGTGTTTAAAGGAAAAGCCGCTGCCGCGGCAGCCGGAGTATTAAGTTTCGGTGCGGCAATGGAGCTTTCGGCAGCAATGCCGCTTTCATGGCTTCCCCTTATTTCAGATTATACCCGAAACGCTAAAAAACCGTTTTTGGCAACCGCGGTAAGCTCGGCAGTTTATTTCTTTGTCAGCTCGTGGATGTATATTATCGGATTGGGAGCGGCATTATATACCGGAGAAAATGATATTGCAGCAATTATGGTAAAAGCCGGCCTTGGCATTGCTGCGCTTATTATCATAGTGTTTTCAACAGTAACAACTACTTATCTTGACGCATATTCGGCCGGGGTAAGCTGTGTAAGCATATCGGGCAGAATCAATGAAAAGTCTGCCGCGTTAATTGTTTGCGTACTTGGTGTTGTTCTTGCAATTTTTACGCCCATTACCCGGCTTGAAGAATTTTTATATTTTATAGGTTCGGTATTTTCTCCGATGATTGCGATTCAGATTGTAGATTACTTTATCTTTAAAAAAGATGTTTCAAAAAAGAGTGTTGATTGGTTAAACCTTGCTTTGTGGTTTGCAGGTTTTGTTTTATATCGGATATTATTACATATCGATACGCCGCTGGGAAACACCTTGCCTGTAATGATACTTACTTCAATACTTTGTATATTGATATCTTTAATCATGAAAGGGAGATAAATATGCTTGGAAAATTTCTTGAAAACGTCAAAAACACCCGGCCGATAGTTCACAATATCACAAATTATGTTACGGTAAACGGTTGCGCCAATATTTTGCTTGCCTGCGGTTCATCCCCCATTATGGCGGACGATGCGGAAGAGGCGGAGGAAATCGTAGCCATCAGCAGCGGCCTTAATATTAACATCGGAACGCTGAATAAAAATACCATTCTTTCCATGCTCAAAGCCGGCAAAAAGGCAAATGAGCTTGGCCGACCTGTTTTACTTGACCCTGTTGGTGCAGGTGCCTCAAAGCTGCGCACCGAAACAGCGTTTAAATTAATTGATGAAATAAAATTTGACGTAATACGCGGGAACATCTCGGAAATTAAGACATTAGCTTTTGGTGTAGGGACGACCAGGGGTGTTGATGCGGATGTGACGGATATGATTACGGAGGAAACACTTGACAATACCGTATCCTTTGCAAAAAAAACCGCGGAAAAAACAGGCTGTGTTGTTGTTATTACCGGAGCAATAGATATTGTAGCCGACAGAGAAAAAGCGGTTTGTGTCCGCAACGGTCATCCGATGATGGAAAGGATTACGGGCGCCGGGTGCCAGCTTTCCGCCATGACTGCCGCATACATTGCCGCAAATAAGGAAAATGTTTTTTATGCCGCCGTTGCTGCCGTATGTGCAATGGGCATTTGCGGGGAAAAAGCATTCTTACGTATGGGTAAGCTTGATGGAAACGCATCATACGGAAACTATATCATTGACGCTGTTTATAATTTAAATCCGGACGAGTTGGAAAGGTGTGCGAAATATGAAATGCGATAAAAAGACCATGCTTCTTTATGCCGTAACCGACCGGGCATGGGTTGGGGAGCAAACACTCTGCCAGCAGGTTGAAAGCGCATTAAAAGGCGGAGTAACTTGCGTCCAGCTAAGGGAAAAGGAGCTCGGTGAGGCGGATTTTCTTGCAGAAGCAATTGAAATGAAAAAATTATGCAAAAAATATGGCGCTGTGTTTATTGTAAACGATAACTTGGAAGTTGCAATTAAAAGCAATGCGGACGGGATTCATGTGGGGCAGCAGGATATGAATGCAAAGGATGTACGCAGACTGATTGGGGATGACAAAATTTTAGGGGTATCCGTGCATACGATTGACCAAGCGTTAACGGCGGAAAAAACCGGAGCCGATTATCTTGGGGTGGGCTCCGTTTTTACAACAACGACAAAGTCCGATGCCGCCGTTGTATCGTACGAAACCCTTGCGTTAATTTGCAAGGCGGTATCCGTTCCGGTTGTTGCCATAGGCGGGATAAATAAAGACAACATACTAAGACTCTCGGGCAGCGGCGTTGACGGGGTAGCGGTGGTTTCGGCCATATTTTCGGCCCGTGACATAGAAAAAGAATGCAGGGAATTACGAATACTTTCAGAAAAGATGATAAAATTATGAAAATATCAGGTGCAATTTTTGACCTTGACGGAACCCTTCTTGACTCCATGTGCATTTGGGAGACAATTGGAGAAGATTACCTGCGTTCCATCGGGATAGAGCCTTGTGAAGGTTTAAACCAAAAATTTAAAAGCATGAGCCTACGGCAGGCGGCATGCTATTATAAAAGAAATTGCGGTGTTACGTTGTCAATCGATGAAATTATTGAGGGAGTAAACGGTATGATTGAGCATTACTACCGGGATGAGGTTATTGTCAAAAAGGGTGTGCCCGGGTTTCTTGAAAGGCTTAAGCAAAATGGCGCTCGGATGTGCGTTGCAACCGCAACGGACCGCCATTTGGTGGAGCATGCCCTTTTACGCAGCGGGATTTATGATTATTTTTCAGAAATTTTCACCTGCGCATCTGTAGGCCACGGCAAAGATGAGCCGCATATTTATAACGCCGCGTGGTCGTTTTTGTCAAGTCGCAAGTGCGAGACGGTTGTTTTCGAGGATGCGCTGTACGCCGCGCAAACGGCTAAAAAAGCCGGTTTTTGTGTAGTCGGGGTATATGATAAATTTGAAAGTAAGCAAGATGCGCTAAAACTGCTTACAGATTTTTATATTAAAGATTTTACGGAAGCGGAGGAATTACTACTGTGAAAAAGGTACTTACAATAGCCGGCTCAGATTGCAGCGGGGGAGCCGGTATTCAGGCGGACATAAAAACCATTACGGTCCATAAGATGTATGCGATGAGCGTCATTACCGCGCTGACGGCGCAAAACACAACGGGAGTATATGGGATAACGGAGGCTAAGGCCGAATTTGTCGGACAGCAGATTGACTGTATTTTTAACGATATCAGGCCGGACAGCGTTAAAATCGGAATGGTGTCCGGCAGCAATATTATTGAAGCTATTGTAGACAGGCTTGGGCACCATAGAGCAAAAAATATTGTGGTTGATCCTGTAATGGTATCGACAAGCGGCTCAAAGCTATTGTCCGCCGAGGCAATGGACGCCGTAATAACAAAGCTTATACCGATAGCGGATATTATTACGCCAAATATTCCCGAAGCGCAGGCAATCTGCAATATTTCAATAAGCAATACTGATGATATGGAGAGGGCAGCGGAAAAAATGTCCAAAATGCTGAAGGGAGCTGTGCTCATAAAAGGAGGGCATTTAACAGATACCGCCGATGACTTGCTTTACGCAAACGGCAGAATCCTTTGGATAAGGGGCGAGCGCGTAAACAACCCGAACAATCACGGTACGGGTTGTACCCTCTCATCCGCAATAGCCTGCAATTTGGCACAGGGGCTTGATATCGAAATTAGTGTAAGGAATGCCAAAAATTATATTACCGGTGCTTTGAAATCAAATTTAAACCTGGGCCGCGGCAGGGGACCACTTAACCATGTGTGGGAATTATAGCGGGGTGATAATTTTGAGTTTTTACAAAAAAGTTTATGATATTGTAACGCAAATACCCCGCGGGAAAGTTGCAACCTACGGCATGATAGCAAAAAAGTGCGATGCCCCGCGAGCCTCACGACAGGTAGGCTGGGCGCTTAATAGAAACCCCAATCCCGGTGCAATACCATGTCACCGCGTGGTAAACCGTTTTGGTTATTTAAGCGGCGGTTTTGCTTTCGGCGGGATTGAGGCACAAAAAGCACTATTGATGAGTGAAGGTGTAAAGGTCAACAGCGATTATAAAGTGGATCTTAATGTTTATTTATGGCGGGGTTAGGCATATAGGGCTTAGCTAATATTTAGTAACAACCCCGCAAGCTATCCTGCTCCCCGATCTTCCCGACGGGTCAGATGAAAAATCGTCGGGGTTTTCATGTATTATCACAGCCTTGCCGACAGCTTCTTCCGGAGTGAACCTGTCTGTGTAGAATGACATTTGGGCAATCTTGTTGTTTGAAAGAATGGGAGGAAAATCACCTGCATGAAACGGGTGCTGCTGGTTTGTCGGGTTATAGTGTCCGCCCGCAGAATCAAAGCAATTTTCCTTATCGCATACCCCGTTTGAATGCAAATGGAACCCATGAAAACCGTCCGGTAAGCCGGTAGCCTCCACGGTTACCCAAGTCCCTTGCAGGTGGGGCATGAACATTACGGTCCCCCTAATAAGTGAATTTTCACAGCCGCTTAAAACCGCAACTATTTTGTCTTTAAATATATTTTTAATCATATTAAAACACCCTCCTGAATGTTAATTTTTTTAATATAATATTATTCATATTGACAAAAAAATGTTCGTTTGCTAAAATTATTTAGGGAGTCGATTGTATCAGTTCGGCTCTTTTATTCTTAAAACAAAATCATTTGGAGGTCTTTTTTATGAGCAGTAAAGGCAATATTAAAGTAAACGCAAAAAACATTTTCCCGATAATAAAAAAATGGCTGTATTCCGACAAGGACATTTTTTTAAGGGAACTTGTTGTCAACAGCTGCGATGCGATAACGAAAATTTTAAAGCTCAAATCAATCGGAGAGGCCGCTTATGATGAAAAACCCCGTATAGAAGTAAAATGTGACAGCGAAGCCAAAACAATAACAATAAGCGATAACGGGATTGGAATGACAGAGGAGGAAGTAAAAAAATACATTAACCAAATAGCCTTTTCCGGTGCTGAAGAATTTTTGGAAAAGTATAAAGACCAAAACGAACAAAACCAAATTATCGGCCATTTCGGCCTTGGCTTTTATTCGGCTTTTATGGTTGCACATAAGGTTGAGCTTGAAACAAAATCATATACCGGCGCTCCTGCTGTTTTGTGGAAATGCAGCGGAGGAACCGAGTATTCCATAACAGAAAGCAATAAAGACACGCAGGGCACGAAAATCGTACTTCATATTGACGATGAAAGCACCGATTTTTTACTTGTTGAAAAGCTTCGTTCAATTTTGTTTAAATATTGCGGTTTTCTGCCGTATGAAATATATTTAAACGATGAAGAAAAATGCGTTAACGAAACGGCTCCTTTATGGACAAAAGCCCCGAATGAATGCACCGAGGAACAGTACAAGGAGTTTTACCACAAACTGTTTACCGATATAAACGACCCGCTTTTGTGGGTTCATCTTAATGTTGAATTTCCGTTCAATTTAAAGGGGATACTTTATTTCCCGAAGCTTACCCATGAATTTGAATCCGCTCAGGGGAAAATCAAGCTTTTTAATAATCAGGTTTTTGTAGCGGATAATATAAAGGAAATAATACCGGAATTTTTAATGCTTTTAAAAGGTGTAATAGACTGCCCGGATTTGCCGCTTAACGTGTCGAGAAGCGCCCTTCAAAATGACGGCACCGTAGCAAAAATAGCATCGCATATAACCAAAAAGGTAGCGGACAAGCTGCTGTCAATCCAAAAGGAGAATCGCGACAGTTTCAATAAGAATTGGACTGATATTGCCCCGTTTATTGAATATGGCTGTATGAATGATGAAAAGTTTTATGAAAAATTAAAACCCATACTACAGGCAAAAACCACCGACGGCGATTATGTGGTGCTTGTTGATTACGCAAATGAAAATAATAAGGAAATATCATATGCCACCGATGAAAAGGCACAGGCGCAATATATAAAGATGCTCAATGAGGAAGGGAAAAAAGCTCTGTTATTCCCGCATATTATAGATATTCATTTTATAAGCTTTCTCGAAATGAAGGAGCAATGGAAATTCAGCCGCATTGACACCATTCCCCAGCAGACGTCGGACAATGAGCAGCTTGTTGAAATATTTAAAAAGAATCTGAAAAAGGACGATTTAAAAATAACCACTTCACCTCTTAAATCTCCTTTGCCCGCGCTGATTGTCCAGGAAGAGCACATGCGCAGGATAAGCGACTTTTCAAAAATGTTCGGCAATACACCCATGCCGGAAACAATCACGCTTGTGCTGAATTCCGAAAATAAGCTGATTAAGCATCTTCCCGGGATGGAAGAAGAAAAGCAGGCCGTTATTTGCCGGCAGATATACGATATTGCACGGCTGTGCAATTCATCCCTTACACCAGAGGAAATGTCCGGATTTATTGAAAGAACCGTTGAACTGCTTGAGAAAATAGTATAGTTTAAAAATTGATATAAGCAGGCGGCATATTTTCCCGGCCGCCTGCTTAAAATTTTTCAATCCAAAGCTTAACCTGCGCGTCTGATGGCATACGCCAATCCGTACGCGGGGAAAGGGATATGGAACCGATTTTCGGGCCGTCAGGCATACACGAGCGTTTGAACTGGTTGTTAAAAAACCTGATTAAAAACGTTTTAAGGCAATTTTTGATATATTGCTCCTTGTATTTATCTTTAAACGCAGTTTTGGCCAGCATCAGTATTTTTTCGGGCGAAAAGCCGAATCGTATAAAGTAATAGAGGAAGAAATCATGCAGGGCGTAGTCACCTAAAATTTCCTCTGTTTTTTGTGAAATTTCTCCTTTTTCTCCGGCAGGCAAGAGCTCGGGTGAAACGGGCGTGTTTAAAATGTCCCGGATTGTATCGCAAACGGCTTTGTCGGGCAGTGTTTGCGCAATCCAGTCGACCAGGTGGCGGACAAGTGTTTTAGGCACCCCGGAATTTACGCAATACATTGAGATATGGTCCCCGGCAAATGTTGTCCAGCCAAGGGCAAGCTCGGAAAGGTCGCCTGTTCCTATTACAATCCCGTTTACATCATTTGCAACGTCCATAAGTATTTGTGTACGCTCTCTTGCCTGTGCGTTTTCATAAGTAATGTTTTTATTATTGATGTCATGCCCTATATCCTTAAGGTGAGATATGCATGAATCCACTATGCTTATTTCACGAGAGGTAACGTTTAGCAAGGACATGAGCCTTTTTGCGTTTTCAAGAGTACGCCTGGAGGTTCCGAAGCCGGGCATTGTTATTGCAATAATGTCTTCTCTTTTTAACTCTAAAATATCGGCTGCACGCACCGTCACCAAAAGAGCAAGGGTTGAGTCAAGGCCTCCCGAAATGCCTATAACGGGAGATTTGATGCCGATATGTTTAAGTCGCTTTGCCAGAGAAAGGGCAAGGATATTGTAAATCTCGCTCATACGTTCGTTTTTATCCGAGTCGGAGCGCGGGATAAAAGGGAAAGGCTCCACCCTTCGGGTGAGACTGTCGATTTTACTTCCCGAGAAAGCAACCTTTACAATGTTATATTCCGCATCCTTACAAGATACGATGTCAAAAGTTGAATGTTTTTTCCTGTCCGATTCAAGGCGTTCCAAGTCTATTTCGGTGCAGAAAAAATTGCTTTCAAATGATAAATGGTCTTTATCGATTAAAATACTGCCATTCTCAGCTACAATGCTGTGGCCGCAATAAAGGGTATCTGTTGTTGATTCCCCGGCACCGGCGGACACATAAACATACCCGCATTTTGATGTAAAGCTTCTTTGCTTTACAAGCATTTTTCTATAGGATTTTTTACCTATGACTGCGTTTGATGCGGACGGATTGAATATCACGTTTGCCCCGTGGAGTGCGTGCATGACGGAGGGCGGGGAGCCGACCCACATATCCTCACATATTTCAACCGCAATTTTAAGTTGCCCGCAGTCGAAAATAATGTTTTTTCCGAACGGCACGTTTTGGCCGCAGAATTCAAGGGTATTCACATTTGATTTTTCTCCGGAAAAAAACCATCTGTTTTCGAAAAATTCACCATAATTCGGAATATATGTTTTGGGCACGATGCCCAGAATAATTCCTTTATGTAAAACAGCGGCACAATTATAAAGATGTACACCGTCGTATACCGGAAGGCCCACAATGCTTATTATATCGAAATCCGATGTATTCTTTAAAATATACTGCAAGCCTTCCTGCGCCGCGTCTAAAAGCGTGTTTGAAAAAAACAAATCTCCGCAGCTGTATCCTGTTATGCAAAGTTCCGGAAAAAGAATAACATGAACTTTATCGTCAAAAGCTTTTTTTATAAGCAAGGATATTTCGCTGCAATTATACCGCACGTCGGCCACGTTGCAAGCGGGAATTGCCGCTGCGACTTTTAAAAACCCGTTATTTTCAGTCAATTCCATCCACCCCCGGTAACAAGCAAGCCGCTGACTTGACTTGTGAAATTCGTTGTATTTATTATAACATAAGTGCAAGCCGCGAATCGGCTTGCTTCACACCGTTTCAATAA
>LVAX01000107.1:0-60381 GCA_001604215.1 Clostridiales bacterium Firm_18
TTGCAAAAGTTATTTCCACATTATATATTTGTTGGGGTGGAATTTACTTTTTCAAATGAGGTGCAAAGATAGACACAAGGCAAGGCAAATTTGTATATTGACAAAATATATTCACATATGCTAAACTGGTTATGCGAATATATTTAAGGATGTATATAAATGGGCTATTCATTATCAAAAATTGCGAATGAGTTGGGACTGAGCAAGGCGACTGTGTCGCTTATACTAAGCGGCAAAGCTCGTCAGGCGCGTATAAGCGAGGAATTGGAGCAAAATGTTAAAGAATTTTGCCGAAAGGTTAATTATGTGCCTAATATTCATGCGCAGCGTATAAACCAACGGTATGTGAAAACTATTGGTTTATTAATTGACCGCAGGGTTAAGATAGACAGCGATAATCCCTTTTCCGACCCAAATATCAGCGGCATTACAGGAGGTATTGTGCTTGCGGCTGAGGCTGTTGATTTCAGAGTATCTATCCAGCTTTACAAGCCCGAAATGAACGAAAACAAAGTTTTTAACTGGCTTCGTAACCATGAGATTGACGGGCTGATTTATTATGGTTTAAATATCCCTAATGAGTGGAGAAAAATATTTATTGAAGAAGAACGTCATATTGTTGGTATCTGCATTGAGCCTGACAATAAGATAGCAAGCGTGAATATTAATAATTTTGAAATTACACAGAAACTGACAAGATATTTAATTGAGCAGGGAAGAAAGAATTTTCTGTATGTGGCGGGAATTCAAGGCAGCTATGTGGCAGAGGAACGCCAAAAAGGTTTTATGTCTGCTTTGAAAGAATATAATCTGGGTTTTCAACGGGATAATTTAATCGTTGCTGATTATTCCGAAACAATTGCAGAGGAAAAAATATTGAATATAGCGCCTCAGGTTGACGCTATTGTTTGCGCCAATGATGACATGGCAATCGGTGTGTTAAAGGCTTTGAAGAAAATGAATATTGATGTGCCGGAGAAAATTGCTGTTGCAGGTGCGGATAATATAATTGTCGGCGGGTATTTTAGCCCATCGCTTACAACCTTTGATAATAAGCCAAGGGAACTTGGCGAAGCTGCGTTTAATTGTCTTTTGAAAATGATTAAGGGCGGCAAACCGGCAAATACAATAATACCAAGCGAATTGATTATCAGGGAATCAACATAATTCATTTTTTATTAATGCTAAACTAATTTAGCAAAAAGGGAGATAGTTTATGAAACCGCAAGAATTTAAAACAACCAGAGCTGTGGTGATTGAAAGACCATATGAAGCGCGGCTAAGGGAAATCAGATTGACAAAGCCGCGCAACGATGCGTATGTGGCTCAAACCACCTTCAGCAGTATCAGCAGCGGCACTGACATGAAAACCTATAAGGGTATGCAGCACCCCGAGCAGTGTTGGTATCCGCTTGTTCCCGGTTACGAAACCGCCGGAAAAATAGTTGCGGTCGGTGATGAAACGGACGGAAGGCTTAATATCGGTGACAGGGTTATGATAAACGAATGCCGTCAGTACGGTGATGTTTGCGCCGCATGGGGCGGCAATTCGGAATTTACGGTTAAGGATTCTTTTACTGCACCGAGCGGGTTTGACTATATGGTTAAAATCCCTGACAATGTAACGGACATACAGGCTGTTCTTGCTTATCTTGCGTGCGTCCCGCTCAAAGGCATTAAACGTATGACGCTGAGACCTAATGAAACCTTTGTAGTTATCGGTGCGGGAATGGTTGGTATTAGTGCAATACAAATACTCAAAGTTTCAGAGCCCACATTAAAGGTTGTTTGTATTGAAAGAAATGCCTTCAGACGCAGTATTGCCAAAAAGTATGCTGATTTGGTGGTTACACCCGATAATGCAGTAGAAGTAATCAGTGATTATACAAACGGCAAAATGGCAGACCAGCTTATTGAATGCTCCGGCAATCCCGAGGTTGTGGGAACATTGCACAAGTATATAAAAGACGGCGGCTGGGGCGATGATGATATACCCGCGCACATTCATTTGCAGGGCGATTACCCTGACAAAATAATCTTAGACCATTACCACAGATGGTTTGTTAAAAACGCTACGATTACCATGACCTGCGCTTTGGCGCCGGGTTGCAAGGAGCAAATTTTGCAGTGGATTAGCGAGAGAAAGTTTGATACAGATGGGCTGCCTATAGAGATTTGGGGAGTATCACAGTGTACGGAGGCTTTTAAATATAAGTGTGAAAAAGGCGAAGATGTGTTTAAAATAGTTTTTGATTGGAGCAAATGAGTATGAAATTCGGAAATGCGTCTTGGGGGTTTCGGGAAACCCCGCTTGATAAACAGCTTGAAATAACAAGCGGAATGGGGCTGCCGCTCTTAGAGTTAGGAATTGCCAATGCGCCCAATGACTTGCCCCTTGATATAACGGATAGTGAAATAGAAAAAGTAAAGGAATTGTTTGAAGAATATAAAATCAGTCTTGAATGCGGTGCGACGGGCAATGATTTCACAAACGGAAACAAAGACGATGTTGCAAAAATCAGAAAAGTTATAGATAGTTGCAAGAAGCTTGGAGTAAAATACCTTCGCATTTTTGCAGGTTTTTCGCCTGTGAATGAAGTAACAGGTAAACGATGGGACATAATGATCGGGTGTTTAAAGGAAACGGGCGAGTACGCAAAAGCTAAGGGAATTATTCCTGTTGTTGAAACTCACGGCGGTGTGATAGGATATGCTGACGGAGTCCAGCATTTCCACAGCACTTCAACCGAGCCGACTGCGCTTTTGAAAATGCTTAGTGAACTGCCCGATTTAATGATTAATTACGACCCTGCAAATTTGTATGCCGTAGGAATACAGCGCCCTGAAACGGTATATGAGAAAATAAAGGATAGAGTTTGCTGTGTTCATTTGAAGGATTTTGTGAAGCTGCCATCTGGCCACCTAAAGCCTGCCGCCTGTGGTGAAAGCAACATGGACTGGAAACCGATACTTAATGCATTAAAAGGGTTTGACGGCCCTGTGCTGCTCGAGTATGAAAACACAGAGGATGTAGCAGACGGCTGCAGCCAATGCTATGAATATATTAAAAAGGAGTTAAACAAATGAAACCAAAAATTATTTTTATGCCACACGCAAATATTCAATATTCACAGTTAGAACCCGAAAGACGTCAATGGGTAATGAAAAACTGTTATGAAAAATTATTTGACGTTATCGACGGAGGAGATTACAAAATCGCGTTTGAGGCAAGCGGAATAACAATCGAAGAAATTGCAAAGCAAGCACCCGAAGTGCTTGAAAAGCTGAAAAAATTAGTCGCACAGGGCAAGGTTGAGCCTGTGTCGTCACCATATATACACTTTATGCTGAGCAATATTCCGCCCGAGGTGTGCGTTCATTCCCTTAAGCATGCGCTTGATACCTGGGAAAAATACATAGGGGTAAGGCCGAAGGTGGGCTGGAATCCCGAATGCGGCTGGGCGTCATATATTACTGATGTGTATAAGGAGGCGGGATTTGAAAGCCTCGTAATGGATGCGGATTCATTGATGCTCTCTTTTGGCGAAATCCGCGAGGCAACGGGACTATCATATGACGTTGCCGGGCACAGCAATAAAAATCACCTGTTCAAAATCGAGGAATATATCAAGGATAAGCCTGAGTTCTTAAAATACATAACAAATCCGTCCGTTGCGCCCAACGGGCTGAAAATGATATTCCGCTCCGACTGTATGGCAAATCTTCTGTTGTGGTATCTAATGGGAGCTACAGAGGGAATGCGGGACGAACCTATTAACATTGACGAAATTAAGAAAATGCTTGCAAATTGGCAGGAAAGAATAGCGCAAAGTGGAAGCTTCATAATGCCGTATGCAGAGGATGCGGAATATATCGGAAGCAGTGCATATTTTTATGTCAAGCAGTTTAATCAGGCAAGGTTTTTTGAGAGTGAGCCTGACAGTGTTACAAGATTTAAGGAAATATTAGACCTTGCAAAGGACGCGGGATATGAATTCGCAACACCATCAGAGGTTATTGCAAACTCTGATAATATATTTGAAAACGATATAATAGACTGCATTGAAAACGGTGTAGCATGGCATGGGGGAACAGCTAAGGCATGGGCAAATACAGAATATTCAAGGATTATGGACCCTGTATGCCTGTCAATACTAAACGGAGTTAAGGAAGTAGCTCAAAAGCTTGGCAGAGACTTAAATTCGTTAGATATTGACCTTGACAATGCGATGAAAGCACTTGCAAGCGCGTGGGTATCCGATTCCCGTTGGCCGCCAGCGCCTACCTCACCCGGACGTTTCAATGTAAGGGAATCGCTTGATGATATGTATAAAGCAAATGATGCGATAAAAGCAAGCATGGAGAAAAACGGAATTGCAAATTTGAGAGCATTATATTCACCCGACCTGATGAAAACACAAATCCGTGCCATTGATGAGAAATTAATGAACATAAAATATTTCGGAGAGTGATTATTATGCTTCCCGAAAAAAGAATAGAGCTTGTACACCTCCAATTGACAAGAAACTGCAATTTGCGCTGCTGGTTTTGCGGTCAATGGGGGAAAAGGGGTTTTTTCTCAAATGCTTCGGGCAGTGAAATGTCCTTTGAAGATTGGAAAAAGGTAATAAATTCGCTTATCAGATACAGAGAAGAAACAAAAATCTCCCCATCGGTTATGCTTTGGGGAGGCGAGCCCCTTATGTCGCCTGATTTTCAAAGAATTGTTGAATATTTGAGAGAAAATAATTTTGAGCTTGGTATGGTTACAAACGGAGTACTATTAGATAAATATATCGACCTTTGCAAAGAAGCTTTTAAGAAAATATACATTTCAATTGACGGAAACAGAGAAATTCACGACGGTATCCGAGGTGATGGTGTCTTTGATAAAGTTTCAGAAAATATCAAGCTGCTTCAAGGCGGAAAAGCTGAAATTATTATAATGACGGTAATTTCCCCGGAGGTTTTGGATATACTTCCCCAACTACCGGATATATTAGCACCGCTTAAACCCGATAAAATGCTGTTGCAGGAAATGATTTATATGTCACAGGATGAAATCAAAGCTTACTCAAGATGGCTTAAATCAAGCTTTGGTATGAACGCAAAGGAAATTTATTCGTGGGAAATGAAGTTGTCAGAAGATTTTCAGCAGCGAAAAGAAGAAGCCTTAAGAAAAGTATCTCAATTAAAATATTCTTTCCCTGTTGCATATCTTCCCCACGGAGAAAAGGCGGCACAAAAGCATTGTCTTTCTCCTTTTCGCCATATTCATGTTGCATGGAACGGAGATGTTATGTATTGCACCGATTTTTATGACTTTTCCGTAGGTAATGTAAAAGAAGAAGATGTAATCAGTATTTTTAATAATGAAATGTCAGAGAAATTCAGAAGCGAAATTGCAGAAGGTAATTGCTCGACATGCAACCACTGTGCTTGGAGAAATAATAAATATTTCGCTTTTAAGTCGGGAAATATCCCATTGTCCGGGGCGAAACTGAATTTTTGAAAAGTAGTATACAAGATATATGTGATAATTTAAAAAACATGGAATAACTGGGTAAAAAGAATTGAAATCTCTGTTTTTTATGTTATAATTATTCTAAAACAGAACTATAAAAGAAAATTTAGAGGTGGTCATTTTGCTGTATAATAAAATAATAATAAGCAGTATACCGTGGACTGCCTTTGCGCATCATCACGAAACAACGCATTATGAATGGTCCTTTGCCCACAGAGAGCATATGATGGAGATTGCGTATATTGACAAGGGAGATGTTATTCAAAACTATAAAAATGGTTGCTCGCAGTTGATTCCGGAACAAAGCGTGCTTGTAAATCTGTTTGACCGGGATTGTATAATTAGCTGCGATGCGCCTCTTCACAGACATTATACCGTTGGCGTATCGCTTGACTATCAGACTTATTCTATTTCCGAAAAACAGATGGTGGAATGTAGTAGAGCGGCAGCGGCGGGAGAGTTGCAAGACGGCATGTTCGCCATTGTGCCACTTGGATATTTGCCGAATCAAAAAGGCGGAAAAATTCATAATATAATTCAAAGAATCATTCGTGAACACGCGGCGGCGGAAAGCTACCGGAATGTGCTTTGCTCCGGTTTGGTTTTAGAACTGCTGTCCGAAATAACACGTGAATCCATAAGGTGCGCTTATGCGCATCATCAGGTTTCTCCGGGCAGCGTATTATACAGCGAGCAGGCAATCGGCTATATATCCTCACATATCGGCGAGAAAATTACCGTGGCGGATATCGCGAAGGAAATCGGTATTAGCGGGGGATATTTAAGCAATACTTTCAAGGCAGTCACCAGTCAGACGCTGATCGAATATATCTCTCGCGTTAAAATAAATCGTGTCAAGGAATTACTTGTAAGTAAAAACCTTACCTTGCGTGAGGCCGGCGAAAGAGTAGGGATTTATGATGAGAATTATCTCAGTAGAATTTTTAAAAAATACACCGGAATGACGGCAAGAGATTTTAAATTGCGAATCCGTTGAGCAATGCGCTTTGTATATGACAAGGCGCTTTTTTGTTCAGAATAATCCAGATTCTTATAATTGTGCATTTTCAAAAAAATAATAATATCATATAATGTCGGTGAGGTGGTTAATATGAGCAATCAATTATCATGCTTGAAAGAGGAAATGAAGCTCATACCGGAAAAATCGAAGGATATTAGAGAGTATTTGATGTATCTCGGATATGTCCGACATTTTGACGAGCCTGTTACTATAGCACGGGCATATGCGATCGAAAGCCTATTTGAAAATCATAAAAAGTATATTTACGCAAATGATTTAGTGGCAGGTTCCATTAGAGGAAAATGGTCGTGTGACCTAATGATTACAGAGGCGGATTCACAGCATGCTGAACGAGTGGTCAGAAGCTACGGTTTCAATACATTTCTAATGAATACCGATCATTTCGCGCCGGATTATGAGACGCTTTTGACGGAGGGCATCGAAGGAATTCTGGGAAAAATCCGTCAGTCTATGGAGAAGTATCAAAATAATGAAGAGAAAAAAACATTTTTGAAAGCCACGGAAATTTCTATGCGAGCCTTTAGCACAATGATCGGACAATACGGCGACGCTGCTTTGAAAAAGTGTGCTGAAATACATGAGCAAAAACCCAATCTGCTTAAAATTTCAGAGATCTGTGCAAAAATCAAATATAAAAAGCCAGATACCTTCCACGAAGCTCTCCAGCTTGTATGGCTGGCGCATACAGCATTTTTGTATGAAGGACGGTTAGCTATGGCATTGGGGAGGATGGATCAGTATTTGTACCCCTTCTATAAAAGGGATATTCAGGACGGGATATTGACTAAAGAGCAGGCGTTGGCTCTTGTGGAATGTACGCTGTACAAAATCGGTGAATCTGCATACTCCGGACGCGACGATGTGGTGAATATCGCTATCGGCGGTGTGAAGCCGGAGAACGGCGATGCGGTGAACGAGCTTTCATATCTTATTTTGGAAGCGGTAAAAAACTGCAAAATCCCCGGCCCTAACCTGTCCGCACGCATACACTGCGAAACGCCGGATGAATTTCTGGACGAGTGCCTGAAAGTCGTCGGAACAGGCTTAGGTTATCCGGCTTTGATGAATGATGAGGTTAATATTCCGGCTCTGTACCGCCATGGCTACACCATAGAGGATTGCAGAAATTACAGCATGGTGGGGTGTATTGAGAACTTTATTACCGGGAAACAGCCACCATGGACGGATGGGCGGTACAACGTTCCCAAATATATTGAGCTTGCCATGAACAACGGAAGATGTATGCTCACCGGTGTGCAATTGGGGCCAGAAACAGGTGAACCATCAACCTTTACGACGATGGATGATTTTTTAAATGCACTGAAAATACAGATGGAATTTGGCGCAGCGGAATATATGATGTTTTTCCGAAATGAGAATGACCGATACAATAAAATTGCGTACGCACAGCCGTTTCTTTCATGTTTTTGCCGCGATTGCATTGAGAGAGGGCTGGATATAAACAACGGTGGTTCTATTTACCCATCTGTCCACGGGGCGGGGTGCATGGGAATAGGAACCTTCGCGGATTCGCTTGCCGCTGTGGATGATGTAGTTTTCAATAAAAAACTTATCAGTCTTCAAACTCTGAAAGAAGCGCTGCTGTCTGATTTTAAAGGCTATGAGGAGCTTCAAAGCCTGCTGCTGAATGCTCCGAAATATGGCAACAACAATCCGGCAGCAGATAAATATGCCGTATTATTTGTTACTCTGACCAATGAAATATTTTCAAAATACCGTACCCGTGACGGCGGAGCGATTTATACTGCAATCGCGACAAACGTTCAGAACATTCCTGCAGGAAAACAAGTGGGAGCAACGCCTGACGGACGGCATGCTTGTGCGCCGCTCAGTGACGCGGCTTCACCTATGCACGGGATGGATAAAAACGGGCCGACGTCCGTGGTGAATTCCGTTACTAAACCGGACTATACGATGGTTTCCTGCGGAACGGTGCTGAATCAGAAATACAGCCCGTCCATGTTTACCGATCCCGAAAAACGGGCAAAGCTGCTTGCTATGATTAAGACCTACTTCAAAAAGGGCGGGCAGGAAATTCAGATTAACGCTGTTTCCCGTGATATTTTGTATGATGCCATGGGAAATCCCGAAAACTATAAAGATCTGGTTGTCAGGGTGTCGGGATTCTCCGCGTATTATACCAGCCTTGACAAGGCGGTGCAACTGGATATACTTGAAAGAACGGAGCACGAGTAAATGAAGGGAATAGTCAGCGGTATGCAGCATTTTTCCGTCGGCGACGGGCCGGGTATCCGCACGACTGTATTTATGCAAGGGTGTAATCTGCGGTGTGAATGGTGCCATAATCCGGAAACCATATCTTTTAAGCCAGTTTTCTTATATTATAAGAATTTGTGCAGAAATTGCGGATTGTGTCAAAAGCGCTGCCCTCAAGGCGCTCACCTTATGATGGGGAGAACGCACCATTTTAATCGTGAACGCTGCAATCTGTGCGGTGAATGCATACGGTACTGTCCGGCAGGAGCTCTGAAAATCAGCGGAAAAGAAACCGCTTTATCCGAAGTGATGGAATATATACTGGAGGATATGGAGTTTTATAGTTCCTCAAACGGCGGAGTGACCATTTCAGGCGGCGAACCGCTTTGCCAGGCGGATTTTACTGCCGCAATCGCGAAAGAATGTAAAAAACACAATATTCATGTCATTGTCGATACAGCAGGAAATGTGGATTTTTCGTCTTTTGAAAAAGTATTGTCCTATACTGACTGCTTCTTTTTCGATGTCAAAGGAACATCGGAACGGGATTACCTTTCAAAGACTGGCGGAAGCCTGAAATTATCGCTTGAAAATATGATGCGGCTGATAAGCGGCGGCTGTAATGTGGTTGCCAGAATACCTGTGATTCCGAGCTATAACGATTCTGAGAATGATTGCAATATTATGGCGGGGCTATTAAATCAAGTTGGCGTAAAGCAGGTGCATCTGCTTCCGTTTCATAGACTTGGGGCGGGCAAATATGCCGCGCTCGGCAAATCGTATCCGTACGAACAATGCGTTCCGCCGTCAAAACAGCAAATGCAGAAGCTTGCGGACATTTTTGCGGCGCATGGATTTGAAAGTAGGGTTGACGGTTAGGAGGAAAATGATGAAAACAATTGTATGCACGGGAGATTCCCATACGTGGGGGCAGGGCGCAAAAGGGGCGGTACAATCTATTAATCCGCCCGCAGAGGGCGGCGATTTACGGCTTCTTTCATTTCAGTACGACTGTTACGTGAATCTGCTACGCAGGATGGTCTGTGAACGCACGAATTCGGAATTTACTGAATATGAGGCTGTACAACTAAAACTCCCCTTAACAGAAGCGTGCGCCGTTTTGCAAAGCTCTTTAAAAATAGAATTGGTTGCGGAGCTTATCCGAATTCAATTCAGAAAGCAAAAAACACCGTCGTCTGCGTCGATTTATTTGGACGGAGCGCTGTATGAAACGGTGAACCTGCAATCGGGAAATACAGGGTACGGCTTTTATGGAATGAAAACGGTTGGCATTTTCTGCGGCGAAGGGTTACATACGCTTGAAATTGTCAATACTGCCGGCAGCGTGCTAATTTATCGGATTGAAACCTACAAAGGAGAATATGCTGTCATCAACAGCGGAATCGGCAGTTGCTCCACTCTTCGGTACATTGAAGAATATTGGAATGATTATGTTGAATGCTATCACCCATCCTTGGTGCTGATGGAAGCGCATACCATCAATGATTGGCTGACAAAATGCCCTCCTGACGAGTATGAGAAAAATCTGGTTCGATTTATAAGGAAAATAAAGCAAATCAATGCCATTCCTGTGCTTATGACCGTTTCGCCGATTTTGGGGAATCAATCCGCTCCGTTCAATGATTATCCGTATGACGAGTTTATCAAAGCGTCAAGGCGGGCAGCACAAAGTGAAAATATTAATATTGCTGACGCAAACCTTGAAATCAGGCGGCAATTATATGGATTATCGCAGGAGAGACAGTTTCAGTTGATGTTTTCGGATAATTGGCATATCAACGATTTAGGACATGAATTATACGCGCAATGCGCGATAAAAAAAATAGAAAGGGAGATAACAATGCAAAAAGCGAAGGCGGCCATCTATACCGGCGCAAACCAACCATTTGAAATTAAAGAATATCCACTGGTGACGCCCCCGGAGGGCATGGCGAAAATAAAGCTGATCGCCAGTGGCATCTGCGGAACGGACATTCATATCCATCGTGGTAAAATTCCGTTGCAGCCTCCATTGATCATCGGTCATGAATTTGTGGGGTGCGTGGAGGAACTGTCCGCAAGGGACAGTGAAAAGTGTGGAATACAGCCGGGCGACAATGTTATTGTTGATATTGCCTGTCCCTGCGGCGAATGCGTTCTATGCAAACAGGGGGATGACGCGAACTGCCTTAATATGGGCGTTACCAACGGAGGCAACCCGGAAATTGCTCCTCATTTCTTCGGCGGTTACGGAGAGTATAACTATTCTCCCATAAAAAATCTTATTAAGATCCCGAAAGAGCTTGACCCCAAAATGACCTGTGTGTTCGCCTGTGCCGGGCCTACCGCGCTGCATGCTTTCAGGTTGGCAAAACAGGCTGGTGCGCATGTGGAAAAAGCGAACGTAGCTGTTGTGCAAGGTTTAGGGCCGGTGGGTATATTTGCGGTTATATACCTCGCATCTCTGGGAATTCCGCACATCGTTGCCATCACAGCGAGAGATAACATGGCAAGAGAAGCGCTTGCCATGAAGTTGGGTGCAACGGAAATATGCAATTTAACCCGCACAGATGCGGATGAAATCACCAAGCATGTCCGTGAGCTTGCTGGCGGTATAGGCGCAGATATAGTGTTTGAAGCGTCGGGCAACCCCAAAGCGGTGCCGCAGGGAATGGAAATGCTCCGTAACCGCGGCGTATATCTTGTTCCCGGTCAGTATTCCAACAGCGGTGGTATTGAAATTCAACCGCAGATAATTACCTTTAACGCTTTGCATATCATCGGCTCGTCGCAGTATTCCGTGTCGGATGTTGAGGATTATCTGGCGTTCCTAAAGGCGAATCCTCGGCTGCATTCCTGTATAGCCTCACTGACAAGCTGCTATAAGGTAGATGAAATTAACAAGGCCTTTGAAGACGCAAAATACGGTAATAATATAAAAACCATGCTGACCCAATAAAACCTACAAAGCGCAGGCGTGACATTACCTGCGCATTAAAATAGATGAAAAAGGTGCGTGCCTTCATTGTGAATTTTTTACTTTTACTTATTGGAATTGTACTTTTTAGCATATATAATACGATTATCAAGCTTGGCAACAGCCGTTGCCGAAACAATGCGTCTTTGATACTATATAATTGTCTGCTTTGCGCCGTTGCAGCGATAATTGCGTTTGCTTTTTCAGATAAGAACTATACATTATCAATTTATACTTATGCTGCAGCAATTATTTTTGGTATTCTTTTTTGCATAACCTCTTACTTATACATGAAAACAATACAAAATGGACAACTGTCACTCAGTGCCCTGATCGTTACATTCAGCCTGATAATTCCTTTGATGTATTCCTTCGTTTTTCTGAATGAACGACTTTCATATACTAAAGCGTTCGGCATTGCTTTGTTGATTGCGTGTATGCTCGTGTCCTCAAATTTATCTGCCGGTGATAGAAAAGCGTCGGCGAAGTGGTTTCTACTGGCGTTTATGACATTGCTCTCAAACGGATTTTTAAGTACAGTGTCTAAAGCGCATCAGGTTATCACCGTGGGCGCTTTTGTCGGTCAGTTTGTTGCTTTGGGATATTCCTTTGCCGCACTTTGCTCATTCTTATTGTTTTGTTATGTGAGCCGTCATGAGAAAGCAGATGTACGTTACTTTTTTAATCCTGTCATGCTGCTTTTAGTATTTGTAACTTCAATTTCTTCCTTTGGAGCGAATTATATTGTTACCGATCTTGCGGCAACAATGGACGGCTCCGTCATTTATCCTGCGGTGCAGGGCGGTGCTTTAGTTATTGTTACACTGTGTTCGGTACTATTTTTAAATGAAAAAATGAATTTACGAAAATTCACTACAATAGGCATGGGAATTGTGTCTGTAATTTTATTAAATATTTAGATTATACACCTTTATATGCTGTTTTTTTATAATAAAAATTTATATTAGTTAAAAGACAATACAAATAAAAATAGATTATTGATAATTGTAGACAGATATGCTAAAATGGTTATGAATTTAGGAAAACAGAGAAATACGATAAGGTAAAAATTAATGTGTAGTATTAATATAGAATGAGATAAAATAGTTTAAAATTTGACTTCAGCAATAGTTCATACTTCTTATCAGGAAAAAATAAATGGAGTTTTATGGGGTGAGTATTTGAAATGGAGACAACAAGAGACTATTGGCTGAAAATGCTGTTGAAAATTTCGAATCCGGTTTTAGATAATTTGAGCAAAGGCGATTTGAAGAGAAATATGCCTGTAGAAGCTAAAAACAGCAGCAGGAAAATTTGTACTCATTTAGAGGCCTTTGGAAGAGTAATGAATGGAATATCCCCATGGCTTGAGAATGGGGAAAACGAAGGCGAAGAAGGCAAATGCAGAAAAGAATACATAAAATTAGCGCAAAATGCCTTGGATTTTGCAACTGATCCAAAATCTCCGGATTTTATGGACTATACACATGATAATCAATGTATTGTTGATACCGCTTTTTTAGCTGAAGCTATTTTACGGGCGCCCAATGTTTTGTGGCGTGATTTGGATATTAGGGTTAAAAATAATATCGTTAATGCATTTAAGGCAACACGAATAGGGAAAAAGCCAGCTTATAGCAACTGGTTGCTCTTTTCGGCTATGATTGAAGTTGCTTTGCGTTTCATGGGCTGTGAGGATTGGGACGCAATGCGTATAGATTATTCTTTGCGACAGCATGAAAACTGGTATTTGGGTGATGGAATATATGGAGACGGACCAAACTATCACGCTGATTATTATAACAGCTTTGTAATTCAGCCAATGCTGGTCGATATAATAAACGAGGTAGGCGATGCATATCCGGAGTGGGGCAATATGAAAACAAATATTATTAAGCGTATTATGAGATATGCTCAAATTCTTGAACGGCAAATCGCTCCCGACGGAACATTTCCGATAATTGGACGTTCGATTACATATAGAACCGGAGTGTTCCATGCACTTGCGCAAGCGGCGCTTCTGAACATTTTGCCTGAAGAATTGTATGCTGAACAAGTCCGCTGCGCTTTAACCGCTGTCATTAAAAGGCTGTTTTCCACCTCTGGTAATTTTGATAAAGGCGGTTGGCTGACCATTGGATTCTGTGGACATCAGCCGTCGCTTGGGGAAGAATATATTTCAACAGGAAGCTTATATTTGGCAAACACTGTTTTTTTGCCTCTCGGATTAAAAAAAGAGGATCCGTTTTGGAAAAATGAAGACATGGAGTGGACTAATGTTAAAATATGGAGTGGTCATGATTTTAATGCCGACCATTCCTGCTAATATTATATAAAATGTGAGATTTTGAAATTTTTAGGAGAGTAAAGAGATGTTATTAACTACTTTTTTAGTAATATTAATCTCGTTTGGTTTTTTGTTTTTGAATATTAAAAACAAATTTGCATATATAATTATCGCTTATTTTATTTGTTTATCTATGTTATTGATTATTAATGTATTATACATATCAAAGGTTTCGACATATAAATTTCCAATGCAAATAGATTATAAAATATACTTGTTGTTTTATAATGTAAAATTGCTTATAAATTCAATTTCAAGAATATATAATTTTACCTTGGCTTTTTTTATGGTTATATGTATTGTAACACTTACTTTTTTTGTGCGTGTGCGTTTGAAGCTTCTTGTATTGCTTTTTGTGCCGATTATTATATTTTTAGTCTGGACCGACTATTCAGTAGTTTATAGCCTGCATATTTTATCCCTTACGAATATACAGTACTCAAACATTATTAACCTTTCTGTAGAAGCAGGTAATTTATTATGTGAAAATTTAATTTTTATTTATATGATAATTCTGCATATAGCAATCATAAAGGCTTATTTTGACACGAAAATATACACTAAAAAGAAGAATTATATTGTTTTACATTTATGTGTTTTATTAATCAATTTGTTTTTCTTATTTGTATTTGTTATAGGACCATTTAGATTTATACTTTTTAGTAATGTGGACGCATTTAAATTTCCGAATTATAGTGGCATAAAAAATGGTTATATTGTAATTCCGTTTGTTTTTATGGGGATGGTAGGAGCGGTAAGTATTCTTTTGATTTTATTTAAACCTTTTGGCGTATTTTATGGGATTTCTAAGAATGCAACTGTGGAAACCGCAAAATTATTTAACAAAAACTTATCCATGATTCTACATGTTTATAAAAATGCTTTTTTAGCAATAGGGCAACAGATAAACCTTATTAGAATTAATAGCAACAGAAGTATGGATATAAACGCCAATTCCGATTTGGCAATGGATCTGGTTAATGAATATATGTTAATGATTGATAAAACTTTGAGCCTTTTAAAAGGTAAGGGTGAGGTATTTAAAGTAGTTAATTTATTAAGATGCATTAATGTTGCCTCGAAGAATATAGTGGATAAAGATAATGTAAAAATAATAAATAATTTTTATGATGATGAGGTGTTAATTTATGGTGATGAATTTCATTTAACTGAAGTATTTGTGAATTTATTTTTAAATGCCATAGATGCAATAAAACCTACCGGAAGAGCGCCTGTTATAGAATTATATCTGACAGTGGAAGATGATTACTGTATGGTTGAGGTTAAGGATAATGGAATCGGCATTGAGAAAAAACAGCTTAGAAAAATATTCGAGCCATTTTACTCGAGCAAACCGCGTAAACAAGGCGGAGGTATCGGCCTTAGTTACGTTAAGAATATTATCAGACAGCATAAGGGTGAGATTAGAGTAAAAAGTGTAGTCGGGGTTTATACAAATTTTCAAATCATATTGCCTTTAAATAGGGCTTGCTGACCTTCATAAAATCATCGTTAATCATTTATATGAGGGTTTTCAATGTTTGTGTCGGCTTTGCTGCTGCTCCGTAAAAGCGGAGCTTTTTGTGGATGCCATAAATACTGCGTTTTGGAGGTGTAATTAATGGGAAAAATACGGATTCTTATATGTGATGATATGGTAGGAGTATGTGAAGGGTATAGGATGCATATTAATATGGAAAAGGATTTTGAGTGTATTGGAACGTCATATTGTTCAGAAGATTGCGCTAAAATGATGAAGGAACTCAAACCAGATGTACTTTTACTTGATATTCAAATGGAAACTGAAACAACAGGCATAGATATAATTCCGCAATTGAAAGAGTTATCTCCGGATACGAAAATTATTATGCTTACAAGCTATGGTGATGGTAAATACATTTTTTTGGCGCTTCTGAATGGCGCTGATGGCTATGTTGTTAAAAGTGCATACAATGATAAGTTGTTTCAAAGTATTCGAGAAATATGCAATGATGGCAACAGTTATTTCAAACTGAATTCTGAAATAATGGAGGCGTTTAAAAGCGAGGCTAAAAATGTGTATAACAGCAGAAACAGTTTGCTTTTTGTAATGGATCAGATGGTAAAGCTATCTATTGGCGAGTATGAAATCCTCAAGGATATTTACAATAATAAGACATATAAAACAATTGCAAACGAACGAGTTGTTGAAGAATGCACGATTAAAACCACTGCTTCAAGAATATTAAAGAAGTTTGAGGTTGAAAGTATGAAAGAATTAAAAGCTATTTTAAAAGAGTTAAGACTTTTCGATTCAATATAGTTTTTTTGGCAACAATATGAATTTACCGGGTAGTCAATTTTTGACCACCCGTTTTTTATATTATAGGGAATACCGCATAAGCTGAAAGAACTTAAAAAGGTGTACAAAAGTTCCACTATGATTTTGCTAAATTAAAATGTATAATTTAAACATAATAAAAGTAATAAGGTGGGGATTTTAATGAAAAGCTTCTACAAAGTTTATGGTGCTTGTCTGCTTGTGTCAATCGTTTTTTCAATGGTGACAGGCTGCGGCAGAACGACGACAACCAATAGTGAAGTTAAAATCGTGAATGTCTGGTCTCAGAACTCTCACAGCAAAATGGTTTATGAAAGGCTTGTAAATGAATTTAATACCGGCATCGGCAAAGAAAAGGGCGTTGTGATTAATTATGAGGTAAAGGAAGGCGGAACCTTAAACCAGACTTTGGAAATAGCCCTTCAAAGCGGTGATGCACCTGAATTGTTTTCCGGCGGAAATCTCGAAAAGATGGCGGAAAACGGCGATGTTGTGTCATATGACAAATTACCGGGAGGGGATGAGTTTGTAGAGAAATACCAAAACGTTCTAAGGCCGGGAATTGATATAATTAAAGGCAAGGTCTATACTGTACCCCATATGGCCACAACTCAGGGCCTGATCTATAATAAAGACCTGTTTAAAAAGGCAGGGCTTGTAGATGCAAACGGAGAACCAATTCCGCCCAGGACATTTGCCGAGCTTCGGGAATATGCCAAAAAGCTTACGGACAAAAGTCAAAAGCAATACGGTATAATTCTGCCTGTTAAATGGACCGGCTGGTTCGGTAGCGATATTTCCAGCCCCCTTATGAGCAGTTTCGGAAATATGGGATATGATCCCGTTGCAGGCATATTTGATTTTAGCGGACTGATACCTATCATTGAAACGTTTCTTGGCATGCGTGAAGACGGAAGTATTCATCCCGGTGCGGAGGGCATAGATAATGATCCTGCGCGGGCACAATTTGCGACCGGCAATATAGGAATGAAATTTGGGTTTTCTTTTGACGTCGGTGTATTGAACGATCAATTCCCGGCTAAGTGCAACTGGGGAGTTGCCCCTTATCCGGTTGTCGATGAAAACAACAAATATCTGCAGAGGATGTCGGTGGGTTCTTCCTTCTACATGAACAAAAAGGCTTTGGACACAGTAGGCGGCGACAAGCTGATGGAAGTCGTGAAGTTTTTCTTGAGTGACTATTTTATCAGCGAGTGTTATAAGGAAGGTGTTGATTTGCCGACAGATTGGAACCTTGTAAAAGATATGGAGCTAAAAAATCCCAAAAAAGGCTGGGAGTCATTTGCTCAACTGACATCAATATCGATTGTTCCTCCTCAAACTCCTAAATGTGATATAGGTACTCAGCCGCCGCTTGATACCGCATTTATAAATGAAGTCTGGATCGGGTCAATGAAACCTTCGGAATTTGTAGAAAAGTATAATAAGATTTATAATGACGGAGTCATAAAATATTATGATCTGCACCCGGATGAAAATATGCATCAGTATATTAACCTTGAATGGAATATCAAACGATAGGAGTGTAACAATTGAAGCTGCAAAGGAATGCCAATGCTGTGAGCGTGTCATTTATCAGCCAGAGAAAAGTGTCAATAGCAGTGCAAAGTTATATTCTAATTGCTTTGCCATTGATAGGTTTTTTTGTATTTTCGATATACCCTATTCTATGGACGTTCCGGTGGTCATTCTATTCATACAATGGAATAGCTTCTGCTACGCGGTTTATTGGCTTTGACAATTTTATCACGATGTTTACAACAGATTTTACATATTTTAAGCTATGGGGCAATACTTTTTTGTTCGCAGCTTGTAAAATACCGTTCGAGCTCTCATTGGCATTGGTTTTGGCAGTTTTATTAAGTCAGAGAATAAGAGGCTCCTCGTTTTTCCGCTCGATATTTTATTTGCCCAGTGTAATAAGCACAGCAATTATCGGACTTATATTTTATAACTTATTTGGATATTTTGGTAATATTAATGCAATACTTTTAAAACTTGGTTTTATAAAAACCGAAATTGACTGGTTTGCTTCGAAGAATACTTCGGTAGCGGTAATTGTTTTAGCTTCAATATGGAACACATTTGGTATTAACGTAATGTATTTTATGGCGGCGCTTACAAATGTTCCAAAGGAGCTGTATGAATCGGCTGAGTTGGATGGTGCCACCAGGATTAGAATGTTTTTTAATATTACATTACCTATGATTATACAAGTTTTTCAAGTAATTTTATTATTATCTATTGTTGGAACATTGGGAATCAACGACATAATACTTGTCCTTACGGGCGGCGGTCCCGGAGGACAGACTTTCTCTGTTATGTCTTACTTAACCAAGCAGTTTATGCCGGGGTTTATGGATACGTCCACCCCGTCTCTTGGTTACGGTTGTGCAATGTCTGTAGTTACGACGATAATGTTTGCAATTGTTGCAGGTTTGTATAACATATTTAGTACAAAAATAAAAAACAGATATTAAAAATGAGCAATGAGGTAGAAAAATGAAAAAAAATGTGTGGCGTCTATGTATCCTTGCTGTATTGGTATCGGTGGCGTTTATAACCGTATATCCGCTGATTTATATTTTTCTTGCTTCGTTTAAATCAAACATTGAAATATTGACAAACAGCTCAAGCATATTTCCCCAAGAGCTGACTTTTGAAAATTATATTTCAGTGTGCCGTTCGAATGATTTTAACATATTCAGGATGCTGTGGAACAGTATATATTATACCTTGATCTCAGTAGCAATAGCAATCACAATATCATCAATGGCGGGGTATGCTTTCGCGCGGGGTGAATTCCCGTTCAAAAAAACAATATTTGCGATGTTTACGGCTTTGATGTTTATAACAACCGGAGGTCTTGATATTTATCCGAAATTTAAAATCCTAACGGCACTCCACTTGAACCGGTCACTGGGTGCGCTCTTGTTTTTAAAGCTGTTCGGTGTTCCGATAGTAAACATATATCTGGTAAGAGGTTTTGTGCAATCATTACCGATTGAGCTTGATGAAGCGGCGCAAATAGACGGCTGCAGTTTTATTGGTGCTTTTTTCAAGATTATTATGCCTCTTTTAGCACCGATCCTTGCAACAATAGGCATTTTGTCATTTCAGGCATCCTGGAATGATTATATTATGCCTACAATATTTACTGCAACCCAACCAAAACAATATACGCTTATCGTCGGTCTTATGTCACTTAAAAACAGCGGCAGTGCCGCGGCAAATTGGAATCTGATTCTTGCGGGTACGGTTATTACATTGCTGCCTGTGCTTGTTGCATATGGTTTTGGAAACAGGTATTTTGTGTCTGGTCTTGCGGCCGGAGCAATTAAAGGATAAGGAGGTGTTCCGTTGAAGTATTTTTGTCGTTTAGCGGGCTTATCGATATTCATAATATATGTGATTTTCTGCTATAATGTATCTGCTGAAAATATGCCATTTTCGGTTTTTTATGATGATTTTACGGGATACAGCGAACAGAATTCAGCATATGGAGTATCGAACATAATAACAAGTTATCGCAATTCCGGTACGGAAAAGATAATTGCTGCAAATCCTATTACAAAAGCCAAATGGATATTATCAAAATATTGGGCCGGAGACACTTCGGTCTCGTTGCCTGGAGGGGCGTACGTTGATCCGATATCACAAAAACTTGCAGTCAGGGATGGCGGATATAAAGGAACAGCGGTTAACTTAGATTTAGGCAGTATCGATACAAGTGGTATTTGCGAAATTCAATTTGAGCTTTCTACAAATAAGAGCATGGCAATGGGACTGAATTTATTTATAAGCTCGGATGACAAAACATTCTATTCCTTTGGAATCAACGGAAGCAATGCCGCTTATGTTTATGGCGGAATAGTTAATACGCCGTATATTGTAAAATATAGTGCGGGAACGCCGAGCGTGATTACTCCCACGGAGACATCTTCGTTTTCCCACGATACAGGTTTTGCCCAGTGTTCAATTAAACTAAACGGCGACAGTATCACCTTTACAGTAAAGAACACTGTATCAAACTGGACATATACAATAAAAGATTCGCAACAGTTAAATATAAAGACATCGTATAAATATCTATGCGGCGCATTTTGTGTTGGTTCTGCATCAACTGACGGTACGGGATATATAACAAATATAAATTTGCTTGTGAATAAAGATATTACATATACCGAAACAACTTATACTAAAACTTTCTTGGATGATTTCAGCAGCTACACTTCAACCCCGTATAACAGCGCTGCCAATGCATTGGCGTATGACGGAACGGCAAGGGTAGTAGCAACACACAGCAGCGGTGCTAACTGGTGCCTCTCGGCAGTTAATATAGGCCGCTCTTTAGAAGCACCTGCCTACACATGGATTGAAGCCGCAAACAGTAGGCTGGTTTTGACGAGCAGTCAGGGATATCCTCAGGCTGTAAATTTGGATTTAAGCCCTGTTGCCGGAATCAGCGAGATTGAAAGCCTTTCATTTACAGTTGCTAAAAACGGTTATGCTATGACAGGTACAACAATGTTTATCAGCAGCGATGAAAAGACATATTATCAGTTTGGTTTTTCGGGTTCTGAAGGCACCGTATACGGATTATCGAAATATACGCCTTTTGTCGCCAAGATAGTAAATAATGCAACTCCTTCTGTCAGCAGCAACACTTTATATTATGATACAGCAGCATGGGCTTCGGGTGATATTCCTGCACAATGGGAAATACAGGTCAACGGCAATGTTCTAACTTGGACGGTCATCGGTGCAACCGGGAAAACATGGAGCGGCACACTTACCGACAGTTATATTGCCGTGAGAAGCAATTGGAAGTATCCCATGGCGCTTTTCGCCAGAACAAGCTGGAACAATACAGCGTCTGTATCCGATGTGAATATGACATATACGGTGAAACCGGTAACGAATTTAAATGATGCGGAGAACACGGTAGAAGAATATTTTGATACTTATTCATCTTATGCCGGCGTGGAAAACGCGATAACCTTTATAAACGGAACATCACAGTTGATGGCAACTCATAGCTCCGGCGCAAATTGGATTGCCTCCGGGGTGAATGTAGGATTATTTAACGGCAATACTGGCAAGGCGTACTTTGATTCCGCAACTCAAAGCATTGTTTTATCTCATGGCACAGGACGGCTCCAAACAGTAAATTTAGAATTAAGTGCAGACGCGAATACCTATGATTTAAAAGAATTGTCCTTTGATGTTAAAAAAAATGGTTATGAGTCAACAGGGATGAATATGTTTATCAGCAGAGATGAAAAAACGTATTATGAATTTGCCTTTGCCGGCAGTGAGAATTACCATTATGGCTTGCCGGAATATACACCTTATGTCGCCAAAGTTGTAAACGGAACAAATACAAAATTATATAATGATGCTGTTTTTTGGTGGTCCGCTTCCGATATACCGGCAAACTGGACAATTAAGGTGGACGGTAATCTTGTGAGCTGGACGGTAACGGGAGCCTCGGGCAAAATGTGGTCGGGGAGTTTTACCGATACTGATGCAACAGAAGGGAGCAACTGGCAGTATCCTTGCGCGGTTGCGGCAAGATCAAGCTGGAATAATGTAAGTGCCATAGGCAATGTTACTTTTAAGGTGAAGTCGAAAAAGGCGTTAAGATATTTTAATGAGGATTTTACAACATATACCGACTCTGATTATTATGGAACGATAAATAACGCGGCAGTTTATTCAGCGGGGGGGACGCCCGTGGCTTCCGGTGACGGATATTCCTGGATACTGTCTGAAAATGTGATTTCGTATAATAAGCAAGGCAAGGCATGGATAGATTTAAGCAATTCTCTCGGAGTATATGATACAATGGTGCGTATGACGGCTGTCAATTTGTACTTTAATGATGAACAGCCGAAGGAATTGTATTCGCTGAGTTTTGACGTTGCGCGATACTCTTCAAAGTCAAGCGGAATGAATTTATTTATCAGCAGCTACGAAAATACATATTATTCGTTTGGTATTAACGGTAGTGAAAATAACTATGCGGTTGGAGGCGTTGCCAATATTCCATATGTATTTACAAACAATGGCGGGACTATAACTGTAATATCACCTGCAGCAGATTTGGGCTGGACGGTTGCTGATACTGCAAAGGTTCATTGTGACATTTCTGTAAGCGGAACGGTGATTACCTGTTTATTTACAACCATAACCGGTAAAACGTGGACGTTTTCATTTGACGATTCGGAACAATTATCGCTGATCAACAGTGATTATAAATATCTTTGCGCGGCTTATAATAGGGCAGGAGGTACCGGAAAGGATTATGCATTATTTTCAAATATTAATATAATATGCGCTACGGATATGTTGCCCCGTGCATACAACAAAAAGGTTTACTCGAATTTTGCTCTGCAATATATTTCAGACAGGGCTGTCAACACAGGAAATAACGAAGAAATTAAAAGTACGATGGGAGTTAACCTTCAAAATGTTATTGTAGATACGGGTCTGGCTAAAGTGAATGTGAATGAAGACAATGTGTTGACACGTGATGTTGAGGAGCTTTTGGGCGTACAATGTGAATTTTTCAGTATTTCAAATGATAATTATGATTATTTTTATGATTCGGATGGGAATCTAAGAGAGGATTATATCGAGTATGCGCAAACCTGTGCGCCTATCCCGTCTTACCGATTTGGCGGAACATCTTCGGATTTGGTGAATTTCATCAATACGATAGGAACGCTGGATGAAAGAAAAGCGTCGGAATTCATTGTGAATATAGATAATATGAATTTAAGACCTGCCGGCGTTTTGAAAATGGGGTTGGTCGAATGGATGAAGGTTGCGTATGCAAATAATCCGGACGCGTCATTTATATTATGCGTATCGTATCTTACAACCTCGGCAGAAGACGCGGGAAAGCTTGCTGAGTTTTTATTCGGTGATGTTACTACCGAGTGGGGAGCAAAAAGATTACAATATCTCGGAAGAGCAGAGCCTGTTAATGTTGAGTATTTCGAGCTGGGGAACGAAATTGCCTGTTACGAAGAGGAAGGCTACTCTTTAAATGACATACAACGGTATATTGATTGTTCAATAGCAATGATAAATGCAATTAAAGCTGTTAACAGCAGCGCGAAGTTTATGGCATGCGGTGCAAACAATATGTGGGGAGGAAGAATAAATTACTGGCGGAATTGGACATATAACATAGCACCGTTGCTTGAATATGTGGATGCGATGTCGCATCATCCATATTATTACGGTCATTCGGCTGAATATATGATGTACTTCGCACGGCAAATGAAGGAGGATTGCGATACAATTGTTGCGCAAAACGATTTCCGCGATGAGAACGGAAGCCTGAAAGATATAAAAATTGTATCCACTGAGCACGCGAGATATGCGTCATTTGATGAGACTTCCACATGGTTTTCGGCGCTGGGCACCTCATATTTCTTAGCTATGACAGGAAAGTCGGATTATATGGACGGCGCGTATTACCATAATATCTGGGGACACAGAATGTGGGCGTTTCATGTACATGCTGACGGTTCATTTTACAAATCTCCCACTGAAAAGGTATATGAAGCGTACAGCAGTGCGATAAAGGATATGGTTGTTGAAAGCAATGTAAATATTTTCGGCGGAAGCAGTACAAACGGCGATGGGCTCTATAGTTCGGATTTATCTACATTGGTTAATGTTATTGCTTCCAAGGCGTCCGATGATGACACCGCTTTGTATCTGGTGCTGACGAACAGAGCGCCTTATACCAATGTCAATGTGAATTTCAGCTTTAATAATGCTTATACCTTAGCAGAGGAAACGGTTGTAAGGTCGGCAAATATTTATACGCTAACTTATAACGAAGCCTGTGAAGAACTTACAACACTTGTAACCAATCAAAAGAATATACCTAATTTCACCAGCTATCTTCTGCCGAACGCAAGCGTTGTTGTACTCAAGCTATTGTATCAGGCGCCTGCGGGTGTTAACACGATAGAGGATGATTTCGATTATACCAATACGGCAGAGCTTAGCGGGCAGAACGCACCGCAGATTGTTGCATCAGATAGTCAGACAAATTGGTCAACATCAAGCGTTCATAGGGGATACGGCACGGCAAAGGTGTATACTTCAATTATGTCGTCAAGCACAAGAACTTATTACGGAAGTGCGGCGGTCTTTAACAACGCGCTTCAGATTAAAAGCTGTTTAGGAAATGCCATGGTTGTGAATTACGATTCAGGCGACCTGATAGGGGAGAACAACCGGATACTTCAAATCAGCTTTGATGTAACCAACGACAGTTACAGCAGCGGCGGAATAAGGCTGTTTATCAGTGCAGACGAAGCAACCTATTGTGAGCCTGTTTCTACTTTAACGGGCAAGGTTCATTGGGTAATCATCATAGACGGGACGAATGCGTCCTGGAAAGCCACCGCAAACCAATATACGCAATCAGGTACTTTTGAAATCCCAAACAGCTATAAGTATTTGTTAGCATTTTACAATAAGGCTGTGAACAATTCATATACGACGTGGATAGGAAGTTCCTATTTAACGGGTGTCGGTTACGGCGCCGCGGTATTTGATAATTTGGAAATTACATATAGCGGTAATCAGACCATTAGTTATATCACGGATTCATCGGGTGTGACGGTTACGATTCTGCCGCAGTTGTATACGGCGAATGAAATAAACGTATGGACTGCTTTCTATGATGATGACAATAAGCTGATTCAGCTTGTCATGACCGATATAGATAAATCAAAGGAAACACAAAGCTTTACTTTGGAAAAACCGGAAAGCTATGGCATTGGTAAAATATTTGTTTGGGATGGCATTGCGTTAATCAAGCCGATAGATAAAATATTATATATCCGATAACCATATCGCTTAGGAAAAGCGTAAAATAAAATATTTAGAGGAGGAAAGAAAAATGAAAAAATCAATCATTACAAAACTGGGTTCGACAGTTATGGCATTGGCGATTATTTTAATGTCGGTGGGTGTATTAACAATTGCGCCCACAGTATCGGTGGCGGGCACACAGGACTTTTTTGATGATTTCAGCAGCTACATATCAGCCCCGTATTATGATATTGACACCGCATTGCCGTATGACGGGACAGCGAAAGTAGTAGCGACACACAGCAGCGGTGCGGAATGGAGGCTCTCGACAGTTTATTATGGCCGCAATTTAACAACCCCTGCCTACATGTGGATTGAAGCCGCCAACAAAAGGCTGATTTTGTCAAGCAGTCAGTGGTACCCGCAGGCGATTAATCTGGATATTAAAAAAGAAGCAAGCACTTACGAAATTAATAAATTATCATTTGATGTAGTTAAAAACGGTGATAAGTCTTCAGGAATGTCCATGTTTATAAGCTCGGATGAGAAAACATATTATCACATCGGTTTATCCGGAACAAGAAACACACAGTATGGTGTTCCGCTGTATACGCCGTTTGTTGCAAAAGTAGAAAACGGAGCTTTCAATGAGCCGGTTGTATTATATTATGACAGCACACAAGCTTGGACGGCAAGTGATGTTCCCGCACATTTTGAAGTTACGGTATCGGGATCTACGATAAGCTGGACGGTAACGGGAGCAACATCACAAACATGGTCCGGGACAGCGACTGACACCTATATATCAGGTAAGACATGGCAATACCCGTGCGCGGCGTTTGCCAATTCAACCTGGGATCGCATATGCGCAATTTCAAATGTTGCATTGAATTACAAGGAAAAAACTTTTGTATTACTGTTTGAAGATGGTTTTGACAGCTACACGGTAAATTACCCTTTGGGAACAGGCGTATTAAATGCAAAGGTGGGAGAAAACTGGCGAACAAGGGCGACCCAGTATTATGGACAGGCGGGTATTGCCGATGATCCGACAAATACAGACAATAAAATTTTGAAAATCAATGCGTATACCAATTACATTTTGACCTATAATACTGGGGTTAATTTCGTTCACCCTTTTAGTATTTCACCCAGTAGCGTTAAGCAGATACAGTTTGATGTATATAAAGACAACGACAGAGTGGGCGCGGGAATTAAGTTTTTGATGTCGGATGATGAGTCAACCGGATATGCATTGGACTTTCCGGGGTCACAGGCCGGGGGAAGATACAGTTACAGATTGTATAAAATGAACAGCCTTGTAGATGATTTTACCTTGTTGACGGAAGGTGAAAGCGGAGATGTTGATGACAGGCTGCCGTTATATACATGGTTCACAGTTAAGGTTTCAATCGATGGAGATACTATATCATGGGTGACAAAGGACAGAGCAAGCGGCGCTGTGCAAAGCAAGTGGAGCGGCTCTTATACATCACCAACTTCATTGCCTGAAAATACGGGCATACAGCTTTTTGGCGAGAACGCTAAAATGGACGGTTGTTTTGTATATTTTGATAATTTTAAATTATATGGAGAACAGCAGTTATATGAAGACAACGGCGACGGCACGCTGACAATAAACATTAATCCGAGTCTGTATATTGATAAAATGGCTGCGGAAAGCACAAGCATTTCAGTTATAATTGCGTTTTATACCAGTGACAATGAATTAATAAGCGCCAATATAAACACAGTTACAGATCTGACTCAACCCACATCATTTATTGTCAATAAAGATAATACAACAGGAAGCTATGGCAAAATCTTTATTTGGGATGATGAAGTCAGCAAAGTAAAGCCGTTGGTGCGATTAACAAACATTGAATAATATAATAACTACCGTGGATAATTGATTGGAGGATAATATCATGAGGTCTTTTAAAAATGTAATAGTATTATTATTAATAATGAGTATATGCATAAGCTCGGTCGCTGTTTATGCGCAAGGCGAGGAGAACAGTGATTCAATAATATATGAGACTGAAGATGATTTTGACAGCTATACAGCCAATTATCCATTTGCGGCGGGGGTGCTCGGTGCGCCGGTTGGGGGAAACTGGCGCACCAGATCCACCATGTATTATGGGCAGGCGGGTATTGAAGAGGACCCGACAAACACAGGCAATAAGGTTTTGAAAATCAATGCGTATACCAATTATATTTTAACCTTTAGCACGGGGGTTAATTTTGTCTGCCCCGATCCTGTTCCGGCAAACGAAAGTCAGGAGATACAGTTTGATGTATATAAAGACAACGAAAGAGTGGGCGCCGGGATTAAGTTTTTAATGTCGGGTGATGAAACGACCGGATATGCATTGGATTTTCCGGGGTCACAGGCCGGGGGAAGATACAGTTACAGATTGTATAAAATGAACAACCTTGTAGATGATTTTACCTTGTTGACGGAAGGTGAAAGCGGAGATCTTGATGACAGGCTGCCGTTATATACATGGTTCACCGTTAAGGTTACAATTGAAGGAGATACCATATCATGGGTGACAAAGGACAGAGCAAGCGGCGCTGTGCAAAGCAAGTGGAGCGGCTCTTATACATCACCAACTTCATTGCCTGAAAATACGGGCATACAGCTTTTTGGCGAGAACGCTAAAATGGATGGTTGTTTTTTGTATTTTGACAATTTTAAGTATACGGTTAGAAGGTATGATTCTTATGTAACAGGAAAAAAAGAAAAAAGTAACGTTTTATACTTCAATGTGGCACAAAGCCAATATGTTGATGAAAATAATATCATGGATTTGAAGGATTTATACCTTGTCCGCCGATTTCAAACAATAGGCGAAGAAGTATACGCACCTTCAATTGTTGATTTTTCCGCTGATGGAACAACGTGGATAACCGATGTGGATATATCATTTGACGGCTCAGGCAAATGGCTCAATACGGTTACCGGGGAGAAAATCAGATATATCAGATTTTATGACAGCTCAATCCTTGATAAAATTAAAATACTGGCCGAGGTTGGTTCAAACGATACCTGTTCTGTGCCGGTAGGAAGTAAATTGGAATTTGTCGTCAGATTTGAGAATGAGGACTGTACGGACAGCGCGGTTTGGACTTCAAGCAATCCAAATATATTTACTGTCGAGAATGGCATTGTTAATGTTTTGAAGGATGGTCCGGCAATCCTGTCCGTTACTTGCGGCCCGCACTCAAAATCTGTCAATATTACTGCAATCGGTGAAATAACGTACGCTAAGCAAAATGGCACTGTTGCGGAGTACATGCGCAGAAAGCAGCCCATTATAAATGCGGTTAACACTGCCATAGCCCATAAGGATTCGGGCGCGCTTTTAGCAATAATTAACGGCGATGAAGATTACAAGCTTGAAGATATTCAAGATTTTAATTATAGTTTAGTTCGTATGCTTACCGACGAACAAAAACAGTGGTTAAGTGTTGGATTGTTGGATTATCCGGCATTCAGGTTTGATATTATTGATGATATGTATGATTTGATACGCGTTTTCGAAACGGAAATTGCTTTATTTGATTTATGGGATTTAGATGATGCGGCAACGATAGAACAAGTGTTTATCAGAAATGCGGATTATTTTAACCTGCCGCTCGACAATGAGTATTATTTGCAGGCGTCTGATGATGTTCTTGCCGTTTTTGCAGATTTAAAGGGCAGAATTAAAAATACAATGTCACTTTCGAGTATTTTCAAGGAAAAATACGTTATGATTAACTTTGTCGATGCATATTCCTATGCGTACATCGAAAAGCTTGTTTCCGATTGCGCGGAGGAAATAGGCTACAATGTTGCGGCTTACAATAAGGTTTTAGATAAATTAAAACTGGCGCAATATTTATTGCGAAATCAAAGCAAAATAAAAACGGCTGCGGATTTGGCGGAATATATAGACAATTATAAAGAAGAAACGCAAACACCAGGCTCAAATGTCAGCACAGGAAGCAATTCAAAAAGCACAGGCGTAAAAATCAACATTCCCATCGGTGATGTTGTTAAAAACAATATAAACATAGATTCCAACACACTATCTGAAAAACAAGTATTTTTCAGTGATTTGGGCATTGACCACTGGGCTTATGAATCAGTAAGATATTTGAAAGCGACAAATACAATCAGTGGTTATGAGGATGGCACATTTAAACCTGATAATAATATTACCCGTGCGGAATTTTTAAAAATTTTATTTTTAGCTTTAAAAGTTGATATGACTGCAGCAGAGGAAATTAATGACGAATTTAATGATTGCAATAAGGACGACTGGTATTGTTCTTATTTTGCAAAAGCAAAGGAAGTGGGCGTTATTGTAGGAGATGATCAAAACAATTGCCTGCCTAATAACTTTATTTCAAGGCAGGAGGCTGCTGTAATTGTTTATAGAGCGATTGAATCGCTTGACAAAACTCTCAACAGGGACAGCGAAGTATACCCCTTCAGCGACGGCGCCGATATTGCAGATTGGGCAAGCTCTGCGGTTGCCAAATTACAAGCTGCCGGTATTGTAGACGGCACAAATAATTGTTTTATGCCGCGCAATCCGCTTACAAGGGCGGAGGGGTCTAAAATCATTCACAAAACCGTTAACAGCTTTGGAACGGAGGAAAGAGAAAATGGTTGACAAAAAATTAAAAGCAGTAATATCGATTGTAGTCTGTTCCTTGTTCTTGATTAACCAGATCATATATGCACAGGAGCCGCTGACGGCTAATCAGCTTCTTGAAATGATGCGCGAATATTTTTATCAAAGAAATTATGATGAGCTGGAAAAAATAGTCAGCATGGATTTGCGTGATGTTGTTACGCAAACGGCAAAGCTGCACATGGTTGTGGATGAAAGCAAAATGCATAAGGCATATAAGAATATGCTGGGCGTGCAGGTTGAGTTTGCAGACCATTATAACACCTATTTTGAAAATGGCTCGCTTAAAAGCTCATATGAAAGCTTTGCAAAAAAAGCCTATCCTGTAACACTATTCAGATTTGGCGGGACGTCCTCTTCTACGAATAACATGATAAATTCTGTCGGGCCCTACAGTTCAAGAAAACCAACACAAGTAGCGCCGGCTTGGGAAGAGTATAAGCAAATAAATGCAGTAAAGAATATGCTTGGAGGGGTAAGGCAACAGGGACTCGTTGAATGGCTTCAGGTGTGCTTAGCCAATAATCCGAACGCTTCTTTTGTAATCTGTATCGGTCCCATCATTTATACTCCTCAGGAGTGCAGGAATTTAGTGAACTTTTTGCTGGATGATCCAAAAGAATCAAGTTGGGGCGCTTTAAGGGCTCAATGCGGCATAGAAAAGCCGGTGAATGTAGAATATATAGAGGTTGGTCAGGAAAGTGCTGTTTATGTCGGGGTTAACGGAACGGAAGAAGATTCTCAGCTGTTAATCAATACATTCGTAGAGCAGGCAAAAGCCATGAAGGAAGAACATCCGGAGCTTAAATTAATTGCTTGCGGCCCACATAATTTATGGGCTCCGAAAGTAGAGCCGGTCTGGAGAGAATATAATTTTAGATTAGCGCCCCTTTTGCCGTATGTTGACGCAATCTCTCACCATCCCTATTATGACGGATACTCCTCTGAACTTATGATGAGATATGCTGATGAAATGAAGGAGGATATTGATAAAATAGTGAAAGACAATGACATAAGAGATGAGAATGGCAATTTGAAGGATATCAAGGTGTTTTCAACCGAGCATGCGAGATATTGGGATCCGGCTGACAAAATACCTGCGTCCGTTAATTTTACAAGCGCTTTGTCAGTTTCGCATTTTTTGAATTTATCATTCAGAAAGCCTTACATGGCTGGGGCAGCTGTTCATAATTTAGTTGAATCACATATGTGGGCATTCTGGGAAGAATTTGACGGGGAATTTTATGAATCACCTACGGCA
This sequence comes from Clostridiales bacterium Firm_18, assembly GCA_001604215.1. Taxonomy (GTDB): domain Bacteria; phylum Bacillota; class Clostridia; order Monoglobales; family Firm-18; genus Firm-18. The sequence continues at coordinate 31,266 of LVAX01000107.1, forward strand.
AAATTGTATCAGCTTTATAATGACTCATTAGGCGATGTGATTTATGACTCAGAGTATATTCCTGCCGATGAAGAAGAATTTAAGACAAACCCTTTAAACAAAACAGGCAGCGGCGAACCGAAAAACGATCGGTTTGATTTTTCGGCGTTTGCAACGCCTATAAGTAAAAACGAGTTAAATCTTATACTGACAAACAAGCAGGCGAATACTGATATTGATATGAGCTTTCAATTCAACAATAATTACACTCTTGTTAAAGAGACGATTCTTTCCGCTCCGAACGAGGCAACGTTTGCATTCAGCAAAACGAGTGAAGCGTTAACAACAATCACGTCAACAGAAAAAAATGTGCCCAATTTCAGTTCCTACCGTATGCCGAATATGTCGGTTGTGGTGTTAACCCTTAAAACAAATTCGACACTGCCTCTTTCACCGGAACAAGTGAAAACCGGTTATGAGGGTATAGACAGCATAGATGAAATTACAGAAAATGTTTTTGAAGACACGGAATATTACTGGGCAAATCGGGAAATTTCAAAAATGGCCAGCCTGGGTTTTGTTTCGGGTACATCAGACACTGCCTTTGAACCCGATAAAAACATTACAAAAGGCGAGGCAGCGGCGGTTATTGCGCGGATGCTGAAATTGAAAACAGATTATAAAGGCTCTTTCTACACCGACGTAAAAAAGGATGATTGGTATAGCGGTTATGCAAATGCGTGTTATGCGGAGGGAATTGTCCGTTCCAACATATTCAATGCGGATTCCGAAGTTACCACAGCGGATTTGTGCGGTTTAGTTGATAAAATCTACCGAAAATATAAAACGGTTGATGAAACCATCGATTATGACGCTGTTGTTAATTCACTTTACGCAAGCTCCGGAATAACCGAAAGCAATAAAAAACAAATTGCATTCGCTATTCATAAGGGCATATTGAACCGTTTATACGAAACACGGGAATTACAGGCGGAAAAGCCTGTCACAAGAGGCGAGGCGGTATGCATTTTGTATAACTTATATCAATGTATTATGCAGGAGGTAGACCATGAATAGATTATTTGCGTTAATTATTGTATTTTGCCTCAGCTTTGGTACGGTTTTTGCAGACGGTATTATCTTTAAGCCGGGTGACGAGTATAAGGACATTGATTTGAATGCTCCCGTGCAGGTCGAGGAAAAGGCGGTTTTTCAAGAACAAAGCGGTCTTGTATCATACAATGACATGCAGGACTTGTCGACTGTCGGAATATTAGGTGCACTCAATATTATGGGTGCATATTCTGACGGTAAATTTATGCCGAACGTTTTCGTGAGTAAGATTCAATATATAGAGGGAGTACTTAATTTAGTAAAATGTAATCCCGGTGATTATGTGAATGTATATAAGGGCGAATTTTATGATGTATCTGACGGCTATGAGAAAATAAACGTAATATATGCCGCGTTATCCCTTGGGATTGCAAACGGGTATCCGGATAATACTTTCAGGGGCGATGAAGTAATATCATATAATGACGCTGTGACAATTCTTGTCCGGGCGTTAGGTTACTCGCAATTGGCAGAATTACGAGGGGGTTATCCCTTTGGTTATTTAAATGTTGCTGCTGATATCGGGTTATTGAGCGGTATAAGAAATGAAACGCCCGAAGCGATTACAAGAATAACTATGGCAAAAATGCTTTATAACGCATTGGACGCTCCGATAATGGAAGCTGTGAACTTATCGGGTAAAGATGCGAATTTTAAACAGGATGACAAGTCAGTTTTGTATACATATTATAACCTATACAAATCAACCGGAGTGGTGAATGCTACCAATGTAACGGCGATATACGGCAACCCTACTGCGAAAAGAAATATTGCAATAGATTCGAAGTTATATAATGTTGAACACAATGATTTTAACGCTTATTTGGGATACAAGGTGAAATATTATTATGATGCAGATGAGAATAAAATAGTTTATATGGAAAAACATAAATCTGTGTCGGAAATAGTGATTGCATCTGATGATTTGGCGGGGTTTAACCCATCATCAGGCCAGCTTTCATATTATGTAAACGGCGTGCTTAAACATGCCGCCATCAGCAAAATCAACTCTGTTATATATAACGGAATTTTGCTCGACTATAATTATGATGAGAGCATATATGACATTAACGAGGGCAGAATAAAACTTGTATCGAATGATGGCGGCGATGCTTATGACATAGTATTTATCGAGAGTTGCCAGAACTATGTTTTGAAGAATATATCAGTTTCGGAACATAAGCTTATATTCTCGCCGGACTTCGGTATTGTTAATTTTGAAATTGATGTTAACGATACATTTGTTGAAATCTATTTGTACACAGGCGAAAAAATCAATTTTATCAAATATACTGACAAGGGCGAAAAGAAAATGGACATTTCACAAATTCCAAGCGGCTTTTCGCTCAAAGACAGTGTTGCAAATGTATATGTGGATTATGGCAAGTTAAAGATTCAAAATGGTTATTTAGTGCCGACCGACAGTGCGAAATATATGAAAATCGTTTTTTCCGACAAGAAATTGCAAGGAAAGATTACAGGGTATAACATGGAAGATTACGAGATGGCAATAGATGGCGTTGATTACAAGATATCTAAGAAAAACTATTTTGATAATGATGACAGTCAAATTAATTTTGAATCATCAACTTTTTATATTGACGCAATGAATAAAATAGTCGCTCTGAAAAAGGGACAATCGAAGGATTTTGTATATGGATATTTAATAAATGCAGCGGCAAAAAAGGGACTTAGCGGTATTATTGAATTGAAAGTAATGCAAACAAACGGGAAAAAGGAAGTTTTGCAGTGTGTAAAAGACGTAAGAGTAAACGGCAAAAACCAAAAAGAGAAGACAATGGATGTATTAAAAAACGCGGCGAAAATGGTGAATCCGGATTTCAATATTTCGCAGGTAATAAAATACAAAGTTAATGAAGAAGGCAAGGTTACGAATATACAAACCGTGACGGCATCTGTCGGTATAGCCGATGGTTATCCCGCCGACCAGTTAAACCGTTATACGGATGACAGAACCGGATATGATTATTATTACGATGCCACAGGGCGTGTACACGGCAGAAATAATTTAAAGGGTTATTTCGCTCCAAAATTGCTATTCCAAGTTCCGCTTACCGAAACATTTGAAGATAAAAACTATACTGTTACAACATTTCGGGAAAGTATCAGCAATTTAATTATTGATGCTTTTGATGTTGAGGATTTAACGCCAAATGTTATGGTTTGGTATACCAATGCTGCAACCGACGAAAAAATTGTAACTGGTTATAATGGCGTGAGGGCTCCTGTAATGGTAAAGAATCACAGCAGGGTAATTATGAATGAGCAGGAATCGGCAAAGCTTACGGTTGCTCAGGCAAACGGAATCAAGGATTATTACAGTGATGATTTAACGATGTTTGACGATGTTAAGCCGGGGCAAGTCGTATATTTATACGGTTTTGATGATAATGTTACCAAGGTTGAGACTTGCCTGTATGACGGAGTTGAAATTACTCCGGATAACGTAAGGACGCTGGATATTACAAAAACAGAACCGACAGGTGCTTTTACGGCTCACACGCGGTTTATGGAAGTGTATAAGGTGCTAACGGATAACAATTTTATTGTTCAATGTGGACCCATCATTGATTATGATAAAAATATCCGACAGGTATTTACAACAAGCAGATTTATGCACACTGCCTGGGATCCTTACGGAGTTCTTTTATATGATGAAACAAACGGAGGAGAGCCGATAATAAGGCAAGGCACCATCAGTGACTTGCGTTCTGTAGTGCAAAACGGGGAGAAAGCTTCAAAGGTTCTGTTTACAGCCAAGTATGGCGCGGGAATATCGTATTTGATTTATAATTTTAAATAGAGAGGTAATTTTAATGGAATTTATGATTGGCTGTAACTATTGGGCATCAAATGCGGGAACCGATATGTGGACTCAATTTGACGAAAATGTGATTGAGGATGATTTTAAAATATTATCTGAAAACGGCATAAAATATTTAAGGGTTTTCCCGAATTGGGCTGATTTTCAACCCGTAGTTCCGTTTTACACTGTTTGTGGCTTATTAAAGGAATATGGTTTTGGCGGTGGACATAACCAAACGAATCCATATTACTTGAATGAAAATATGCTAGACCGGTTTGAAAGCTTTTGCGAATTGGCACAGAAATATGGATTTCAACTTATTGTTGGACTTTTAACAGGTTGGATGAGTGGAAGGCTATTTATTCCGCCTGCATTATATGGGAAAAATTTATATACGAATCCAACCGCGTTATTATTCGAACAAAGGTTTATAAGAGGGTTTGTATCATATTTTAAGGACAGTAAAGCAATATATGCGTGGGACTTGGGAAATGAGTGCAATTGCTTGGATCGGGCTGAAAGCAGAGAGATCGCTTCCAATTGGACATCGATCGTATCCAATACAATCAGAGCTTATGATCACACCCGTCCTATAGTATCAGGCATGCATGGATTATCGCCTATGGGGAATTGGAGTATTTTTGATCAGGCGGAGCATACGGATATTCTGACAACCCATCCCTATCCTATTTTTGTTCCGCATTGTCATAAGGATAAACATACTTCTATAAGAACCATGCTTCACGCAACCTGTGAAACGCTTTTTTACAGCGATTTGGGAAATAAACCATGCTTGGTTGAGGAAATAGGCACCCTTGGACCCATGCAATGCAGCGACGAATCAGCTGCGGGATTTTTGAAGGTAAACTTGTTTTCCAACTGGGCGCATAAAGCGGGCGGATTGCTGTGGTGGTGCGCAAATGAACAGCTTAATTTAACGAATGCGCCCTTTAAGTGGAAAATGAACGAAAGGGAACTTGGCCTGATTGATAAAAACCGTTTGCCGAAGCCTGCGTTAAAAGTGTTAAAAGAATTTTCAGACTGGTACCATAGCTTGAATTTTGAGCTTCCTGAACCATTGGTTGACGGCATATGCGTTACAACTCAGGAGCAGGATCAATGGGGCGTTGCTTATATGTCTTATATTCTGGCAAAACAGGCAGGTGTAAATATCCGTTTTGCGTTCGGTGAGCAAGAATTGCCTCGGGCAGACGTCTATCTCTTGCCATCAATATCTGCAGGTTCGGTAATTTCACTGCCAAAGTATAAAGAGCTGCTGAAAAGGATAGAGGATGGCGCAACTCTTTACATATCCAACAATAACGGCTTTTTATCTGAATTTGAGCAAATTACAGGTGTTAGGGTAATTGACAGCGAGATTGTCAATGAACAGGGAAGCTTTAATTTTAAAAACAAGTGCATCCCTTACAGCAGAAACAAAGTATTTATATTAAGCAGTATTGGCGGCGATGTATTGGCGAAGGATGATAATGATAATCCGATTTTTACGAAATATAAATACGGCAAAGGCGTTGTATATTACCTGAATTACCCGCTGGAGGACTCCTTACTGAATGAAAACTATGCGTTTGACTCGGACAGATATGAAATCTACAAAGAAGTATTTGCAAATCAAATCATAAGTCATAGGATAAAATGCAATAATCCATATATTGGATTGACCATTCATGGAAATTATATTGTTATGATAAACTATTCAGATGAAGCACAAAAGCTGAATTTGGAATGTGATTGTGAATTTGATGAAATATATTATGGAAATAAAATAGAGCTGGAACCATTCGGAGCATTTGTTGCGAAGATAAAACAGGGGTGACGATTTTGGTAATCGAACAAATAAAAAAAGTAGTCATAAGAATAAGAAGTGAATATTGCGAATCATTATGTGACCGGGAGTTGTTTTTTTAACAAGCCGGCAAGATAATTGACAGAATATCGGGGCATAGCTAAAAGATTTTTCATAAAATAGTTGTACCGCCGAGATTAGGCGGCGGAATGGAGGCTAAAATGAAAAAACTAATTATTCTTTTTGTAATAATTGTCATAATAATACCTGTATTTTCGGTCCAAGCGGCGGTAACAAATGTGGCGAGTAACATTACCGTTAATGAAGCGCAGATTATAAAAGCATCAGACAAGCGCCTCTTGGGGTTCAATGATGACGCCGCATGGAGGTTGAATCTACGGCTGGCAAGCGGATCGTCGAAAATGGATGATAGCAAATATGATGCAATCAAGTCATATGGATTTAACATCCCAATTATACGCGGTTTTTTTCATTATATTAATTGGAAGGATACAATTGGCGCTCCTAATGAGAGAGGATATGACACCTATAGCGCTCCTTATTCCTTTGGGATGGTAGAGTGGATTGACTCTATAAAAAAAATTACAAAAGACGTCGAGTTTGTTATAACAGTTAATATTAATGACAGTGTTAACAACATAAAAGATTTGGTACGATTTTTAACACTTAATCCGGATGATTCGGAGGCGGTTGATGAAAATGGTGTGAATTGGGCGCAAAAACGTATCGATTTGGGATTAACTGAGCCTGTCAAGGTGGCTTGTTTTGAGCTGGGAAATGAAACGGATATGTTATATCACGGCACATCGGCACAGGTGGCGGCAGGCGCTGCGGAGTACATATCATTATGTAGCTCTTTGATAGACGGTATCAAGGATGTGAATAATAACGCGAAAGTAAGTGTATTAACTTATACAACGCCGCAGGACAACACTGACAATTATTTGTATTGGAACCCTGTCGTTATTGCGAATTTGGGTAGTAAAGTCGACTATATTGTAAGCCATTACTATTATCATAGTGTGGGCAATATGGGATATTATATGATGAAGAAAATGTATGGTACCCAGATTATGCAGTACATTAATTTGCTTTCAGCCGAAAAGAGACCTAAATTGTATCTCTCTGAACATGCGGTATATGTAGACCCAACCATGGCTTCAACCGAATTCAAAGTTGTCTCAACTTCACTCCAGGGAGCGTTAACGACTGCTGAAGTGGTTAACAGAATGTCAAATAGCGCGGATTTCGGATTAGCTACCTATCATAGTTTGTTCGGAAACTGGTCAACACCGGACCATTGGGGGGGAGATTGCTGGGGCGTCCTGCGCCCATACCGCAGCGGAGAACTGATGCTAAGCGCCGTCGGTGAATATTTCAAAATGGCATATGACGCATTTGGAGTTAATAATGTTCAGGTAACATGCAGCGGCAACGCGTATTGCACCGATGCTACAAGCGGATACGGAAATCAGATTCTTACTGCTTCCGCGCATACAACGGCAGAAGGAGGTCTGAATTTGATTTTAGTAAACCAAAATCCATCCGTCGGTCATAATATTACCTTTTCGGCTAATAAAAGCTACAAGCTTGAAAAAGAAACATTTTTGAGAAGCGACGACATACTGGGGGAAAATATGCCGGACGAGCCGGAAAAAGTGGTTGCAAGAACAAATCTGATAAATGATGAGAATGTGTTTAGTACCTATTATATGCCGCCGCAAAGCATAACCGTTCTTTACCTTGTGCCGATGGAGAAAGAATTATCTGACATCAATATGGAGATAGAATTAAACGGCGTTATTGCAGATGCGGAGGTCCCAACTGTAATTTGTAAAAACAGAAGATTAGAAGCAGATTGTTTGTTTTATAATAATAGAAATATGTCCAGCGTCGGTAAAGTTGTATTTATGATTTTAAAAGAGGGAGCAAACTTGGATAATATCAGTGCCCAGGATATTTTATATCTTGACCAGAAGGACACAGTGCGGCAAAGGGCACACTTTGAATGTACAATACCTATGCGCGCAAGGGCGGGAAGGTACTTAGCATATATAGCGAATAAAGATAGCGGTGATGACTGTTATAAAACGGTTGCGTTTGACTATGAGCCATCATACGTTGAAGATGGGTTAATTCAGGATATTAAGGTGAATGACGCGCAAAACAACGATTACCGGATAAGTTTAATTATTAAGTTTATGAATGGATTTGCGGACCAAAAGGATTTTTTGCTCAAGGTTATCAATAGTTCGACAGGCGAAACAGTATATATAGAGCAGGTCAAAAAACAAAGTGCAAACCAACCATATTCTTTTTATATGCCCCGTGAGGCGATTTCAGGGGAATATACCTTGATTGTCGGTTATGAACAGAACGGTATCATAAATTCGTTTGCGAAAACATTTGATTTTGTTAAGCCGATGGAAATTGTTAAAATTCAGTCCGTGCCCATAAATCAATCAGGCAGTCAGTTTACATTTGCGGACTTTTTGTCATCTGGCAGCATGACTATAGCATTAAAAAATATATCTTACAACCCACGTCAATTGTATGTGTTTTTAGCAGTGTATAACAGCCAAGGAGGTCTGATAAAAACTCTCGTGGGAAATCAAATCTGTATGAGCCCCAATGAAACGGCAAATTATACTCTTTCTTATTCAGCAATGCAGCCAGGGACGGAAATCGGTGCGGTTAAGGCTTATGTATGGGACAGCGGCAATATATCACCGCTTACAGATTTTTATATTGTAAAGTGGTAGGAGGATAATATAGTGAGTAAACAGTTTTGGTTAATTATACTGATTATTGTGCTTGTTTTTCAACGCCATGGATTAGCAAACGCGATTTCTGCTTTCAATTATGGAACAATGATTGCGAATCCTGTAACAATGGAAGGAACAATAACACATAACGTCACTGTCCATAACAGCGGCGGCTACAACTGCATTACAACGTCAGATGAAAAGCATTCAGGCAATAAGTCTTTTATGATCGACTGCGTATCATCAACAGGGCAATGCCTGGTAGAAACCGCTAATTTGCAGGTCGTTGACTCCGGTATTTATAAGAATAATGTCCTGTTGGAGATGTACGTGAAAGGCTTTGACATACAGCCGTCATCTGTTGGGTTTTACGTTTTGTTAAGAGATAAGTCCGGTAGCATTTTAAGCATGCCCTCCGAGTTCAGCATTACTTGTGAGAGCGCGAATGCTGACGGATGGCATAGGATTTGGGGAATTCTTCCGCCGTGGTGTAATTATGACAGAATAATATTTGGCGTATCATATAATCGTTCTGTTGATGATGGTATTACTGCCTTGTACATTGATGATATTTCGGCACGGGTGCTGCCGGTAGGCATAAAATTTGAAAACTCCATATGTCGTATGGAAAGTATATCGTTGGATAAAATTCGTGTTATAGGATATGATGCAAGCGGATCATGGCAGGAAATTCACTCAAAGGATTTGATACGGTATACCGTGCTGAGCGGCGACGGAATTATCGACGAAAACAATAATATTGTATATACCGGTGCTGATGGTTCCGGCAATGTCCGTTTGAAAGGTGATTTTTTGGGATTGACTTCACTGTTCACTATTACATTTCAAAAAGGTATATATGCGGGAGAAGTTATATGTATAGACGGCATTTATAGAACAACAGTAACAAACGCAACGGGTCAGGATAAAGACGTAGCTTTACTAATCTGCGTTTATGACGGTGGCAGACTATCCGATATTAAAGTTTTCGATAAAACCGTGCCAGCGGGGAGCAACGCGGAAATTACATCTACGAAAATAAGTGTGCCGTTTTACGTAAAGAATCCGGTGATTAAAACTTTCGTAATTGAAAAACCCAGAATAGTCAGTATAGATGATGATTTCAGCACATACAGCGCCAATAATTCAATCTTCGGTTACAGCAATATGATCAGCAGCATACCGGGCACAGCACAAACGATTGCCGCGGGTGATTTCGGTTCATGGCAACTCTCGGGCGTATATGTCGGATATCCAGGTGGCTTTTTTGGCGGTGCATACATAGATGGCGAAAGCCAAGAGCTGATTGTTAGAGATCAATATCAGAGAGGCACTACAGTAAATCTGGATTTGCAGAACATAAGGTTTGGATCTATTAAAACATTTAGCTTTAGTCATTACAGAAAAAACGATGTCCGTTCGGGTATGCGTTTTTTAGTTAGCAGTGATGAAAAAACATATTATGAATTTGCTTACGGTAAAAACTCTGATTTAAGTGACTCAGAAAATACTGCGGGCATTAAAAGATATACGCCTTATTTCAAAAAGGTTGAAAACGATGTGGTAAGCTATATTACAGCGCCGGAGGGACTATGGCTTACGCAGGCTAATACAAAAAGTTGTTGGAATATAATGGTGTCAGGGAATACGATACATTGGACCGTAAGTGATGGTACAAATACATGGACGGGAAGCTTTACAGACACGGGTTTGGCAAATATGATAGAGATGTGCAGATACCCGGCGGCATGCATGTGTTTGGGTGATGGTTACAGTGCTTTTGACGATGTTGAATTGAAAGGTTTTGAGATATCAAAAACCGGTTTATTTGGAATTTCAGGTTTCAGACGGATATAAGCCGTAAAGCCGAAAATTCGACAAAGGTATTGTATATTAATATATAGGATTAACAATTTATGAAAGCTATGTTGTCATGATAAACCATTCAGATGAAGCACAAAATCTGGATTTGGAATGTAATTATTAATTTGACGAAATATATTAAAGCAAAAAAATAGAAAAACCATGAAAAAAATACAAATAAAAGTAATAAACGGAGAAAAATATGATGACAGATTCTATAAAAAGACAGCTTGATTTTTTAAACCAAAGAAAGCACAGGGAGCACCGACGGGAGTTAACAAGTGAACAGTGGGATGAAATTGCGGAAAAAATCACCGATAAATCGCTGTCCTACATGAGGCGCAACGTTCTCAGGCTGGAGTTGTTTTTAGAGCATGAAACTCCTGTTATTTTAGAAAACACAAAAATACATGGGTTGCGGACCTTAATCGATTTTCCGGATATATATGCGGAAGGCGAGCTTGACGAAATACGCAAAACCCATTTTATTCACGAAAAGGGCAAGGTCACCAACCTTGCGTGGGATTGCGGCACCGTATTAAGCGAAGGATTGGAGGGACGGCGCAAACGGCTTATGGAAGGTAAGCGGTCTGATTCGGAGTTTGTTATCTGCGCAAATCGTGTAATTGACGCGACAATTGCTTTTTCTGACCGCTATGCCGACAAAATGGACACGACGGCGGGTACAGCATTACGTCGTGCTATTCGCACTGGTTGTCAGACTATGACGGAAGCCTTGCAGGTGTTCAGGATTTTACATTTTACCCTGTGGGCGGCGGGAAACTACCACAATACCGTGGGACGGTTTGACCAGTGGATATATCCGTTCTATGAAAAAGACCTTAAAAACGGTGTTCTCACCGACGACGGTGCGTTTGAGCTGATTGAAGATTTTTTCCTGTCCTTTAACCGTGACTCCGACCTGTATTACAGCCTTGCTTGGGGTGACAACGGACAAAGCCTTGTTTTAGGCGGGATGCTGCCCGACGGTACAAACGGAGTAAACCGTCTGACCGAAATGTGTCTTAGAGCAAGCCTGGAGCTGCGGCAAATCGATCCTAAAATTAATCTGAGGGTGGATATAAATACGCCGGTTGAGCTTTTTGAGCTTGGGTCGGAGCTGACAAAGGCGGGGCTTGGATTTCCGCAGTATTCCAATGACGATGTGGTTATCCCCGGATTAATAAGGCTGGGGTACGCCCCCGAGCATGCAAGGGATTATGTTATGGCGGCTTGCTGGGAATTTATCATTCCGAAGGTTGCCATGGATATACCCAATATCGGAGCAATGCCACTTGCGCAAGTAGTAAATGACACAATTCGCCTGAATTTGAAGAAATGTAAGAACATAGAAGAATTATTGGGGTTTGTTGAAAAGGAGATAAGGCGAAAGGCGGCTGATATGGCGGAAAAGCTTAAGCCACTATATATAGAAACTTCACCCTTTCAGTCCATACTGATGGAGGGATGTCTGGAAAAAGGCGAGGATATATCCAATGGCCTGGTCTATAACAATTACGGTTTTCACGGAACGGGTTTTTCCTGCGCGGTTGACCAGCTTGCGGCGGTCGACAGTCTGATTTTCAAAACAGGTAAGATAACCTCCGACAGGCTTTTAAAAGGGCTTGAATCAAATTTTGAGAATGACAGGGAACTTCGGCATATTCTTCGCAACGACGCCGACAAAATCGGCAGGGATGAAAACGCCCGGGTAATCGGAAATCATCTGCTTGATATATTCGCAAAAGCATTAGAGTGTATAAAAAACGAAAGGGGCGGGATATTCCGCGCGGGCACGGGTTCCGCTATGTACTACATATGGCACTCAAAGGATTTGCCCGCAACCGCCGACGGGCGTGACGCTGGGCAGCCGCTTCCGGCTAATTTCTCACCCTCCTTGTTCCTGACGGGAGCGGGCCCGTTTTCGGTTATGTCGGGGTTTGCATTTCCGAGTATTGTAAAGGCGGTCAACGGCGGGCCTTTGACCTTCGAGCTGCACGACAGTGTTTTCAACCATCCGGACAGTGTGAAAAAGGTTGCGCTGTTGGTGCGTTCGTATATTCTTGCGGGAGGGCATCAATTGCAGATTAATGCGGTAAACCGTGAAAAAATGATAGACGCGCAGAAAAATCCCGATAAGCATAAGGATTTAATCGTTCGGGTATGGGGCTGGAGCGGTCATTTCGTGGAGCTTGACAAATGCTATCAGGATCATGTTATAAGCAGGGCAGAGTTTAGCGTATGAAGGGCGTGATTTTTTCCATAGAGGAGTTTGCCGTGCATGACGGCCCCGGGCTTCGGGTGAATGTATTTATGAAGGGCTGCCCTCTGCGCTGCAAATGGTGTCACAATCCAGAGGGGTGGAATCCGAACCCGCAAATTGTGAAAAATCCCAACGGATGCTTAGACTGTGGTAAATGCTCAAATCTGTGTCCTTCTCCTGCGCACTGTATCCTGTGCAAAACCTGCGTATTCAACTGTCCGCGCGACCTTATCCGCATAAGCGGAGAAGAATGGGAAGCGAAGGATTTGGCGAGAAGAATTCTTAAGCAGGAACACATTATGGAAAAAAGCGGCGGAGGGGTGACGGTCAGCGGCGGCGAACCGCTTTGTCAGGCGGATTTCGTTATTGAGCTTTTGAGCTTGATGCCCTCACTGCACAAGATTATTGAAACCTGCGGGTTTGGGGATACAAGTAAGTTTAATGAGCTTTTAAGGTGTGTTGACAGTGTTTACTACGACATAAAGGTCGTAAGCAGAGATAAGCACATCAGATATACGGGTCAGCCGAACGACATCATCCTTAAAAATTTAGAAATTTTAAAAAAATCAGGCGTGGAGTTTACGATTAGGATTCCGTTTATACGCGGCGTAAACGACGATGCTGAAAACCTGCTTGCTACGGCACGGCTGCTCATCGGTGCGCAAGGGCTGAAAAGGGTGGAGCTTTTGCCATATAATGAACTGGCGGGAGCAAAATATGCGTTGGTCGGTTTACAATACGGCGAAATCTTTGCCAAGCCGGACGGTGAGGTTGTCAGGCGGGCAAAAAATATATTTTCATCATATGGAATTGACATAGACATAAGATAATGGAGGAAAGCAGCATGTATGGAGTAAAAGGCAGATATTTCGGAGGTTCACATGAAAACTTTCAAAACACCGTCTGGATTGAATTGATTGGCTTTGACAACACAAAGTCTGATTTTGGTGTGCAGGACTACATTGATACAATCGGCTTTGTGCCGGATATGATTTCCCTGCACCTGACCAGTGTGGATTTTGCGAATAACCACAGGGGTATGGAGCGTGAGTACAGATTGCCGGTTTATGCTTGCTCCTATGGCGGACACGCAAATAATGACGATCGGGCGAGGCAGGATTGGACAAATTATCAGCTTCGCGGGCTGGTGCGTGAGCTGAAAAGCCATAATATTAAGGCCTTTTTCTCATTTTTTGATTTGGATTATCCCACAGGACTTGACGATTTGCCGTTGTTTTCCGATTTGCACCCCGAGCTGATTGCAAGGTGCACCAATCCTGAAGAGCATGAACGCGGTATACTGATGATTAAGCGCTTTGCGGACGGCAGCTATTATGAAGATTACTTGTTGAAAAAGCTGATTGAAACCGCAAAGGATTATGAGCTTGACGGAATACAGCTTGCGGACGGCATATCGGTTCCGCGCAACGCCATATGGTTTGCGGACTTCACATCCGACATTATTGAGCAGACGGGTATTGAGGTTCCCGAAAACGAGGACGCTGCCAAGTGGATAAACCGTTACAAGAGGCGAGAGCTTATGGATTTTTACCGCCGGCGTTGGACGGGTTTTATGGTCAAGATGATTCGCAGACTGAAAAAGGAAAATATATCGGTAACGGTTCTCAGCGCATGGGGACGTGACCCGTTAGAGGCAATATACCGATATGGCGTGAATTATTCGGAATACGCAGCAGCAGGAGCTGATGCGGTTATTGTGCAGGACGTTTCCGCCGACCTTGCGATTTTAGGATATGAGGATAACCACAACTATTATATGGACTATGAGCGGCGGAGGTTCGTTCACAGCGAATTTTTAGCAAACCTGATGTGCATTAAGGCGCACCTGGGAAGCGTGCCTCTGCTTCCGCTTTTTATGCTGTGGGATAATATGGAACAGTGGGACGTAATACATCACACACCGACAGCCATGCAGCGCGCCGCGGCGGCTAATTTTAACCATTTCTGCCTTGTTGACGGCAAATATGAGCCTGTTACAAACGGACCTCATTTTTGCCTGGGTGACGCATTGAAACCCGGCGACTGGGAATTTGTAAAGCTGTGCTGGGATAACGGATATACTGAAAGCGTGAATGATATTCCGGGTGCGACCTTCATATGGTCGGCTAAAAGAATGGAAAACGAAATAGACGGCGTAATCACACGCGGGCTTACGCACAGTGCGATGTGGCTGGCGCATTTGCTCCGCCATGGTGCTCAAATTTCCAAGATTGCTAATATAAGCGATATAGAGCAGATAAGCGGAAATATCATAGTTGCGAACCCTTCCTTCCTTCCTGAGGGTGAAGCGGAGGCTGTTCGTATGTATGACAGAGGGAGGGTATTCTACCTCGAGTCTGTTGCCGCCGCCGATGTGTCGGAAGTCACAAACCCTAAAAAATCAGGCTGGCCCCGTCCGTTAGACTTTGCTCCGATAGATGAAAGCCTCATACATGAATGTGTTTGTGAGATTAACAGCGGGCTCGTTAATTTATCATGGGGAGCGGAGGAATGCCACGTTTGGGAGGTTGCGACCGACGTCAATACATCACGCGTTTTTGTGGAAAATGAGGAATATTATTATGTTCTTCCGGAGGTAAGCACGACAAGACCGATTAAGGCAATAAAAATAATTACCAAGCCAGAGGGATACCCCTTAAAATTCGATGAATATTCATTTAAACTGAGGGTGCCACCAAGAGGTCTGGATATAGCGGAAATTGTTTGGGGGGATTGACTATGAAAACATATTATATTAATAAAGCTAACGAGAGTAAGCCTGCAATCGACAATATGATTTGGAACAGTTCAAGCAAAGCGGAGGTGAATTGCTTTCCATGGGATAAGGGCGGCTACAAGCCAAATACAACAGCACAGCTGCTCTATTCTGATTTGGGGCTTACGGTAAGAATGGAAACGAATGAAAAACCGCTGCTGGCACGATTTGAAAATAATAATGATGCAGTGTGCAACGATAGCTGCATGGAGTTTTTTGTTATGCCGAACATCAATGAAGCGCATTATTTCAATTTTGAAATCAATCCCAAAGGCACAATGCTGCTGGGGTACGGCACCGGCAGAGCTGATATTGTTTTTTTGGATTTTGATAAAAGTATCTTTGATGTTGAATCAAAGGTGACAGATGAAAAGTGGGAACTGAAGTTTTTTATTCCATATTCATTTGTGAACCAATTAACAAACGGTTTTACGGAGAATTTCAAAGGAAATTTCTTTAAATGCGGGGATGAAACTGTGCATCCGCATTATGGCTGTTGGAATAATATTACTGCTGCACAGCCGGATTTTCACAGACCGGAATGCTTTGGGGAGTTTATTTTTTTATAGAAAGGGAAATAGGTTATGAATATGATCGAACAAATAAAAAACGGAATCATAAGAATAAGAAGTGAATGTTGCGATAGCTTGTCATTATGTGAAAGGTACGGAATATTAAATGCCGCTAAGCATGAAATAACCGAAAAAATTGATTTCGGCGAAAATTGGATTAAAACGCCTTTCGGACGTACATTAAACTATTGTGTTCGTCCTGAAGAGGATAATGAGGAATGGAAGGCAATATCGGATTATCTGTCTAAGAAATTCGAGGATAAGAAGCTGAACTATAAGGTGATTGAAGGCAATCCGAATGAAAAAAAAGAAGCTTCTGATGAGAGTATTATTAATCTCAATCAGAATGCAGGCTTTGGTATAAGCATTTCCATTGAAGAAAATGAACGATTTTACGGCTTGGGAGAAGGCGGACACAATAAAATTGAATTGCGTGGAGGATGCTATCAAAACTTCGCAATGTATCAGTTTGATGAAATTCCAATACCGCTTGTAATAAGCAGCGAGGGGTGGGGCGTTTTAATCAACGCCGCAGGACGGCATTTTGTTGATATCGGCGAGCAGAAAAAGGATCAGCTGATAGTATGCGGCGAGGATGACGCACTCGATGTTTTCATCCTTTGCGGACATACTATGGCGGATGTGCTGAAATTATATACCGAATTGACAGGAGCGCCGATGCTGCTTCCTAAATGGGCGTACGGTTTAACCTATATCGCCAATATCAATTCTAATCAGTTCGATATTATGAATGATGCGAAAAAGTTCCGCGATTTGCATATACCATGCGATATGATCAGTCTTGAACCTAACTGGATGGATAAATTTTATGATTTTTCCACCAAGAAGAAATGGGATCTGACGAAGTTTCATATGCCGTCATGGCTTAGGAGCAGAAACAAGCCTGAAACATTTATCAGCGCCCTTAGGAGATATGGGTTTCATTTGAGCTTATGGCTGTGTATCGATTACGACTTAACAGCGGAAGCGGAGCGACAATACAAGGGCGAAGAAACGTGCAGCCTCGAACCATGGTATGAGCATTTAAAGGCCTTTGTCAACGACGGCGCCGATGGCTTTAAATTAGACCCTGCGTCAATGCTGGATACAAATCATCCAGATATGGTTTGTGCCAACGGTATCTCGCAAATTAAAATGCACAATCTTAATCAGGTATTACTTCCGAAACAGATGTATGAAGGCTTTGCGGCGCAAATGAACGCAAGACCCATGCACCATTACTGCGGCGGCTACATGGGCATACAACGCTGGAGCGCAGCAAATACCGGTGATAACGGAGGAGAACTTGGCACGATGGTTTGGCTTGAAACGCTTGCGCTGTCCGGACATATGAACACAACCATAGATATGAATATATATTATCCGGAAAGCATACATTTTGGCATGTTTGCACCGTGGGCGCACATTAACGCATGGAGCGGCTGCAGACAGCCATGGTGGGCGGGAGATGAGATGCAGAAAATATTTACGGAATACGCGAGGTTGCGCTATAGACTGATACCGTACATCTATTCTACGGCAATTGAGGGGCATGAAACGGCAATGCCGATTATCCGCCCCATGCCACTTGCGTTCCCCAGCGAGGAAGCAACGATGGATTGTATCTATCAGTATATGTTTGGGCCCTCCTTACTGGTAACGGCGTATACGGATAAAGTAATTCTGCCCGAAGGGGTATGGGTAGACTATTGGACAAACGAGGAATATGCCGGTCCGGCTGAAATTGAAAAATACATTCCGCCCCAAGGGAAGGGCGGCGGGTTATTTGTTAAGAAAGGAGCCATTATTCCCACTTGGAAGGACAGGGACTATATATCGCAATATTCCGATGAGGAGATTATGCTTGATATTTACCCATACGGTGAGAGCAGCTACATATTTCGTGAGGATGACGGATATTCCTTAGATTATGAGAATAGCCGTTCCTGTCATACGCTGATTACTTGCAGAGAAGACGGGAATACTGTAAGAATTACCATAGGGAACCGCGAGGGGGATTACCAAAACAAGCCCGAAAAACGCAAGTGGATTGTCCGTGTGCACGGAACTGAAAAAAATGTTGAAGTAGAATGCCATGAAAGCATACAAGTAAGCTGCGAGGTGGAATATGTTTGAAAATTCCAAATGGATCGCGAATAGGAGCACTGACGGTAACGGCAGCTATTTATTCAGAAAAGAGTTAGCAGTTGAATATAAACCTGTTCAACAAGCAATTCTCTCTGTTTGCGGATTGGGATGAGGGCGATTATGATTCTTTAGACCATCATGCGTACGGAAAAGCAGGAGGGCAGTTATCAGCATCTGATTAATAGCTTGAAGGTAGCAAAATACTTAATGTCTACTGAACAAACCTAAAAACCGCATAAACGCTATACTTTTACAGTGTTTTATGGTATAATAAGTGCAAGGAAAATAGCTAACAAATAGCGTGTTTTTTTGTGCCTTTCTCCGCTTCGCTCCGACGGGCTCAGCCTTCGCAAAAATGCTCGGCTTCACCACGCAGGGACTCTCGGGCTGCGAAGCAATTAACAGGATTGTTTCGCTAAATGCCCCCACACGGTATGAAGAGTTTTGCCAAACTTTCATATCAAAATTAATGATTTATATGTGCTCATTTATTTAACCCATATTGTTAGTATTCATCCTGCATTTTACAATACAAATCCCACAAACAACACCTCTTCCCATCTTCTGAAAATGCTTTTTCATATAATCAGAGCATGCCTTTGGGTCAATAATCATTTTTTCGGGTTCATTGTCCGACCACTCTTCACCCGATATTGCCATTGCAGGGCATGCACTTACGCAAATATTGCAATCTGCACATTTTGAGGGAATCGCAGGTTTTTCATTAACTCTAAGTGGCATATTGGTTAGAATAGTACCTAACCTTACAGCAGGTCCATATTTCTCTGAAATAAAGAGACCGTTTTTCCCAATCCAGCCCAAGCCCGCCAGACGCGCGGCGGTTTTATGTGGAAAATACGACTTGTATCCGCCTGTGGATTGAGATGCTGCGACACACTGATAATCGTATCCAAAGCTTGCAATCTCCAATCCGCATTTTAATAGTGTGTTATCTATATAAGCGTTTACGGTTCTGTAATGGTGAAAATACTCAAACGTTGGCTTATCGGTTATTCCGCCTATAACAAACTTTGATAACGGGATTACAATAGAAACTGCATTTTTAAGAGGCATATTATCTATTCTTGAAAATCCAATTTCTTTTACTCCTGATGTTTTTAGATTTTGAATAATTATATCGTTCATAGATCCTCACAAATTCTTTAAATAAATACATTTATGTTTAGTTTACCACATATTTATCAATTTGCATACATATTTTATTATTTTGCTAAATCTAACAAACAAAAAGGACTTGCCGGATGCTGCCGTATCTTTGGCAGCAGTCACAGTCAAGTCCTGCGTATTTGCAAACATCATGGTACCAATCCAACCACAATAAATTTCTGATTATCCGCAAAATTCTGATTTGTCTATACCAATATATAAATAATAATCGTTCGATAAAGGACTATTTTTTCCCGCCTTTAATGTTCCTCCAAGCACACTTGATTCCGCCCGCCGCTTTTAGCGGCGTAAACAGCCTTATCAGCTCGTTCAATTACATTTTCATAATTTTCAACTTGTTCATCACCGCAGTGGGCAACACCGATACTGATGGTAGTATGATGCCCGTTCATATCTGCGCTTTGAACAGCAGCTCGCAGACTTTCTGCGATGGACAACAGTTCTTTCTCGCCGCATCCGTATGCCATTGCCAAAAATTCCTCCCCGCCATAGCGATAGAAATGCAGCCGAAAATTTTGTGCGAAAGTGGCAAACACTTCACCCAAAAGGCTCAGGCATTTGTCTCCGGCGGCATGACCGTAGTTGTCATTATAGTCTTTGAAGTGATCAATATCAATCATAAGGATTCCTGTTGGCTTTTCTTTATTTGTCGTTTCCAGGATTGCCAAAGTTTCAAACAGTTTGCGGCGATTAAAAAGACCTGTCAGAACATCAGTTTCTTTTGCAATAGTCAACAAACGTTGTACCTCATATCCTTCTACACGAACCCATACCATTATGTTACCAATAAAACACCCCAGAATAGAAAAACACAGGCAATTGATTGTATCGTCGAGCGCATATTGCGGTTTCAAGTTAAATGCCAAAATAGTATGTACCACCATCCAAAAAACAATAAACAGGTTCATACGCCAAGGACGGTCTATGAAACCGAGCGGGATAATACAAAATGCTCCAAGCAGAATTGTAGCCCGCATGTTTGGTGAGTGAAACACACTAAGGTAAATAGCCAACGAAAAGAAAACAGAAGCACAAATGTACAACCCGCCAATAGTGTACTTTTTCATAAAAGAAAGCTTAAATATAAAAAAGCATATGAAAAAGAATGTACTTGCAAGCAAATAGGCAGGAATAGCATTTGACTTAGTTTTACTGAAAGGCGCTGCTACCACCGGAAGCAACATCAACAATCCTCCTATTAGAGTCAGGGCGGATAGTATATTTTCATTATACTCACTGATAGCCATGCAGTTGACAGATGCAAGCTTTTTGTATGCTTTTCCATCATTCCGAAATAATCTAAACCCTTTTTCCATACCATTGTCCCCAATCTTATTATCATAAATGTGTCCGCTTATCTTAAAGCCTATGTCTATCATTATCCTAATACTAATAATATACCATTAATTATTCCATTTGTCCATTTAGAAATTATCAATAACAACAATAAAGATATATATTTGTTGTTTGTCTAAAAAAAGTGTCGTGTCATATATTGCTAATACTTGCAATTTACTTAATTCAGCAATATAATAATGGTAATACTTTATTTAAGGTGGTGTGGGGTATGGATTATATGACGGTTAAGGAAGCCTGCGAAAAGTGGGGGTTTGGGACAAGGATTCTGGCACTGTACTGCGCCGAGGGCAGAATTGACGGTGCGGTAAAAAAGGGTAATCTATGGCTTATACCTAAAGATGCTGCCCGTCCTGAGGATAGGAGACGTAAAAAAAGCTCAATTAAGGAAGAAAACAAAATGGTGGTATCCAAAGACATATATGACCTGTATGAACAAAACCGGCATGAGGGCCCATGGCCTTTTCAGTCGCTGTATGAAAATAAAGAGCTTTTTGTAGAGATTGTGAAGCACTTTCCCTATCCTATGCACATATGCGCACCGGACGGTACCATGCTTTTGGCCAATGAAGCATATTTAAAGTTTGCTAAAATATCCAATCCCGAAAAGTTATATAAAAAGCATAACGTTTTACTCAACCCCAACCTTGAAAGGTGGGGAGTAAAAGACTTTGTTTTGCGGGCATTCCAAGGGGAATCTGTTCACGCATATGATGTCAAAGTGCCTTATAAGGAAATCATTGAGCGGTTGGGAGACTACAAGGAGTTAGTTTGTGAAAGCCTGTTTCACAACATGACAGCCTTGCCTATACGCGACAGCAATAATCAATTGTTATTTGTTGTGTTTATATTTATTACATCCAGGTCTTATCAGGACAGGGAAGAAATTATTAGAGGCAAGGAATACATAGATGACCATTGGAAAGAGGAATTTGATATAGATAAGCTGGCGGGTATTGTTCACATGAGCAGGCACCACTACACCCGATTATTTAAACAACATACCGGCATGACACCATATGGCTATTATCAAAACGTAAAGTTAAGCAAACTCAAGGAAATGCTGTGTGATACCAATCTATCCATTACCCAGGTCTTTAACGAATGCGGTGTGGATTACAATGGGAATCTGGCAAAAAGATTTAGGGATACCTTTGGAATGACTCCCGCCCAATACCGGGCAGCCATGACCCAAAAATAAGAGCCCGTTCCACTAACGCCATTAAAGATGGCGAGCGGAAACCCCAGAACTTTGTTGCTGCCACAATAGAAAAATGATTAATTGACTTCCGACTATGATGGTATCGGAGGTCTTTTTTTTACAACATAGCACTCAGCGGCGTAAATACAGCACAGAGAGAACTATACCGATTACTGTTATTAGTATATAAATAAAATGCGGGAATGTATTTATATGGGAACCCTTTTTAACAAGTCTGTCAGACCTCATGGAACTATTCATATGTGGCAGAACGAACAAAATATTATATTTTTTCCATAAAAAATGAAAATCAAGTCACTTAAGGAGCAGTGATATTTATGAAATAAGCTTCCATAAAAAAGGTGATAATCAAACTTAAAAATATTATGAGGAGGAAAGATATTGAAGTGGAATATTTTTAACAAATTGATCTCGCTGCTGTTGGTGCTGACCATGTTGGTGCCCTTGACATCACCGGTATTCGCTGCCGAGTCAACGGTGCAAGGAAAAAACGGGTATGCGCCATATATGTCCGATATGGGACTGCTGGGGATCGGCGGTGACGGCGATTCGCAATTGTTCGGCGGAGGCTTCGGCGGATGGGGACTGAAAACTTTGTTGGGCGGCGCTATCAGCGGCCTTGTGGGAATCGGCTTAAACCAGGCGTACACTGCGATTTTCGGCAAAGATTCTGACCGGATTATGGCGGCCATTTCAGAGTTATCTAAGAAAATTGATGTAATTGATGCAAAAATTGACTTGATGATCAGTGAAACACAAAAAGGGAATATCAACGCTTTTCTGAACGACTACCGCTCCAAGATTGCCCCCTATAAGGCATTGCTCAAGGATTTCGAAACGGCAAGGCAGACATTCGGCGACAATAAGGAAAAATCAACGAACTTCGCACTTTCCGTTTATTACGGAACCAATCCCAGCGTGAAGCGCTATGGGGACAATATCGTCGCTGTGGTGCGAGAATTAAAGGCTATGCTCGTAGATGATATACGGATAATCAACGGCCAAAAATGTAATGTGTTCGGCGCATTTGACCTTTTGGAAAAATACAATAACTTATGGGAACATCAGGGCTACGACATTCGCTGCGAATTCCGCAATACGGCCTTGGGTTTGTTTACCGACTTTGCAATCATTGCCGAAAAAGCCGTTGCCGACGCAATCACTGATTGCAAGAACAGAAACGATTCCATTGGTTTGGATGCTGCGGAGCTTGCCGATGAATGTCTTAAAGATTACATAACCGCTGTTGACGCTATGGAAGCGAGATGCAAGGTTATACAGCATACCGATATACGGATTTTTCGCGACATCGAAGCAGGTAAGGATAAGTATGCATTTTACCGGCGCGTTGATCCCGCATATGTAAAAACACCGCCTTTGAATTATGCATGGTACACATTTTATGATCTTGCATACAGCGACTATTTACATTGCATGACAACAACGAATTACATAAAAAGCCGCACTGAACGCAACGGAGGTCTCGAGGTCATATCAGGTCAGGTATGGCGCGGTGTTTTGCAGGATATTTACAATAGCTACAAAGGCAAAAAGACTTCGCTGTATGATATTTTCTTCGATGCAAAAGAGGGAAATTTTATAAACGTGGGACAGTTGAATAAGGGAACACGATTTGCAACCGATTATTATATATTTACCAAATATGAATCCGGAGGCTTCTGGTATGATCAGCTTTGGCACATGCGATTAGATACGAATGTTGTCGATGATAAAGGCAAGCTGAATGAAACTGTGCGTCTTTTGAGGCTTTCACATGGTATTAGTGCAACTGAATCATGGGTTGATCATTTATTAGACGAGAAGTTTTTCAGTGTCATACCGTATAGCGGAGCTATAAATCAGGGAGGTCTCTACTCCCCCGGCGCCCCTCAGGAAAGTAAAACTGCGGACATGATTTCCGGCATGGCAGATTCCTATACGCTGCCCTATGCTGCCCCCGTCACCCTTTCGGTTCAGGAAGCGGAGGGTGCCAGATATCAGTGGTTTGTGCATAAGGGCAACAACGATGCAGACTTTGAGGAAATTGAAGGTGAAACGGGTTCAACCTACACCCTTCCCGAGCTTGAGGCTTCCATGAACGGTTGGAGATACCAATGTGCCATTGCCGTGGGAGAGGTATCGGAGTGGGGTGAAGGCTACACCCTTGCCGACCCTGTTACCCTCAATCTCACAGGGGAAGGCATACCCGAACCTGTAACAGTGCATGAGGTAAGCAATGCACAGGAGCTTGAGGACGCTCTGGCCAAGGTTACCGATGGAAGCTGGGACAATCATACCCTTAAGCTGACGGCGGAGATTAAATACCAAAAGCCCATCACGCTGTACGGTAACAGCGTGACGATAGACCTGAACGGATATGATCTGGGAGTGATGCCGCTTAATACGGCAGAGCCGAACATCAATCCCATGTCAACAAATGCGGAAATTGCCGCGGTTAACGTGCATTTTGGCAGTCTAAACCTAACAGGAGAGGGTGAGCTGAATGTGTTTGCGCCGGAGGGCGTTGCCTACGGGGTTTATGCAGGAGAGCTTGGGGAAGTTACGGTGCATAACGCAATTTCCAACAACGGCGGAACGGCTGTATATGTTACCGACGGTGGTGTTGCGCAAATTAAAGCCAATGCCGGGGCAGACGGCAATGGCGCCCATGCTATAAAATGCTTTGATGGCGGCAGCGTCACCGTCAGCGGTAATGCAACTGCAACAGGAGAACTCACCTGTGGTGTATATGCGGATGAAACAAACGACTTGGACACAACGGTCACAGTAAACGGAGATATTACTGTTTCCGGCGATAACAGCCGGGGCATATCGGTGAGTGGCGAAAAAACCTTCCTGGAAATTGGCGGCAGTGTTGCTGTCAGCGGCAACGGCGCTTCGGGTATATCTGCAAGCGGCGGAAATTACGATGACACATACATGGTTTGGATTGCCGGTGATGTAACTGCCCCGGACGCAGCAGTTAATGCATCTGCCGGAGCCGGTGTCCGTGTATCCGGCAATGCCATATCAATGGATGAAGGTACCACGGCGATATATGCAGTTGGCGGCTCTGTAACAGTGGAAGGCAATGTGACTGCGACCGGCATCAATGGTACGGCAATCAGCGCAAGCAAGTGGGATTTAATTGAGCCGACTGCGGGTGCATTTGTGATGGTGGACGGTAAAATAACTGCTTACACACCTCTTCGAATTGAATCCCTGCCGGTGGGCGAAAATGAGCATACCGGCGAAACAGCCGTGTTTGGTCATTATATCTATACAGACGGAACAAACACCGTTTGGGCTAATGAGGAGTCTTTCGTTTCCACAAATCCAAATGCCCAATCACCCGGTATCATTTCCCATCCGCAAGATGAGACCGTAGAGCCGGGTGATGCGGTAACCCTGACTGTACAAGCAAATGTCATTGATGGAGGCATACTCTCTTACCAGTGGTACAGCAATACTACAAACGATTTTTCAAGCGGCACGCCGATTGACGGTGCAACAAACACTTCCTATTCTCCCCCCACCGATAGGCTGGGTATCAGGTATTACTATGTGATTGTCACCAACACCAATGAAGCTGCACAGGGCGAAAAAAGTGTCTGGGTCATCAGCAGCCTTGCAGCTGTGAACGTAACCTATACGGTCACCTTCGACAAAAATGGCGGTGATACCGACGCCAGTCCGGTTGTGAAAGAGGTAACAGCAAGCGGCTATATAGATGCACTGCCAACTGCCCCAAAAAGAACAGGATATAACTTCAAAGGCTGGAATACGCAGGCGGACGGCAGCGGCACAGTCTTCACAGCGACTACGGAAGTCACTGGTTCTATGACAGTGTATGCGCAGTGGATTAAAAGAAACTTAGGAGGCAGTTCAGACACATACTACACAGTTGCTTTTGAGACAGACGGCGGCAGCGAAGTACCAAACCAGCGATTGTCGAGATACAGCAAGGTTACAAAACCCTCTGATCCGACAAAGGAGGGCTTTAACTTTGACGGTTGGTTTACCGACAGCAAGCTAACAAAGGCATATGACTTTTCTACTGCGGTAACAAGTGAGTTTACCCTTTATGCTGCCTGGAAAAAATCAGACACGAAAGCTTCGGAAAAAGATAACAATGAGCCGCCGAAACCGGACACGTCTGCGGAATGGGAGAACCCCTTTGCTGACGTCGGCAAATCCGATTGGTTCTATACCGCCGTTGAATATGTCTGCACAAACAAGCTTTTCAACGGCACTGCAGATGCTGTGTTCTCGCCAAATATGCCTATGACGAGAGGTATGCTGGTAACGGTACTTCACCGCCTTGCGGGCTATCCGGCAGCAGGTCAAAGCACAGGGTATAACGATGTATCCGGCGATGCCTATTATTATCAAGCTGTGTCATGGGGTACTGAAAGCGGTATTATAAACGGAGTTGGCGATAACGCCTTTGCTCCGGATGGTGAAGTGACCCGCGAACAGGTTGCGGCTATCTTGTGGCGTTATGCTAAGTTTAGCGGCATAGATGTGTCCGTAGGCGAGAATACAAATATCTTATCATACAATGATTTCTTCAATATTTCCGAATATGCCATAGGTGCCATGCAGTGGGCATGTGGCGCAGGTCTTATAACAGGCAAACCGGGCGGTGCTCTTGAGCCGCAGAGTGGCGCAACCCGCGCAGAAGTTGCAGCTATGCTGCAAAGGTTTTCAGAAATTATGGAGAAAGCATAATAAGAAAAAATATGTTATATTACAAATTAAAAACTAATCACCTTTATCAAATAATAACAAATTAAGGAATGTTGTCGAAAACTTTTTAAAACAATGGGATGGCAGGTTTTAAATAAAATGACATACGGAGTTTGCCGGTGACAGAACACACAGGACAGTTCTTGGTGTGACAACACAAAGAAAACTGTCCCTTTGTGTTTTTTCGGTGCAAAAATCGACGTAGCGGCAGGAGGGAAATTTAACAAAGGCAGGGCATATTGGTTCGGTTATCTTATGCCTGACGCTCTCTTCTGAAGGCCCACCAAAAAATGCCTCTTTGAGGCAATAACGAATGACAAATTCAAAAAATGCGCTGCGTGCAGATTTGTAACATCATTTATCATTTATAAGCCTATATTTTCCGGTGAGAGTCGGGATAAATTTTATAAGCGGAAAGACCGAAGCAAAAAAACACAGGAACAGAGTACGGGATTATAATATTATGACGGGCATAATAAAAAAAGATCTTGAAAAAAAATCAAAAAATTGAAGAATTTCACATATTTTCTCTTTACAAATGTTGAAATATGGTTTATAGTTAAATCATGGTTTTAGAGTTCAATTTCAGCGCTGAAAATAATTACAGGAAAACAAACTCATAAAACAAAAATAGGAGGCAAAAGTTATGATTAAAACAGACTACAAAAGGCGTATACTTGCACTGCTTCTCACGGTGGCACTAATGCTGAAACTGATTCCGGCCATGGCAGTCACGGTATCCGCCGCAAGCGAAGCTGTTGAGGATTTAATGGCGACGCTTGAAGATTACGGCTTCACCGCCGTCTTCGATGATTTGAATACCGTTACCGTTACGGGAAATGTCGGTGCGGAAGACACTGCGCTTTGGAACAATTCGCTTTCTTTATACATTCCCGGGGGCATAACGGTGGACTGGAAAGCATCTGTAACCGGAGAAAGCGGTAATAATTACTGGCTTGCCCTCTATGGAGAAGGCACTTTTTATATGAGCGGCGGACTGATTGAAATTACGGAAGGGAGTAATTCCAGTTGCATATTGATTTTTACCAATCAATCCGTCAAATTCGTTCTTGACGGCGGAACCGTGCGCAATGCATGCCCAAACGGCTATGCGATTGACTGTTGCGACGACAGTGAGTACATCTACAAAAGCGGCACGATGGAAGGCAATATTAATTATGGCGGCGAGCCTGACCCCGATGATGTGTTTTTCCTGACGGCAGGAGAATTTAACGATTTTTTGGATGTAGCTTATGCAGTAAATGTTGATCCTTCTTATATTTATGGGATTTCAATGTTATTTGCTTCGGATGACTTCCCAAACGTATCCGGCAGATTCATGTTTAACGACAACGGGCTTGAGGTAAAAACATTCGAGTTTGATTTTGCCGACGCCGACACTGCGTTCAATAGCGATTATTGGATAGAGGACTATGGCGACACCCGGGCGGTTTATATTAAATCCCAAGCCCCTGTTTTTGACTCGAACGGATCATATGAATTCTATGACCTTAGAACATACTGCGACGAGGGAAGCTTCCATATGATTGCCTTTATACTGTTTGA
Source organism: Clostridiales bacterium Firm_18 (assembly GCA_001604215.1). Taxonomy (GTDB): domain Bacteria; phylum Bacillota; class Clostridia; order Monoglobales; family Firm-18; genus Firm-18. The sequence goes on from LVAX01000107.1 coordinate 59,481, forward strand.
TTCAAACGGAGATGTGGTGAATGAGCCTTATTATTTCGGCTCAAGCCCAGACGACTCCGCTGTTGAGGATTTAATGGCGACGCTTGAAGATTACGGCTTCACCGCCGTCTTCGATGATTTGAATACCGTTACCGTTACGGGTAAGCTCTACGACCAAGAAGATGAGCTTTACCTATATATTCCTAAGGGTATAATAGTTGACTGGCAAGCGGAGCTGACTTCTTCGCATGGATTCGAAAGTGATGACCTTATTTCACTTGAGGACAAAGGAACATTTTTAATGACAGGCGGGCTTATCGCGCAGAACGACCCCGATGCCGACTCTGCTATTTATCTGCCAAGCGATAAAGTCAAGCTTATAATTGACGGCGGAATTGTCAGCTCGGTCGGCAGTTACACGTTTTGGAACGGTGTCGGAATAGAAATTATAAGCGGCGCAGTGTTCGGTTGGGGCGACAACGAGGACGATGTTTTCAATGGTGGCAGCTATATGCTCAACGACCCTGCGGGTAATGGTATAATCATTTGGTGGAACGGCAGCGATTTGGGCTGGACACCTTCCGCTGCGACCGTCAACAAAGACGGCGATACGATAGCGTTTTCTTATACAACCGATTACGGAACAAACCAAGGCACGTTTAATGTGGATGCGTCCGAAGGAATTAATGACATTGAGGATCTGATTGCCAAGCTTGAAGATTACGGCTTCACTGCCGACTATGATGGTGAGGACACCGTCACCGTTACGGGTAAGCTCTATAACCAAAAAGATGAGCTTTGCCTATATATTCCTGAGGGTATAATAGTTGACTGGCAAGCGGAGCTGACTTCTTCGCATGAATTCGAAAGTGATGACCTTATTTCACTTGAGGACAAAGGAACATTTTTAATGACAGGCGGG
>LVAX01000107.1:60397-60598 GCA_001604215.1 Clostridiales bacterium Firm_18
ACGGCGGAATTGTCAGCTCGGTCGGCAGTTACACGTTTTGGAACGGTGTCGGAATAGAAATCATAAGCGGCGCGGTGTTCAGTTATGGCGAAAACGAGGAAGATATCTTCAATTTTAGCAGCTATATGCTCAACGCCCCTGTGGGTAATGGTATAATCATTTGGTGGAACGGCAGCGATTTGGGCTGGACACCTTCCGCTG
>LVAX01000108.1 GCA_001604215.1 Clostridiales bacterium Firm_18
CATAGGGTGGGGGAATTTTGTTTGCTCAAATTGGCCCATTTCTACTTGACAGTTACAACAGGGCTCCACGTGCTGCATTCCAACGCACGAAGTCCTGAAAAGCCTGATTTCAAGCCGTTTTCGGGACATAAAGCAAAAACTCCAACTTTGAAAAAATTGTATCAAAGTTGGAGTACTTATTTGGAGGCGCCACCCGGATTTGAACCGGGGAATAAAGGCTTTGCAGGCCTCTGCCTTACCACTTGGCTATGGCGCCGAAAACAAAAGACGCATTGCGCGTCTTGGCTTAAATAAATATCGACCGGCATTAAAGCCACGCAATTAATGCAGATGGAGCGGAAGACGAGATTCGAACTCGCGACTTTCACCTTGGCAAGGTGACACTCTACCACTGAGTCACTCCCGCAGAGAACAAACAAAAAAACGTGTGGTGCCTCCGGGTGGAATCGAACCGCCGACACAAGGATTTTCAGTCCTTTGCTCTACCGACTGAGCTACAGAGGCACAAAAAAGCTAAACGAGTAAGTATTATAACAAATTGCAGTATTAATACTGCAATTTGTTATTGGTGGGAACAATAGGGCTCGAACCTATGACCCTCTGCTTGTAAGGCAGATGCTCTCCCAGCTGAGCTATGCTCCCGTTTGGCGACCCGGAAGGGGCTCGAACCCTCGACCTCCAGCGTGACAGGCTGGCATTCTGAACCGACTGAACTACCGGGCCACATTTAAGCTTGATAATTTCAAGCGCAAGCTATATTATAAAGTAAAATTATTATAAAGTCAATACTTTTTTTTATTTTTTATTGACCTTTGTTTGCTGTTTGTTTTTGCCGGCAAATATCTACATATTAATAAAGCAATAAAGTTGACAAAATTTGCGCCCGTGCTGTATAATAAAAATAAGAAGCTGAAATAAGAAGAACTTATAAAGCGCCGGCGCAAATCGGCAGAATGGAGGATATCATGCAAAGCATAATAAAGCTAAACAGCGACGATAGGCCGCCGTCTTGCGAAATATGCGTGTATTCCCGAAAGCTTAGCGGCCTTAAGGAACTTTCCTGCTCTTATTATGGTATAGTATCGCCTGACTATGTTTGCAAGAAATTTTCTTTGGATATTATGGCAAAGACAGCAAGGAAAAAACGTTTTTTGGACAAAACCGCAAAAGATTTGCCAATGTGGGAATGAAATAATATTTAAGGGAGTAGACCTATGTATAGGATGATGCGCTTTATTTGTTTTGCGGTATCGGCTTTTATAATGTTATCCGCTTATGCTTTTGCAAGTGAAGAGCCTGCAATCAAGGCGGCCTCCGCAATACTTGCCATGGCAAACGGGGAGCAGATTTTGTATGATAAAAATCCTGACGAAAAAATGTTTCCTTCCGGACTTGCAAAGCTTATGACGGCATATGCCGCGTATAAGATTTTCGGTACGGATGAGATGATAACCGTTCCTGATAATATAAAAGATTATGTAAGCCCGTATGAGCAATCCATGAATTTGAAGCCGGGCGAGCAGATTAAATCGGGTGACCTGATTAACTCAATTATTGTTTCTTCCCCTAATGATGCGGCAGTTGTCCTTGCCCTCGGTTACGGAGGCATTGATAAATTTGTTGATGAGATGAACAATTGCGCCGCCGCTCTCGGTCTTGAAAATACGCATTTTACAAATCCCACCGGTGTTTATGATGAAAATCAGTATACCACGGCTGCCGATTTGCTTGTTTTATATAAAAAAATCTGCTCAATTCCGTTTTTAAGCAACGTTGTAAATAAGACAAACGTAACGATTGCCGCAACAAACAAAAGCCCTGAGAGAACCTTTTGGACGAACAACAGCCTTGCAACTATGTATTATGGATCAAGGTACTATTATCCTTATGCAAAGGGAGGGAAAACGGCATCGTCAACCGCGGGCGGATATTCTGTGATATCCGAAGCCGTCAAAGGCAATTCCCGTCTTATTTGTATTGTGCTTGGCTCTGTCCTTGACGAGGGCATAAATTATTCCTTTGTTGATGCCAAAGTGCTTTTTGAATACGGTTTTAACAATTTTACACTTAAAACGGTGTTGGAAAAGGACAGCATTGTTTCTGAGGTGAAAGTAAAAAGCGGAAAGGGTACGGATAGAATACTTCTCTTTTCGGATCGCACCGTCAGGTGCTATATCAAAAATACGGATGAAATTGAAAGTGTCCAATCCGGCAAGTCGGTTCCTGAATTTATTGCGGCTCCCGTCACAAAGGGAACGGCTATTGGGAACATAAGCTATACATACAACGGGCGTTATGCCGGCTCGGCCCAGCTGATTGCGGGAGAGACGATAGAAGTAAACAAAATAAAGCTGGTAGGCAACGGCATACTATGGTTTTTGTCGCTCAAATATGTAAGGCTTGTATTAATTATTGCCTTTGTGTTTATTGTTTCCTACATTCTTGTTATTGCCTGGATTGTTTATAAGGCAAGAAAGCAAAGCATAAAAAGAAAAAAGAGAAGAAAGTAAAGCAATAAATATCAAGCGCTGTCATCCTGTGTTTTTATCATATGTTTTTTTATCACCGGCTGTATTATAAAATTAACCGTATAGCTGATAAGTGCCGGCGTGATAAGAAAGCTCAGCAAAATGCCTATTTCAATATTATAGCCGAACGTCAGCATGGCTATTAATGCGGCAAGTGCCAGAACACCTATGTTTCTCGGCAGATGGGCAAGGGCAAATATTAAGGAGTTTTTAAGTATTTGCTTAACCGTCAAATTAAAAGTTATCATAATATTATATATATAAAAGTGCATGATAAAATAAATTGAAGCAAACAGGACGATAATAGTACGCGCAATAAAAGATGCGTTTTGAAGCAATGGATTTGCGACTTCGGCGGGAGCGGTTATTACCGCGCTGTAAAAGTTGTAAACGAAAGGTATGATAAGCGACACAGCCAGATCAATGAGAAACACAAGCATTGCCTGCTTGAAATTCTTTTTTATATGCTCAAAAAAATCGCTTAAAACCCAGGCATGCCTGTCGGAAGTAAAATTTCTCAGAACATAAGTAAATCCGGTAATGACAGGTGCAAGCCCTATAATTGAAAGATACAGCAGCCCGCCTACGCATACCTTATATATGCCTATTAATTTATCTTCATCCTGACCTGTGGGAACAAAAGCAAAAATAACTGCGATTAACGGCAGCGAGAATATAAAATATATGACGTTGAGCTGGATAAGCTTCCAGAACCTCTCAAAAAATACTCTGAAAAATGTTTTTAAGTTGGGCTTGAATTCTTCTTTTTCAACGCCCTTCCCCGGTTTGGTATAATCAAAAAAACCGAAAAAACCTGCCATAATCACCAACAGCCTTTCAAACTCATAAAATATACGGAATGTGCTTTTCGTGCCGATTCGCAACTTGCTGACTTGCTTATTGCGAGCCGATAGATACTATTTAATATATAATAGCATATATTTGTGTCCCCGTCAATTTTTTTGGCAAATAATCCTTGACACTATGAATAAAAAATATTACAATAAAACGGTATGAAAATTATATGGGGGTTCTGATTTATGTCTGTAAAATATATTTTTGTAACAGGAGGCGTTGTTTCGGGTATCGGCAAGGGGATAACGGCCGCATCGCTCGGCCGTCTACTTAAGGCACGCGGGCTGAAAGTTACCATGCAAAAATTTGACCCGTATATTAATATGGATCCGGGAACAATGAGCCCGTACCAGCATGGGGAAGTATTTGTCACGGAAGACGGGGCGGAGACGGACCTGGACCTCGGCCATTACGAACGTTTTATTGACGAAAATTTAAGTGCTTACAGCAACAAAACAACGGGTAAAATATACTGGAGCGTTATTTCAAAAGAGCGCAGAGGGGATTTCTTGGGCGGCACCGTTCAGGTAATACCCCATATAACCAACGAAATTATTGAAAGCGTATACATGGTGGGAAAGAACCAGAAAACAGACGTGGTGATAACGGAAATAGGAGGTACCGTCGGCGATATAGAGAGCCTTCCCTTTCTTGAAGCCATTCGTCAGGTTGCAATTAACGTCGGGCGTGAAAACTGTGTTTTTGTTCATGTAACGCTTGTACCGTATCTTGAAAAAACGGGAGAGCAAAAATCAAAGCCTACCCAGCACAGCGTTAAAGAACTGCTGAGCCTTGGGATACAGCCCGATATTATTGTTTGCAGGACTTCAAGGCACTTGCCCAAAGATTTGCGCGAGAAACTGTCCTTGTTCTGCAACGTGCCTTCCGAATGTATAATCGAAAATATGGATGCCCAAAGCTTATACGAGGTGCCGCTTATGCTTGAGCTTGAAGGCATCGGGAATGTAATATGTAAAAAACTGAATCTGGCATGTTCCGCACCTAACCTTACGGACTGGACAGCTATTGTTGAAAAACATAAAACACTCAGGGGCAATGTAAAAATTGCGCTTGTTGGGAAATATGTAACTTTGCATGATGCATACATCAGTTTGGTTGAAGCACTTACACATGCAGGAATTGCTCATGGCGTCAATGTTGAAGTGTTATGGGTAAACTCCGATTATGTTACGTCGGCAAACGTTGATGAAATACTCAGTGAGGCAGACGGCATACTTGTCCCGGGAGGCTTCGGTGACAGGGGAATAGAAGGAAAGGTTTTAGCGGTTAAATATGCAAGGGAAAATAAAATTCCGTTTTTCGGAATATGCCTTGGCATGCATATTGCCGTTGTGGAATTTGCACGAAATGTGGCGAATCTTGAAGGAGCCCATAGCTCCGAAATTGATCCTAACACACCCCATCCGGTAATAGACTTGATGCCCGAGCAGAAAAATGTCGATGGCCTGGGCGGCACAATGCGCCTTGGGCGATATTTATGCAAGCTGGAGAAAGGCACAAAGGTATATGCCGCATACGGCGAATGTGAAATAAGCGAGCGGCACAGACACCGTTATGAATTTAATAATGAATATTTGCAAATTCTCGGGGATGCCGGACTTGTTATTGCAGGAAAATCGCCGGACGGAAAGCTTGTTGAGATTGTGGAATACAATGCAAATCCATGGTTTGTGGGGGTTCAATTTCATCCGGAATTCAAATCAAGGCCGAACAGGGCGCACCCACTTTTCAAGGATTTTGTCGGAGCAGCGATAAAAAACAGCAGAACGCAATGTTAACGGCAGATTTCAGTTGCGTTACATAGTTTTACATTTCTATTACAACACTTGACGAAGCAAATAGCAGGTGGTATAATCATAACAGTATCGGGCAAGGTATTCTGCAATTTTAAACCGCAAGGCCTTACATAAGAAAAAAGGAATATTTTGTCGGATAAACAAAGAGCATGCGGGTGAAAGAGGCGTGTGACTTAACATTTAATTCTTATTCTCTTTCGAAAAAAATTAAAATTTTTATAAGGGAGGATTTTCAATGAAAAATCTCAAAAAAGCATTTGCGGTTGTTGTCGCATTAGCTATGGTTATGAGTACAGTTGCTTTTGCCGCAGTATTCAGCGATGTTGACGATAGCGCCGCATATGCAGAAGCAATTGAGGCTGGCGTTGCCCTCAAAATGTTTACAGGTTATGAAGACGGCACGTTTAAGCCCGAAGGTGACATTACAAGAGCAGAATTTGCAGCAATTGTTGTAAGAATGCTCGGACAGGAAGCACAGGCGGACGGCGCAAAAGGCGTTACCTTGTTTGACGACGTTCCCTCAACACACTGGGCAGCAGGTTACATAAACATCGTTTCCAATCTTGGTATAGTTAACGGTTACGGTGACGGTAACTTCGGTCCGGAAGACAATGTAACATACGAGCAGGCAGTTAAAATGTGTGTTGTAGCTCTTGGCTACGAGCCTGCGGCAGGCGGAAATTATCCGGTTGGCTATCTTACGATAGCACAGCAAAGAGGCATCACAACAGGTGTCAGAGGCACAAGCGGCGCACCGATAAACAGAGGCCAGGTTGCACAAATGGCATTTAACGCTCTTGATGTTCCTCTTATGACACAAACAGGTTTCGGAACATACATCGAATATGTAATTAATGACGGAACAAACAATACCGACAGAAAAACACTTCTCAGCGAAAACCTCGGCATAGTTAAAGTTAAGGCTATGGTTACAGAATCGTACGAGCTGAGCAGCACCAAGAAAGCCGATTTGGTTAAAGTAAAAATAACGAATAACTACAAAACTGTTTACGATGATGAATTTCCTGAAGATAGGGAAAAAGACATATATGTCGGCGACACCAACATTCGATCGCTGGTAGGATATCCTGTTATTGCTTATATTGCTTATGACGAAATGGCGGATGAATCGGTTGCAATGTATGTAAGAAAAGATCTTACAGGCACCGATGAACTTACATTAGCTTCAAGCGATATTGATTCCGTTGATACAGTTAGAGACAACAATAATCAGATTTCACACTATCGAGTCAATTATTATCCAACCGAAGACGCAAGAACAACTGAAAAGTTTACGATTGATAAGGATGCAAACATATATGTTAACGGCTACAAGGAAGAAATAACAGTATCAAATGCTCTTGGTAATTTTTACGGCACCGCAACATTTGCGCTTAACGATTCAACTAACACAAGCGAAGATTATGACACAATTTATATTTTAGATTATGAGAATGCCGTAGTTGACTCGGTTAATATGACAGCCGGCAGGGTTATCATGAAGGAAGGCAGCTCAATATCTTTCGGAAGCAACAATACAAACGTTTCTTCAACCCTTTATGATGAAGACGGAAAAGAAATTGAATGGTCAACTCTTCAGGAAAATGACATTCTTTCGATAAGAAAAGCGAAAGGCAATGTATCCGTTAATATTTGTACTCTTGTCAGAAACACTGTAGAGGGTACAATAACCGAAAGAAGTTCTGAAACTGATCCTGATTTGGTTGAATTCAGAATTGGCGGCGAATACTATAAGGTTGACAACCAGTTAGTTTCCCCGAATGACTTAGACCTTAACTACGAGGGTATATTCTATCTGGATATATTTGGAAGAATCGCACATTATGAAGCTCAGTCTTCACTTACCAGAAATTACGCTTACGTTATAGACACCGGCATTCATAATGCAGGCTTTGAAGACAGACTTCAAATAAAAGCATTTACTTTTGACGGCGAAATAGTTACATTCACATGCGCACAAAATGTAACCGTAATCAAGGAAAAGGCCGATAAAACATCAACCGAAACGGAATACTACAAAAAGGATGATATGGATGACCTTAAAGATTTAATTGCGGTTGATTCTGTAATAACATTCAGTGTTAATTCGCAGGGTGAGATAAACAGATTGGCTTTGCCGGGAACAAATACCGATATCGGGCTTAATTACTTCTCAAAATATGCAGAAGGTCCCGTATTTGATTACAGAGGAAATTCCGGTTCAATTAGAGTAGGCGGCAAGTCCGTTGAGATTTCTGATGATACAATCATAATGATTGCCGGCCCGGGATTCACGGAGGATGACTATGATTTGCTTTCACTCAGCGTATTGGGTGAAGAGGACAATACGGAAAATGTAACAACTAAGGTGTTTGACGTTAACAAAAATATGGTAGCAGGCTTGGTAGTTATAGGCGGATTTATTGATGTTGCAGGAGCTTCCTCAGGTCTCGCCATGGTTTCAAGAATCTCTCAAATAAGAGATGATGACGGAGCCGTAATAGACAGGCTTACATTGTTCCAAAGCGGAGAAACTAAGGAAGTAAACGTTCAAGAGGCAGTTGCAACTCCGGCTCTGTTCTCGGTTATCGCGCCAAGACTTAACGCTAAGGGAATGATGTCTTCAGCTTCAGTGATTGCATCTATCAATAATGATAAAGTAGAAGTTGGTAGCGGTTTTGCAAATAGTGTCGATGTTGAATATGTTATAGGTAAAGTCGTAGCCAAGAGAGGAAACAGATTAACTGTTACGGGTTATGACGGAGCTCTTGATAATGTAACTGATATGATTTACTCAATTCCTAACTCCGCTAATGTTTACATGTATAACCATTCAATGAGCAGCAATTCTCTTAAGGCTAAGATAGTTGATGATGTCAATATCTTTGAGGTTGAGGGAAGCGATTACTTCAACGAATACGGTGACGAAATAGACAATGTAGATGTACTGATTCGTTGGTATGAAGGCAAGATTCAGGATGTTGTATTGTTCTTTGATACAACGCTCGGTACAAAACCGAATCAAATTTAATAAGATCATTAAGTCCAATGATCGAGGAATTTAAAGAACAAAGCACAATCCAATAAAAAGCAGCGCACCCGATTTAACGGGTGCGCTGCTTTTTTTAAAAAGGAAGGATGCCAGACAATGGGGAATTCAATAGAAGAAGCTTTACAAAACGCATCTGAAGCTTTAGGGTTAGGCATATAGGGATTAGCTCCCTTATGCCTATATAGCATCTAATTTAGACAGAGGATTGGCAATGCCTAAATCCTCTGAAATCAGTGAAATGAAAACAGATGATAACAGCTTTGCTAATTTAGTTTATTCTAATGTAAATAAGTATAGAGAAAAAAACAACGCTGTCAAAAAAACCTTAACCATTCCACAATGCCTCAACGAAGAGGCAGAAAAGAGACATATAAATTTTTCATCAATTTTAAAAGAAGCGTTAATTGAAGAATTAAAGAATTAGAGAACCTATAGTGTGCTCTTTTTGAATTATGATATTAATATGACATGGAGTCGGCTCTTGCGAGTTGAACGCAGAAAAGTTAAGAGCCTAAACACAATAAAAAAGCGTTCCGGCGCGTAGCGCTTTCCAAAAGCGCCTCATCTCGCCCCGCGAGGGAAAGCGAAGGCGGATTCATTCCGCCGGAGCGCGAAATTGCGCGTATTTTGCGCAATTTCCTATAAGTAAATAAAAAAGGCCTCATTCCTTTTCGGAAAGAGACCTTTTTTGCTGTGTGAATATTAATACATACCGTCCATTCCGCCGCCGGGTGCCGGAGGAGTGTTGTTTTTCTCCGGTTTGTCTGCTACGATACTCTCTGTAGTAAGCACCATTGAAGCGACGCTTGCAGCATTCTGCAATGCGGTTCTTGCAACCTTTGTCGGGTCAACTATGCCCGCTTTTACCATATCGACATATTCCTGGGTTAAAGCGTTAAATCCGATGCCCTTGCTGCTTGATTTAACCTTTTCGACTATTACGGAGCCTTCAAGGCCTGCGTTAAATGCAATTTGTCTGACCGGCTCTTCAAGCGCTTTTTGAATGATTGCCGCACCTGTTTTTTCGTCGCCCTGCGATTTATCCACAACCGCGTTAACGCTTGAAAGTGCGTTAATATACGCAGTACCGCCGCCAGATACTATACCTTCCTCAACAGCCGCTCTTGTTGCCGCAAGTGCGTCCTCAATACGGAGTTTCTTTTCTTTCATTTCCGTTTCGGTTGCTGCTCCGACTTTTATAACCGCAACGCCGCCGGACAGCTTGGCAAGACGCTCTTGAAGCTTTTCTTTATCGAATTCAGAAGTGGTTTCGTCAATCTGAACCTTGATTTGAGCCACCCTGTCTTTAATTTCCTTGCTGTCGCCTGCGCCGTCAACGATAATCGTGTTTTCTTTTTGCACTTTAACCTGACGAGCGCGGCCGAGCTGCTCGAGCTTGGTTTCTTTAATATCCAATCCGAGCTCTTCGGATATAACCTGACCGCCGGTTAATATAGCTATATCTTCAAGCATAGCTTTTCTTCTGTCGCCAAAACCGGGAGCTTTTACGCCTACACAGGTAAAGGTGCCGCGAAGCTTGTTAACAAGCAGGGTAGCCAATGCCTCGCCCTCGATATCCTCGGCGATTATCAGAAGCTTTTTGCCTTGCTGTACTATTTGCTCAAGTATCGGCAATATGTCCTGAACGTTAGAAATCTTTCTGTCTGTTATAAGGATGTACGGGTCTTCAAGAATGGCTTCCATCTTTTCGGTATCCGTTACCATGTAAGGTGAAATGTATCCTCTGTCAAACTGCATACCTTCGACAACTTCACTGTATGTTTCGGCTGTTTTGCTTTCTTCAACGGTTATAACGCCGTCATTTGATACCTTATCCATTGCATCCGCAATAAGGTTGCCTATAAAATCATCTGATGCGGAGATTGCGGCAACACGGGCAATATCTTCTTTTCCTTTAACCTTGTTGCTGTTATTTTTTATAGCCTCAACAGCTGCATTAACCGCACTATCTATACCCTTTTTCAAAATCATCGGATTTGCTCCGGCAGCTAAGTTCTTAAGGCCTTCTCTTACTATTGCCTGTGCGAGCAGTGTTGCGGTTGTGGTACCGTCACCCGCTACGTCATTTGTTTTTGTTGCAACTTCTTTTACAAGCTGTGCGCCCATGTTTTCAAATTCGTCCGGCAGCTCAATTTCTTTGGCTATTGTAACACCGTCGTTTGTAATAAGGGGTGTGCCGAATTTCTTATCAAGAACAACATTTCTTCCTTTAGGACCGAGTGTTATTTTTACAGTATCGGCAAGTTTATTTATACCGCGTTCAAGTGCTTTGCGTGCATCCTCGCCAAAAAGTATTTCCTTGCTCATAAAATATATCCTCCTTTAATTTTGATTGATTAATCTACCTTTGCGAGTATATCGCTCTGACGCAGAATGGTATATTCTTCGCCGTCGATTTTAACCTCTGTTCCGGCATATTTGCTGATTATAACCTTATCTGAAACTTTAACTTCCATAACTACTTCTTTGCCGTCCACAACCCCGCCGGGACCTACGGCAACTACTTCGGCTATCTGCGGTTTTTCCTTGGCTGTTCCCGCAAGCACAATGCCGCTTTTTGTAGTTTCTTCGCTTTCGAGCATTTTAATTACAACTCTGTCTGCAAGTGGTTTGATTTTCATAAATTTACCTCCTTTAAGTAATTAGCGTATGGGATTTTTACCCTTATTAGCACTCGGCGTGGATGAGTGCTAACAAACAAATATATATTAACTAATTTGTAATTATTAATCAATTCCGAAAATTCGCCGAAAATTGGGTTTATCTCTCAGATTTTCAATATATCTTGGCATTTCTCATTATTTTGCTTATTTTCTATAATTTGAATAAATATACTATATATGATAAAATCAAATTATGGCTATATTATGCCCTGTTAATGCATAATAAATTCTTGTCTTAAGAAACGGAGATTGGCTGTTTTATGAATAAAAGAACAGTTATAATTACCGGCGCGTCTCGCGGAATCGGACGGGCTACTGCAATGCGGTTTGCGCAGGAAGGGTATAACGTATTGATTAATTACCTGCATTCAGAGCAAGAAGCAATGCGGCTTTTAGAGATGCTTAAAAAATCGAACTGTAATGCCCATGCTTTCAAAGCGGATGTTTCAAAACACGGCCAGGTGGATGACATGGTTTCGTTTTGCGTTGAGGTGTTTGGCGCCTTGGACGTTATTGTAAATAACGCGGGGGTTGCCCAGACAAGGCTTTTTACCGACATAACGCAAGACGACTGGCGCACTGTAACGGATATTAATTTGGGCGGGGTGTTCAACTGCTGTCAGTGCGCAGCCAAACATATGATAAAAAACAAAAAGGGCAGGATAATAAACATATCCTCCGTATGGGGTATGGTAGGGGCCTCGTGCGAGGTACATTATTCCGCCGCCAAAGCAGGCGTTATCGGGCTTACGAAGGCCCTTGCAAAAGAGCTTGCACCCTCCGGCATCCGGGTGAACTGCATTGCGCCGGGTATAATTGAAACGGATATGCTAAAGGATTACACAGAGGCGGAGCTTGGCGAACTGAAAAAAGAAATCCCGTCGGGGCGGCTTGGCACACCCTTTGACGTTGCCGAGTGTGCCCTTTATCTTGCGGATGAAAAAAACGATTATATAACCGGTCAGGTTATAAGCCCCAACGGAGGCTTTGTCGTGTAGTATTAATTGTCTATGTATTCTATAAGAAGCAGAAAACCTATGCCCAATATCAAAGGGATATCTCTGTTTTCCTTTTCCTCCGTCAGAAGAAGGATTAAAATACCGAGCAGTATTAAATCCTCCGTTGATATATTCCCAAAGAAGCCACCATTATGTGACTTCTTTTTTTCCGTTATTCTTGTATCTTCTATTTTTATATCTTCCATTGCCGGATCAAGCTTTTCGGGTTTGATTACCTCGGCTGCATATTCTTTTTTTATCGGTTGTTCTTCAAACGGACTGTAATACTTTTTATACAACTTATTATATCCCCCCTTTTAGCCGGTTCCCGCCGCAATATAGACCGGGCCGGAATTTTGGCTTGCGCGGCGAAGGCTTTAGTTCCAATTTTGCATTAATCGGATTTCCGGTTGTTTCTTAATAAGTAAGGCAGCTTGCCCAGAGACATTATTTTTATTGCATTGTCGATATGATAACCCCTGCTTTTGCTTATATACGGCCTGAGCGATGCAAGAAGCTGAATTCTCGGGTCGTTGTCCGATTGAATTTTGTCCATAATGTTTTTAATCCGCATAAAAGCGTCTGTGTTAAAGGGCCTTTTGTTGGAGCCGCTCAAAGCGGAAGGGCTTGAGCTATATTGCTGTACTCCCTCTAAAATACCTTCTATTTCTTTTTGACCTTCTTCGGTAGAGAGCATATCCTTAAGCTGGCCTATTGCTTTGTCCATGCTATCCGACATTTTATCACTTCCTATCTAAAAAATTATTAAGTTTTTTTATTAGTTCAGGGTCATTTGTTAACTGCCTGATTAATTCTTCCCTGGGCAAGTCTCCCTTGTCCATGGCGCTTATTCGCCGCTTAAGCTCGTTTTTATCAAAGCCTTTCAGTTTTTTCATCAGTTGCTGCCCCGCGGGAGTATTTACCATACTTTCAAGCTGCTTTACCGAGTCCTTGCTGAAATTGCTCAAAAAACTGTTAATATCCAAAAAAATCAAACCTCCTTTTAAAGTGGCATTCAGGGCTGCCCGTGTTTATTTTAACGCCATACTATACTGTATGGCGTTGTTATTTTAGTTATTCGTAAAAGAGTATCAAAAATACTAATATAAAAAACAGTATGTTACTGCTGCCTTCCCTTCTACGCATAATAACACCTCCTTATTTTATATTATGCAAAAATTTTAAATTGGTGTTTGCAATTATGAAAAAGCGTGGTATAATATTCCTATGAAAATTCTGATTATATCCGATACCCATTACAAAATAGAAGATGCGCTGTTTATTATCAAGCGGCTTGCGCCCTCGCAGGTTATTCATTTGGGAGATATGACATCGGATGCCGTGAATATAAAAAACGCATACCCTGATATTGAAATGTACAGTATAAAAGGAAACAATGATTTTTTTACAAGGGCACCCGCAGAGCTTATCGCCGAATTTTTCGGGGAGCGGTTTTTTATGACACACGGGCACAGATTTAACGTTAAATCGGGCATGGAGCACCTTGCGGCGCATGCCAAAAGGCTTGGCGCAAAGTATGCTTTGTTTGGGCATACCCATTTGCCGTTTAACAAAGAGGTTGACGGGGTAAGGCTTTTAAATCCTTCGTCAAACGGGTATATAATAATCGAAAACGGAAAAATAGAGGTGCATAAATATTGATACTGGCGATTGATGTGGGAAATACCAATACTTGCATGGGGATATTTGACGGGGACAAACTTGTTTCAAACTGGAGGATTGTAACCGTTGCCGACAGGACGGCGGATGAGGTGGGGCTTTTGATGCTGCAGTTTTTCTCGTTTGCCGGAATTTCCAGGCAGGATATTTGCGACGTGATAATATCTTCCGTTGTCCCGCCTGTCATGTATTCTTTAAATCTTGCCGCCGAAAAATATCTGGGCAAGGTTCCGATAACCGTCTCCGAGAAAACCGTTACCGGAATCAATAACCTGTACGACAACCCAAGAGAGGTGGGCGCCGACAGGATAGTTAATGCGGTTGCCGCATTAAAGCTGTACGGCGGGCCTGTTATTATAGTTGACTTCGGAACGGCTACAACCTTTTGCGCCGTTACCGAAAAGGGCGATTATTTGGGAGGTATTATTTGCGCAGGGATAAAAATTTCGATGGACGCCCTTTTTGCAAAGGCGGCAAAGCTTCCGCGGGTTGATATAGCGGTGCCTGAAAACGTAATCGGAAAAAATACCGTCGAAAGCATGCAGGCGGGTGCGGTTTTCGGTTTTGCGGGTCAGGTGGACTATATCGTAAAGAAAATGAAAAAGGAGCTTGGCGGCAACGCAAAGGTAATCGCAACGGGCGGCCTTGCGCACATGATAGCGAAAGAAACAAAAAGCATCGATGTGATTAACGAGATGCTTACATTGCAAGGGTTAAAGTTTATATATGATATGAATAAAGAATAAATAAAAAAGCGGAGGTTTTAAGTATGGCAAAAGAAAAAGTAGTATTGGCTTATTCGGGAGGGCTTGACACATCCATAATAATACCGTGGCTTATTGAAAACTATGACTATGAGGTTATAGCGGTATGCGGGAATGTGGGCCAGGGCAAGGAAACGGAGGGCTTGCAGGAAAAGGCGGTTAAATCCGGGGCTTCAAAGCTGTATATTGAGGATTTAAGAGAAGAGTATGTAACAAACTTTATTTTCCCGACGTTAAAGGCCCAGGCGGTGTATGAGGGCAAATACCTGCTCGGCACCTCGCACGCCCGCCCATGCATAGCAAAGTGTTTGGTTGATATAGCTTTAAAGGAGGGCGCGGTTGCCATATGCCACGGCGCAACCGGCAAGGGGAACGATCAGGTAAGGTTTGAGCTTGCCGTAAAAGCGCTTGCACCTCATTTGAAAATAATAGCTCCGTGGAGGATATGGGACATAAAATCAAGGGAGGATGCCATTGAATATGCCCAGAAAAGGAATATTCCCATTCCTGTTACAAAGCAGGACAATTACAGCAGGGACAGGAATATATGGCATCTTTCACACGAGGGGTCGGACCTTGAAGATCCGTGGAACGAGCCCGAGTTTGACAAGCTGTTAAAGCTTATTGTCCCGCCGGAAAAAGCGCCCGACAGCCCGGAGTATATAGAAATTGATTTTGAGCAGGGCATCCCGAAAAAACTAAACGGGAAGCAGTACGGCCCCGTTGAGCTAATAGAAAAGCTGAATGAAATTGCGGGTGCAAACGGCGTCGGCATTGCCGATATAGTCGAAAACCGCCTGGTCGGTATGAAAAGCAGGGGAGTATATGAAACCCCGGCGGGAACGGTGCTTTATATCGCACACAAGCAGCTTGAGTACTTGTGCCTTGACAGGCAGACTCTTCACTACAAAGAACAGGTTGCGATTAAGTTCGCCGAACTTGTTTATGACGGCAACTGGTACACCCCCCTGAGGGAAGCGCTTTCCGCTTTTGTGGACGAAACCCAGAAAACGGTATCGGGGACGGTGCGCGTGAAGCTTTATAAGGGCAATTGCACACCCGCGGGCGTAAAATCGCCGTATTCGCTATACAGTGAAGAAATAGCAACTTTCGGCCGGGATGAGGTATACAACCAAAAGGACGCGGAGGGCTTTATAAACCTTTTCGGGCTGCCGATTAAGGTTAGGGCGCTTATGCATAGTAAAAACAAGAAAGGAAACTGATTTTCATATGAAAAAGCTTTGGGGCGGCAGGTTTTCTAAAAAAACCGACAGCCTGGTTGATGATTTTAATTCGTCCATCCGGTTTGATTCAAGATTATACCGCTGTGACATTTTTGGGAGCATAGCCCATTGCGAAATGCTGGGCAAGCAAGGGATTATACCAAAGAGCGATGCGGATTTGATTGTCAGAACCCTTGGCGAAATTTTAAGGGATATCGAAGAGGGCACCGTGGAGTTTTCCGCCGGGGCGGAGGATATTCATACGAATATCGAAAGCCTTTTGATTGAGAGGATTGGGGATGTGGGTAAAAAGCTGCACACCGGCAGGAGCAGGAATGACCAGGTTGCCCTTGATTTAAGGCTTTACCTGCGCGATGAGTGTGAAAAAATATACAAGCATGTAAAAGAGCTTATAAACACCTTGATTGACCTTGCTGAAAAAAATATTGACGTTATTATGCCGGGATATACACACCTGCAAAAGGCGCAGCCGGTGCTGTTTTCGCATCACCTTTTGGCATATTGTGAGATGTTTATTCGTGATGGGGAGCGGATAAGGCAATGCATTTCAAGGATAAATGTTTCGCCACTCGGAAGCGGCGCCTTGGCGGGTACGACATATCCGCTCGATCGTGATTTTACGGCTTCGCGCCTTGGAATGGGCTCGGTTACGCGAAACAGCATAGACGCTGTATCGGACAGGGATTTTGCAATTGAAACCTGCTTTGTTTTGTCGATGATAATGATGCACATCTCAAGGCTTGCCGAGGAAACAATACTGTGGTCGAGCGGCGAATTCGGGTTTGTTGAACTTGACGACGCATATTCCACCGGCAGCAGTATTATGCCGCAGAAGAAAAACCCGGATGTGGCGGAGCTTGCGCGCGGGAAAACCGGGCGCGTTTACGGTGATTTAATAGCGTTGCTGACTGTTATGAAAGGTTTGCCCCTTGCTTACAACAAGGACATGCAGGAGGATAAGGAGCAGGTTTTTGATGCAGTAGATACCGTATTGATGACCTTGCCCGTTTTTACAAAAATGCTTGCCACAATGAAGATAAAAAAGGAAAAAATGAAAAAGGAAGCATCCGGCGGTTTTACAAACGCAACGGATGCGGCCGATTATCTTGTAAAAAAAGGATTGCCGTTCAGGGATGCCCATAGGGTAATTGGAGAAATGGTGACTTATTGCATTAAAGCTGGTAAAGGTATTGAAGAGCTTACCTTGCAGGAGTTCAAGGAGTTTTGCGATTTATTCGGTGAGGATATATATTCCGTTGTATCCCTCGAAAGCTGCATAGACCAAAGGGATGTCGCAGGCGGCACATCAACAAATCAGGTAAAAAAGGCAATCACCAATCTCAGGAGGTTATGAACAAGTATGAAATTTATATTTTTATTAGCTGCAATGCTGATGCTGACAGGCTGCGGTGCGCAGCCGCCGGCACAAAAAAAGGAGGAGCTTAATGTGACAAAAAACCCGGTTGTAACAATTGAAATGGAGGATGGGGGTATAATTAAGGCAGAGCTGTATCCCGACATTGCTCCGAATACCGTACGTAATTTTGTTTCTTTAATAAAAAAGGGCTATTATGACGGTTTGATATTCCATCGCGTAATTCCGGGATTTATGATTCAGGGCGGCGACCCCAAGGGAAACGGAACGGGCGGGCCGGGTTATTCCATAAAGGGTGAGTTCACCGCAAACGGCTTTAAAAACGATTTGAAGCACACAAGAGGCGTTTTATCGATGGCAAGAGCCACCAGCATGGACAGCGCGGGAAGCCAGTTTTTTATAATGGTTAAGGATTATCCTTACCTTGACAATCAATATGCATCCTTCGGAAAGGTTATAGAAGGAATGGATGTTGTCGATAAAATCGTCAATGCGGAGCGGGATGCAAAGGATAAACCGCTTAAAGACCAGAAAATGAAAAAGGTCACGGTAGAAACCTTCGGCACGGATTATCCGGAACCTGAAAAAATGTAAGATTTTGTTTTTAAAAAATATGGGGATCTTACCCCATATTTTTTGTGCAATAAAATTGTAAAATAATGAATATTTATAACATTTATATGTAGTTTATAAACAAAATATTATGGGGAAAAATAATAAAAATAGCTTAAATATATTGACATTCTGTTAAAATCGTAGTATGATAAGAAATGTATAATACTGTTATCATAGTTATTTTTTCTTTAATTATTATTTAAGATTTAAATTATTTTCGAGGTTGTGATATGGAATTCTGATAAAAATGCAGCAACTGTTCCAAAAAATTAGATTTTCAATTGTATGATGCTTAAAAAACAATACTTAAGGCAGCCGGTGGTTCTTGCCGGTTTGCTTTAAGGGAAATAAATTAAATGCAAACTCGAATGTCGGTATGAAATTACGCATTTTTTTGCATAATTTCTTACTGGTAGGCAAAGGAAAATTCCAATTATAGTTAAATTGAAAAACCGGACAACCCTATGCTATAAATTGCTTTAACTTGAGGGGGATTAAAGCAAGAATAGCGGTTTAATCAAAATATCGTACTTTAATATTAAAAAGGAGTGGTTTTATGTGGGAACAAAAATTATTTGAACTGTTTATTACAGGAATACCTCAAGGTTTCGCCTTTGTTTTATTATTTTTTACATTAGCAAATATAAATATAAGAAATGAAAAAGTATTGTATGTAATATCAAGCATTTCATATGCCGTTCTTGCATTTATAATCAGACCGTATGTTAATTTTGGCGTTCATTCGGTTATTTTGCTTATTGTAATGGTTATTATTGCAGTTGTATGGGGAAAAGCAAGTATATTATTATCTTCCATATATGGGGTTGTGACGTACGTTATAGCATACTTGTGCGAATGGTTTACTTTTTTACTCTTGGGTTTGTTTAAGTTTAATATGGAGCTATTAGAAACCGACCCGAAAATCAGAACGGTAATCGGCCTGATTCCGCTTGCTTTTTTGTTTAGTATAGGGTTTATTGTTTATTATTCCAAAAAAAGAGCCAGGAAGGCGGCAAATAAGAATGGTGTTTGAAAAGCTTTCAAATAGTATTGCTTGTTACATTGCCCAAACATTAAAATATGATAAGGACAAAAAAGAGGTTATTGCCTACGGCGCATATATTCTGCTGGATACGGTACTGTCATTGAGTATGGTATTAATATTCGGCGCCCTGCTTGGCGTGTTTATCGAGTCGCTGGTTGTTTCGTTTTCTGCTGCCATTCTCAGAAAAACGTCCGGCGGCGCTCATTCAACCACGCCTTTAAGGTGTGCAAGTATAGGCGCAGTAGTAGCCGTGGGGTTTGCTTTGATAATTAAAAGCATAAAGCCGCTGCTGGGCATTTGGCAAACAATTATGTATTTTATCGTTACGTTTGTTATATCGTTTGTCATCATAAAAAAGCTTGCGCCAAAGGATTCGCCGAACAAGCCAATTGTTAAAGAAGAAAAAATCAAAGAGCTGAAGGCAAAATCCGTCAGGACGTTATGCATTTACGGAATAATTTGCATTGCAATTTTATTAATTAATTTTAACATGAGAACCACCGATTATTTATATTATGCGTTGCTTATATGCGCGGGATATACGTGGCAAGCTTTTACCCTAACTTCTATAGGGCATAAAACCGTTGAAAAAATGGAACTGCCCTTTAGATATATTAATTACATAGGAGGTGGAAAACAATGAAAAAACTTACATTTTTAATGGCAACAGTCGGGGCTGCAGTACTTACCTTTATTGCAACGGCTATTTCAGTTGGCGCTTGCCATTGGGGAGGACATCAGCCGAAGGAACCAAGCATTCTTGGTTAAGCAAACTTTTTACAGGGGGTGTTAACCCCCTGTAAAGTTTATTATTTGCTTTATTTTTTTAGTATTGATTACGGGAGACTTTGCTATGAAAAGGTTTGATAACGAACGATTAATGAAAATCGGCGAGTTGGTAATAACCGTTAAACTAATGTCACTTGTGTTTTTTGCGGTTGCCGTATTTGTTGAAATTCCGATATTAGTAAAAGACAGCTATACATTGTTAAAAATGAATTTTTCTTACGTTCAATATCAAACAATCATAGCATGTGTTGTTCTTTCTTTACTTTTTATTTTGTTGTTATTTCTTGCAGAGTATTACAAAAAAAGATATAATGAAAAAAATCTCGAAAATAAAAAGTATATAGTATATGATGTCACTGAAACCGTTATATTTTTATTGCTTGACACACTACTTATTCTTTTATCCGGAGCAAATGAAAGCCCGTATAAAATTATTTTCTTTTTTATTATGATTTCGGTTACAATACAGCACGGGGTTAAATACGGGCTTATTGTAAGCGCTGCCAGTTCTGCAATAGTTCTTGCTATTGACTTGATAAAAGCCCCCGTCAAGCCGAATACTTTTTTCCAGATTGATCTGATTTTAGTGGGCAGCTTTCTTATAGTTACATGGCTGGTCGGGTATTATCGCAGTGTTGAAGCCCAATACAGCTCTAAAATGTCTAATCTGGCAAACCGCGACGATTTGACCGGATTATATTCGCACGGTTACTTTCAATCGGCATTGTCAAATATGATTAATCAGGCGGAAAGCAACGGAAAGCCTATTTCTCTGTTGTTTATTGATATAGATTATTTTAAATATTTTAATGACTTGTACGGACACCAGATAGGGGACGAAGTTCTCAAAGAAATCGGAGCAAGAATAAGCAGCCATTTAAAGCCGTCGCACATAGCGGCTCGTTATGGAGGCGAGGAATTTACCGTTATAATGTATGATACGGCAGAAGCAGACGCTGTGCGTTTTGCGGAAACCATTAGAAAAGATATCGAAAAAACCTTCGACAAAAAATATAACGAAGTAAAGAAGATAACGGTATCAATTGGCATCGGATGTTACCCTACAAAGGCTAAAAATAAGGATGAGCTTATTAAATGTGCGGATGACGCGTTGTACAGGGCAAAAAGCTTTCACAGGAATAGGGTTGAAACATTTCAATCCGTTTTGGAAGAATTAAAAAGCGATATTGTTGAAGAAGATGATATGTCAATCATCAACTCTATGAAAACCTTGATTGGCGTTATTAACTCAAAGGATAAATATACATACAGGCATATTGAAAGAGTTGTGGTTTATTGCGGAATTATAGCCGATGCGCTTAAAATCAATGATAAAGATAAAAAAATATTGAAATACGGGGCATACCTTCACGATATAGGTAAAATTAATATCCCGGAAGAAATTTTAAATAAAAAAATGCCGCTTACAAAAGAAGAATGGGATATGTTAAAGCAGCATCCCGCTTATGGCGTTGATATTGTATCGCCGGTCAAATCTTTAGTCGATTCTATTCCGATTATTCTGCACCACCATGAGCGGTATGACGGCGGTGGATACCCGACAGGATTAGCCGGTGAACAAATACCGTATTTGGCAAGAGTTTTAACAGTTGCGGATTGTTTCGATGCTATGACGTCAAACAGGCCGTACAGCATTGCCAGAAGTGTAGAGGATGCGATTGGAGAACTGATTGCCTGTTCGTCTACGCAGTTTGATCCCGAAATAGTCGAAGCTTTTGTAGGGGTATTGAGGGACAATAATAATATTTTTTAGGGCGGGCATTTTATGATTTATAAAAAGTAAGAAACTACATAAAACCAAGGCTGCAAAAACTATTGACAAAAGAAAACTGTTGTTGTATAATAATCTTCGCTGGTTCAAAAAGTTAATAAGCGCCATTAGCTCAGTTGGTAGAGCAATTGACTCTTAATCAATGGGTCCCGGGTTCGAGTCCCTGATGGCGCACCAATAAAAAAGCCAATAACCATAAGGGTTACGGGCTTTTGTTATTTTTTAACTAATAGCCTTGCTTTAGTGTTTTGGTGTTTATTTGGTGTTTATTGCACAAAAAACCGCCTTCTCGGCGGTCAGTTTGCTTTATTATTTTTCTGCTTTGGCTTTAGTATATCCTGCAACACTTCCGCTGCTCTTTCATCGGCTGATTTAACGGCGTGAGTGTAAATATTTGCTGTAGTTGACATATTGGAGTGTCCGAGCCTTTTTGACACTGTTCTAAGGTCAACACCGTTTGCAATCATCAGCGTAGCGTTTGTATGCCTTAATGAGTGAATTGATACTTTCGGCAAGCTATGAGCTTTAATGAACTTTCCGAACCACCCTGTAATTGTATCCGGATGTATGGGCTTTCCATTCCATTGCGTAAAGATATATCCTGTTTCAATCCATCTGTCCCCGGCGTTTACCCGGTCGGCGTTATATTTCATTTTGTATTCCTGTAAGAGTGAAAAGATTTCATCAGCTAATTTGACAACCCTTTTTGAGCTTTCGTTTTTCGGCGTATCCTCGTATAATCCTTTGTCAGCTGTATATAAAACAGCTCGCTCTATCGTTACAAGCTTATTGTCGAAGTCTATATCCCCCCATTTAAGTCCGCATAATTCGCCACGCCTTACACCGGAATATATAAGCAGCTTTATCATCACTTGATATTTTAGTTCCTCACGGCTTAAGCATTCCAATAATTCAAGCGTTTGATTATCGTCTAAGTAATGGGCTTCCTTCCGGTCAAGCTTTGGAGGCTTTACCCGAGCGCATGGATTAGCGGTAATAACTTGCCAATGTACGGCGGTATTGAGTATTGCTGAAATAAGCCTGTGATGATGAAGTATTGTATTTGAGGTTAAGCGGTTGTCTTTATCCAAAGGTATAAAAAGCTTGCTTGCATCCGTTTTTAATGCTCTGCTTAAAGCTTCGGCGCTTTCGTGCATTACTGCTCTTTCAAGCCTGCAGCTTGTTATGGTAGAGGTTGAAACGCCGGACAATTCAGAAAGCTTTGCAACGGTCAGCCGGTTATGCTTCATTGTTTCCATGAATAGCGGAGTAGCCTTGTATCTTATATCCTGACGTATTCCGTTCTCGCTTAAATTCTTGTAAAATTCCATAAGGTGAAGGGGTTGCAGCTTATCAAGGGAAATATGTCCGATAGCGGCGTTTATACGTCCCATTAGGGCTTTGTATCCTTCAACGGTTTTAGCTTTCAGCTGTCGGCTTGCATAATCTGAGAACCACCGTTCGGCAAAATCAGCAAATTTAATATTACCGTCGAGAATACGCCCTGTTCTGCATTTTTCCTCAAAGATAAAAGCTTGCCGTTCAACTTCCTTTTCAAGCTGTTTTTCGGTCATGCCGGGAGCGGGGGTATAGGTCATTGACTTCCGGATCTGTTTACCGTTCGCGTTATAGCCGAGCGACGTCGTTATTCGGTATGAATTACCCCGTTTTGTGACGTTTGCCATTGTTTACACCTCCCGATATTTATATTTTGTAATTGTGTTCTTGCAATTGTTTTTCAACCCACGCTTCGTATAAAGAATTATCTATGGTTTTGTTTTTGTATAACTTGTATATCTTTATCCACTCGCTAAAAAAATAATTTAACTCCCCGCAAGTATATATCCTTAAATGAGGACCTTTTTCAAAAACATACTCTAAGTCTAAAGTTTCAAATTCTGCAATTTCAACAAAAGCTTTTATCATTTCTGAAAATTTTCCCATCTTTCTTATTTTGTTATCTAATCCACAAAGCCAGTCAAGCGTTACATTAAATTCCTTTACAATTCTGCACAATACCTCTATTGGTGGGTTTTTTACAGTTGTTTCATAGGCGGATAAAGAAGCGGGGGATACACTTATTTTTTTTGCAAA
This sequence comes from Clostridiales bacterium Firm_18, assembly GCA_001604215.1. Classification (GTDB taxonomy): domain Bacteria; phylum Bacillota; class Clostridia; order Monoglobales; family Firm-18; genus Firm-18. Next base: position 23,333 of record LVAX01000108.1, read on the forward strand.
TTCCTTTTGTTTTAACCCTGAATTAAAACGCAATTCTTTAATTCGCTGACTGATTATATTTTTTTCAGTCAAAGATATCATCTCCTTATATTATATATTTATTTGTATATTAACATACATTTTTTAAATTGTCAACAATAATAACAATAAATTTGTAAAAAATAATTTATTAAATTTGGGTTGATTTTATACAAAATGCATGATATAATACAAATAACAAGAATAAAGGAGTGTGAAAAATATGTGTAATATGGACATCAGAGGCAAAATAAGAGAGGCAGGGTTGAAGTTTTGGGAAGTTGCTTATGCTATGCAACCACCTAAAACAGATGGAATGTTCAGCGTTATGCTTCGCAAAGAATTGCCGGATGAAAAGAAAGCTGAAATTATGGCTATCATCGAGGGCTTAAAGAAAGAACGGAGGGCGATTTAAATGCCAAGAATGAGGCTTATCTCCGAAGCTTTTAACGAGTTGAAGGAGAAAGACAAAAACAGCGCATTAACGCTTTATGGATTAACTACTTTAGTTAAAAGCGGATCTGTGGGCGGTGTCGTAAAAATAGGGCGAAAGACGCTTGTAAACATGGAGGTATTAGAACAATATCTACAAGGCGAAATTCCCGCACAGCAACCGCAAATTATTAGTTATAACGGTATAAGAAGAATATCGGGGGTATAAGGCATGAACTACATAGCCGAGATAAATGCGTTTTATAATTGGTTGGACTTTAACAGCATATCAGGCAACACACAAGCGTTATGGCATAAATTAATGAGCCTCAACAATAGGTGTGGTTGGATAAGCAGTTTTTCCGTAGCCAATACAACGCTTGTATCAGCGTTAGGGATATCCCGTCAAGAATTAGACCGTGTAAGAAATGTTTTAATTCAAAAGGGGCGTATCATCTACAAAAAAGGCACAGGCAGTCAGTGCGGTTTTTATACCATTATACCTTTTGTGTCACATAATGTTACACAAGACATTACACAAGACATTACACAAGACATTACACAAAGCGGTCACAATTGCTTACCATTAAATAAACTAAACGAAACTAAACAAAACAAAACAAATAACTCTTGTGCAAAAGAGGTTAATACTCTATTTGAATGTGTATGGGAATTATACCCTGTCAAGCGTGGAAAGAATGACGTTAAAAAAACACAGCGTGAGAAATTATTTAAAATCGGCTATGATGAACTCAAAAGAGCGATTGACCGCTATGTGTCCGAACAGCAAGCAAATGGCACAGAGCTTAAATATTATAAACAGGGTAGCACATTTTTCAATAGCGGTTATGTTGATTACCTTGATAGCAATTATAAAGAGTTATTGCCGCAGGGTAAAGTATCAAAGCAAATAGACTATGAAAACCAAGAATTATTTTAAAAGGGGGTATTACTCATGGAAGCAGTAAAACAAGCCGTTACAATTCCGGCACAAGAAAGAGATTCTTACAAAGAAGGTGACTACATAAAAGACGATTTGCTGCATTGCGGCAAATGCAATACACCGAAGGAAATTTTTTCAACTTGGGAAAGTGCAGAGCCAAAACCCGCTTTTATTCCCGACACATTCCCTGTGATGTGTAAGTGTCGAAGGGAGCAATACGACAAGGAGCAGGAAGCCGAAAAACGCAGGGAACATTTAATGCGTGTTGATATGCTTAAACAAAGATATGTTACTGATAAGCAGTATTTAAACATGACCTTTGATGTTGCGGACAATGATAGCGATTTGGATTGGGCGCAAAACTATGTGAAAGCATGGGATGACGAGATTAAGAATGACGAGAACGCCGGATTATTGTTATATGGCGATACAGGCACCGGGAAAACCTTTGCGGCTTGCTGTATCGGTAATGCTTTGCTTGAACAGGAAGAAAGCGTTATGATAGCAAATATTGCCGATTTACTTGATAGAATAAGCGGTTACGGCGACAGCAAAAAAGAGGAACTTCTCGAAAAAATTCAAAGCTGTGAATTGCTTATTATAGACGATTTCGGAGCTACAAGGGAAACAGGATTTGCAAATGAGCAGATATATAAAATTATTGATTCTCGTTATAGGGCTAAAAGACCTATGATAATTACAACCAACCTAACACCCAACCAAATAGCACAGGAACAGGATATAGATTTAAAACGTACATATCAGCGTGTTATAGAAAGATGCCGAGCAGTTGCCGTAAACGGTAATAATCGGCGGCTTGATATTGCAAAGCAGAGTAAGGCGAAAATGGATAATATTCTATTTGGGAATAAAAATACCTGTCAAGGCGAATGACAGGCACACGGCAGGAAGCCCCGCTACTGATTAAGTTAATAATATTATATTCGGATTGGAGCGGGGTGTCAATGACAAATGAGGAAATGGTTATGCTTATAAAGCAGGGACAGGACTTAACAGGAGAACTATATATACAAAACAAGTGATTTATTTACAAATGTGTCAGACCGTTTCAAAGTACAGTAATAGACGTGGAGGATTTAATGCAAACGGCATATTTGGGGCTTGCAAGGGCGGTCAAGAAATATAATCCGGAGCATAACTGCAAATTTCTTACTTTTGCACAATTTCATATTGTCGGGGAAGTCCGCAGGGAAGCTTGTAAGCTTAAAGGTGTCCCCGAGCGTGTTTATTTGCTGATACGGCATGACATATAAAGAAGTCGGGAAAACAAGGGGCATATCAAAACAGGCGGTGCAAAGCATAGAGAGGAAAGCACTTCAAAAGCTTGGTATAAGCAGAAATGCTTATCTGCTCATGAAAGATTATTACCCGACACGGCATATATCGCTTACGGAGTACAAATCGACGTTCACAAGCCAACCGGAATGGGCGCTTCTGCATAAACGCAAAATTGCAGTACAATAAATTTGCATAATTATTAGTTTTAGTGTATAATTATACATATAAATCAAAAAATATACGGGGTATATAATTCTAAATTGCATAAAACATGAATATAAAGGGGGTGGGGGTAAATGCAGAACAATAAATCGGAGCTGATAATAAATGAGCTGTTGGTACATCCGACCATAAGAGCGGCCGCAAAGTCTTTAAAAATGCCAGAAAGCACTTTATACGGCTATCTGAGGAAGGAAAACTTCAAAGAAAAGTATAATAAGGCAAAAGCTGAATTACTGTCACAAAGCACAACGTATTTACAAGCGCAAATAGCAGAAGCAACCGAAACCGTAACCGAGATAATGAACAACACCGACAACCCGCCGCAAGTAAGGCTTACAGCTTGCAGAACCGTTTTAGAATACTCTTTGAAGATGACGGAGCAGGCAGAGATTATTCCACGCTTAGAGGCATTGGAACGGCAAATAAATGAACTTAAAGATAGTTGAAGATAGTTAGAGAGAAAGAAGGGAATACAAGGTGAAAACATTACATAAACGCATTGAAAAGCTGCAAGAGAAAATAAAGCCATCCGGATTGTATGGGGTACTTATAATTGACGGTAATGATTATATCTTTAACGGCAAAAAATATACCGAAGCCGAATGGAAGAAATTACGCGACAAAAACGGCATTAACAGCGTTGTAACCATAATAGATAGTTTCAAAAAATAACATTTGCCCGGTGGGGCATTGTTTATATAAAATTACTCTCTGCAAGCACTTGTTTCGAGTGCATTACATAAGTATCTTGTAGACAAGGAAGTATTGAAGCCGTTCAAATGGCAGAACAGCGTAATCCTTATTGAAAAAAGGTACCGCGAAGCGACCGGAGAAAATGCCTCAATCGGATTAAATCAAAAAGGCAAAACCATAACGGCCGAGGGCGCAACATATACCCTTAATGAGGACTTGCAAGCTAAAAGGCAGGAAATATACCAAAGGTACCTTGAAGCCGAATATGACGGCGTTATAAACATGAACGGCTTGCCGGAGGATATTGTACCCATTGCCAAAAAAGCGCGGTCAAGAGCCTCCAAAGCTGCCGATGATGAATTTTTCCCACTGGTAGAAAAAACGGTTAAATCATTAAATCTTGGAAAAAATGATGAATTGGACTTGATAAATAAACTTAATGACCTTTATGTTGGTAATATGGCTGCGGCAAGAGATACGTATTACACAGTAGGCTTCAAAGAGGCTGTAAAGCTGATGATTGAGTGTATTCATTAGGCATAAGCGGGGCAAAAAGTTAAGAGGAAAAAGCCGAGGTTAAGCAGAATTAAACAGGCATCATAAAACAGTAGCGGGGCGCTCCGGATGGGGCGCTTCTTTATTGAGAAATTTTAAGGACAAACAAGCCTGAGTATGTGAAATTATGTGAACATAAATAAAGATGAGTTTGCGAAATTATGCAACCAAAAAAAGATGAGTTCGTTAAATTACACCACCAAAAAAAGACGGGTACGCAGACGAGGCGGCTAATTTGTTAAACTTGACATAATTGAAAAATATAGTATAATATACTTATAATTTTTAAAGGGGTGATTACACATGAAAAAATTTGTTTTAGGGCTTGTTTGCGGCTTGGTAATATCATTTGCCGCCGGTAGTTATGCAAGTGGTGTATGGAGCAAAATAGACGTGCTGGAGAATGACGTAACGATATATGCAAACGGCGTAAAGGTTGATGTACCTAATTTTATCTATGAAGGACGGACTTATGCGCCGTTAAGGGCAGTTTTAGAACAAATGGAATGTAATGTTAATTATTACGAATATCACGATTATAAAGAAAATGTTGACAAAAAAGAAGTTTTTGCACACAATCGTTTCAACATAAGCGAAGATAAAAAAGTTGTTAGTTATGCAAAAACAATTGACGATTATATTGATAAAAATTATGATGTTTATGAATTATTTGCTCATGCGGTCAACGGTGAATGGAAGCATATTAACGGTGGCAACTAATAAAAAAAGAAGGGGCAATTGAACTCTTTTTACTTTGCCTTGAAACAATAAATTCCAATAAATTTCATAAGGTAGCGGCGGTACTTCGGTACCGTCTTTTTTCTTGGTGTTTATTTGGTGTTTATTTGGTGTTTATTTTAACTTATAAACACCAACTAATACTTATTTTTACCAAATGCAAAACGCTGTAAACCTTGATATAACTGCATTTATTTTAATAGACTAAATTATAATTTGCAAATCATTTTTGACTCTTAATCAATGGGTCCCGGGTTCGAGTCCCTGATGGCGCACCAAAAACACGCCGTTGGCGTGTTTTTTTTGGCCATTCTCCGCTTCGCTCCGACGGGCTCAGCCGTCGCAGGATGCTCGGCTTCACCACGCAGGGACTCTCGGGCTATCAAATGTGTCACAGGCACATTTGATGAACGCCCTCGTCTGATGGCGCACCAAAAACACGCCGTTGGCGTGTTTTTTTTGGC
>LVAX01000109.1 GCA_001604215.1 Clostridiales bacterium Firm_18
TGCAGCAAGACTGTTGGTCCCGATGGCCAGCACGTATACCTGTTCGAATCGTTTCTTTATTGCTTCAACCAAACTTTTTCCGAGGCTTCCACCCTGGCCGTCGATGACTACGACTGTGTGTATGGGTTCCATAAAACCAGTATAGAAGAAACACACATCGATTGCCAGAGTAAGATTACTTGCACCATTGCACACTAAGCGTTACGATACGCACATGCAATCGCTCAAGAAAGAACGTCTATCAATCATGGTTACCGATGCCATCAACGAAATTATTCGGACTGAACAACTCAAGCCGGGGGATAAGCTTTATAGTGAAAAGCAACTCTCAGCAAAACTCGAAGTAAGCAGGTCTTCAATTCGTGAGGCTTTGCGTATGTTGGAAGTATCAGGCGTAGTGAAAGTTTATCAGGGCAAGGGTGTTTTCATCAACGACATGACTTCAAAGAGGCATCCGGTGAAGGAGTGGGTGGTAGAGAATGCAGATTCCTTGCGGGAACATTTCGAGGTTCGCTTGTTGATCGAGCCACACGCAGCCTGGGTGGCATGTGAACGTGCCGAAGAAAAAGATTTGGAAGCTCTGCAGTCTCATTACGACGCCTTCGTCGCCCATGTCGGAGATGGTGATGTTTCCAAGGCGATAGCAAGTGACAGCGCATTTCATTTGGCTATAGCAAAAGCAACAAAGAACCGAACACTTACAGTGCTGATGCGCACCATGGACCAAACGCTCAATGAGGGGTGGTATGCGAGCCTGCATGCTCCAGGAAGATTACAATCATCCATCATCGAACATGGCAGGATGCTTCAAGCTATCAAGAACCATGATTCACAGGAAGCTAGCAAAGCAATGGAAGATCACTTGCGAAACGCTCTATCTGATATTCAATTGCATTATGGGACTCTGTAAAAATTTTCGTTGACAAGGTGACTGAGGAGGGTTTATTGTTAGCTCAACTTGTCAGACCTCTGATGAGTTAGATGTTCATTAAGGATCTATGATGGCACTTGAAATAACCACACTTGAAGAGAATACCGAAGGAGAGCACACCGGCATGATTGCTGAACACGGGCTCTCTTTCTTAGTGGAGATGAATTCTATATCGGTATTGTTTGACACCGGTAGAAGCTCAGCGTTCTTGCAAAACGCACAAAAACTGAACAAGCCTTTGGATGCTGTTGAGCATATAGTACTCAGTCACGGCCACTATGATCACAGTGGTGGGTTTCGGCCATTGGTAGAGACGTACCCGAATCATCCCTACACCCTGTATACCGGTGATGGGTTTTTCAACCCGAAATATGCTCGGTTCAATGCTTCCTACCAATATCTGGGCAATGACTTTAATACGTTGTATCTGAGACAACACGGTATCAAGCATGAAATAATCAAAGAAAAGAAAGAAATATTTCCAGGGATTTGGATGGTCACGAACTTTTTCAATCTCCATCCTGAAGAGACCATCCATCCCCGATTTGTTGTGAGGACATCGAACGGTTGGATGCCGGATCATTTTTCGGATGAAGTACTTCTGGTTGTAGAAAGCAGCAAAGGATTGATTGTTTTGGTCGGATGCTCCCATCCAGGAATCCTCAATATGCTTGATACGGTACGCCAGCAGTTTTCTTCGCCTATCTATGCACTGCTGGGAGGGACCCATCTGGTTGAATCAGATATGAGTCGTACAAAAACCACAATTGATGAATTTAAAAGGCAGGGAATCTCAATTCTAGGAATATCCCATTGCAGCGGCAACGATGCCATTGTTTTGGCAACAGAGAATTCCGAGATGCATTTTCATAATACATTGGGATCTTCCCTTATTCTTGAAGAATAAGGTTTTTAGTATCAGTACAGGAGGAAGAAAAAATGGCAGGATGGTATTTGTTTCTAATCATCATTGTCGCAATCGTAGGAATGATACTCTTGATATCCAAGTTCAAGTGGCATCCATTCATCGTGTTGTTGCTAGCAGGGTATTTTGTAGGGATTCTGGGAGGAATGCCGGTTGATGCACTAATCAACACATTGACCTCCGGTTTCGGCTCCATCTTGGGAAGCATCGGAATTGTCATCATTGCAGGAACCATCATCGGGACGATTCTCGAGAAAACCGGTGCTGCTTTGACAATGGCCAATACCATCTTGAATATAGTAGGAAAGAAACGCGCTCCCCTTACGATGAGTATCACAGGTTATATTGTCAGTATCCCAGTATTCTGCGATTCCGGTTTCGTCATTCTTTCTCCAATCAATAGAGCACTGGCTGCAAAATCCGGCATCTCGCTTGCGGTGATGGCGACATGTCTCAGCAGCGGTCTTTACTCGACGCACTGCCTGGTGCCTCCTACTCCGGGACCGATCATCATGGCAGGTACGCTCAATGCTGACTTGGGTCTGGTGATTCTTGTTGGCTTATTGGTTTCCCTTGCACCCATGTTGGTTGGATATCTCTATGCAATGAAGATTTCCAGCAAGTTCGACATTCCAGCCAATCCCGAGGTTTCTCTTGAAGAATTGGTTGAAAAATATGGAAAGCTTCCTGGAGCAATTCGTTCTTTTGCGCCAATTCTGCTTCCTATCGTATTGATAGCTTTAAAGTCAGTAGCAGACTTTCCTGCAGCTCCGTTTGGAACAGGTGTTGCAAAGTCCTTCTTTGATTTCATAGGTAATCCAGTGACCGCCTTGATTCTTGGCGTAGGCCTTGCAGTTACCCTGATTCCCAAATCAGAAAAGAAAGGCGCCGCATTCACCTGGCTCAGTGAAGGTATTGAGAGTTCTGCGAGTATTTTGGCTATTACCGGTGCTGGTGGTGCCCTCGGTGCAGTATTGAAGACCCTGCCGATTGCCGATATACTTAGTAACTCTTTAATGCAGATGAATGCAGGATTGCTGATTCCCTTCTTAATTGCAGCATTGCTTAAAACCGCAATGGGTGCTTCAACTGTTGCCATGATTGTCACTAGTGCAATGATTGCACCGTTGATGGGTCAACTTGGCTGGACTAGCGAGATTGCTAAGGTCCTTGCCTTGCTGGCCATCGGAGCCGGTTCCATGACTGTTTCACACGCAAACGACAGTTATTTCTGGGTGGTTTCTCAGTTCTCCGATATGGATACTACCACCGCCTACAAGACGCAGACTGGTGTTACCTTGTTACAAGGCATCACGACGTTGGCTGTTCTGATGATTATTGGTGTATTCGTACTGTAAAATCTCAGTGAATAGTTGATGCCGAGGAAAAAATCATCGGCATCAACATGTGGGGAAAGTATGGATGTATTGAAATGGTACTATCAACGAAGAATGCTAAACGCCATGGTGCAGAATTCTTGGCCTGAAGCAGAACGCTTCACACGAAAACTCATCAAGCACAGCGGTCCCTCCGTTGGATTGGTGTACAACCTGGCATTGATAACGTTTGGTGCCGGCAAGATGGAAGACGCGTATACACAGCTTCTAGGAGCAATACAGACATATGGAGAAAGTCTCAGGCTTTGTCGCTTACTTGCCGATATTGCCTATTTGAGCGGCAAAAGACAGGATGCAATCGATTGGTATGCAAAAGCCCAGAAGGAAGTAATTTCCAGCAAAGAAAAGAAATTCATTGTTTTGCGGATGGATATTCTTGCAAATGCTGAACTCTATGACCGTGTCCTTGATGTTCTTTCACGTATGCAAACAGCACATGATGCGATGACAAAGAATCTTGACATCGCATATGAACAGTATTGCTCAATTGTGGAAATAGACCCGACACAGATAGAGGCTTTGAACAATCTTGGAGTTCTTGAGCTTGAGCATTATCATCGGAAAGAGCAGGCCATTCAATACTTCATCAGAGTTCTGGAATTGGTTGACCACCAAGGTGCAGCAAGGAACCTTGCCAAGGCAAAAAAATCCTGAATCACTTCTCCAACCGATCCAAGCCTACCAGATAAATCTCGAAGGAGTCATCCCTGCAGGCTTTC